>LUYO01000007.1:0-55302 GCA_001603295.1 Rhodobacterales bacterium Alpha_02
CCCGCCGGCGGATCGTATCGCCGCTTCACGATTCCGCCCGCCGAGTGGTCTGGGAAGGGCGGCGCGCCGATCGGCTCGTGAAGCGGAAAAGCGGAAAGCACCTCCCCGGAATCTGCGTTGCCGGGCGACGCGCCCGCATGCTTGAGATGTGGCGCCCGGCGGCGGCGATATCAATCCGCCTTCCGGATGATCCCGTATTTCGGAAAGGTTACAGGGAATTTACCCGCCGGCAAGCTGCTTCAGGCGGCGGCGTTGCACCGAGGAGGGAATGCGTAATGCTTCCCGATACTTGGCCACCGTGCGGCGGGCGATGTCGACGCCGCCGTCGCGCAGCATCCTGACCAGCGTGTCGTCCGACAGCACGTCGTCGGCGGTCTCGGCGTCGATCAGCTGGCGGATGCGATGGCGCACCGCCTCCGCCGAATGGGCGTCGCCGCCCTCGGCCGAGGCGATCGAGGCGGTGAAGAAATACTTCAGCTCGAAGATGCCGCGCGTCGTCGCCATGTACTTGTTGGAGGTGACGCGCGACACGGTGGATTCGTGCATGCCGATGGCGTCGGCGATCATCCGGAGATTGAGCGGCCGGAGATGGGCGACGCCGTGGGTCAGGAAGCCGTCCTGCTGGCGGACGATCTCGGTTGCCACCTTGAGTATGGTCTTCGCCCGCTGGTCGAGGCTCTTGGTCAGCCAGTTGGCCGACTGGAAGCATTCGCCGAGATAGGACTTCTCGCTGTCGCGCGCCGTCTTCGACACCTCGGCGTAATAGGTCTGATTGACCAGCACCCGGGGCAGCGTGTCGGTGTTGAGTTCCACCGTCCAGCCGCCATCGGCGGCCGGCTGCACCATGACGTCCGGCACCACGGTCTGCACCGGCGTCGAGCCGAAGGCGTGGCCGGGCTTGGGGTCGAGCGCCAGGATCTCCTTGATCATGTCGCCAAGGTCTTCGTCGTCGACGCCGCAGAGGCGCCTGAGCGCCGGCAGGTCGCGACGGGCGAGCAGATCGAGATGGCCGACCAGCGCCTGCATCGCCGGGTCGAGCCGGTTCTTCTCGGCCAGTTGCAGCGACAGGCATTCGGCGAGGTTGCGGGCGCAGATGCCGGTCGGCTCGAAGGTCTGGAGCACGGCGACCACCGCCTCGACATCGGCGAGTGGCGCGCCCAGCCGCTCGGCGGTGGCGGCGAGATCGGCGCGTAGGTAGCCCGCCTCGTCCACCTGATCGATCAGGTCGTGGCCGATGAGACGCAGCGCCGGGTCGGTGATGGCGACGGCCAACTGCTCGGCGAGGTGATCGCCCAGGTTGATCTCGCCGGCGACGAAGCTTTCGAGGCTGTAGTCCTCGCCGCTGCCGCCGCGGCCGACCGACGCCCAGTCGCTGCCGCCAAGCGCTCCGACGTCGAGCGCCGGCCGCTCCGGCTGGCCGGTGTCGTCGGGGTAGACGTTGCCGATGTCGGTGTCGAGAACGTTGGCCACCCGCTCCGGGCTCGGCGCGCCCTCGGTCTCGAACCAGTCCGGCGCGTCGGCCCGGACCGGCGTGTCGACGTCCGGCGGCTCGGGGGCGGGCGCCTCGCCGTCGCCGTCGTCGGCGCGTTCCAAGAGCGGGTTGCGCTCCAGTTCCTGCTCGATATAGGCGACGAGATCCATGTTGGAGAGCTGAAGCAGCTTGATGGCCTGCATCAGCTGCGGCGTCATCACCAGCGACTGGCTTTGCCTGAGTTCGAGCCGCGCCGACAGCGCCATCGAGCAATCCCCGTCTCTCCCGCCGAGGCGGATGCCATGAAAAGGCAAGTCGCGGACCGAATCTGGTCCGCTTCTTGCTTCATAACCCAGGAAAAGCCGGTATCAAAGGCTAAATTGCTCGCCGAGGTAAACGCGGCGGGCGTCGGCGTCGGCGATGATGTCGTCGGGGGTGCCTTCCACCAAGAGCATGCCGGAGTGCAGGATATAGGCGCGGTCGATCAGGCCGAGCGTCTCGCGCACGTTGTGGTCGGTGATCAGCACGCCGATGCCGCGGCCGGTGAGGTGGCGCACCAGCGCCTGGATGTCGCCGACGGCGATCGGGTCGACGCCGGCGAACGGTTCGTCGAGCAGCATGAACACCGGCCGGCTGGCCAGCGCCCGGGCGATCTCGGCGCGCCGCCGCTCGCCGCCCGACAGCGCGATGGCCGGCTGGCGGCGCAGATGGGCGAGGTGGAACTCGTCGAGCAGCGCGTCGAGTTCGGCCTCGCGGGCGTCGCGGTCGGGCTCCACCAGCTCAAGCACGGCGCGGATATTGGTCTCGACCGAAAGGCCGCGAAAGATCGACGCTTCCTGCGGCAGATAGCCGATGCCGAGCCGGGCGCGGCGGAACATCGGGTAGCCGGTGACGTCGTGACCGTCGAGGAAGATGCGGCCACCGTCCGCCGGGATCAGCCCGGTGATCATGTAGAACAGCGTCGTCTTGCCGGCGCCGTTGGGGCCGAGCAGGCCGACCGCCTCGCCGCGCCGCACCTGCATGGAGACGCCGCGCACCACCGGCCGCTGGCCGAAGGTCTTGACGAGGTCGAAGACGGCGAGGTCGGAGGTGTCGGCGGCGGCCGGCGGCGGACCGGCCTCGGTGCGGGAGAAGCGCTTGAGCAAGGGTCTGGTATCCGGAGAAAGGGGCGTCAGCCCTTGGTGCCGAGCGACTTCGGCGCGATCAGCATCTGCACCCGGCCGCCCAGCATCTTGGCCTGGCTGGTGTTGATGTCGATCAACAGCTTGGCGCCGCGGATGACGTTGTCGCCCTGGGTGAGCACGACGTTGCCGGTCAGCACGATGGTGTTGGCGGCGGTGTCGAAGGTGGCGGCGTCGCCGCTCGCCGTCTGGTTGGGCGAGGTGACCAGCACGCTGCCGGTCGCTTCGAGGCGGCTCACCTGCTGCGGCCCCTCGCCGGTCGCCGAGCCGGCGTAGAACACGGTGAGACGGTCGGTCTTCAGCACCGTCGTCCCCTGGCGGACGATGACGTGGCCGGTGAACACCGCCGTCTTGTCCTGGTCGTGCACCTCGAGCTGCTCGGATTCGAACTGGATCGGCTGGTCGGAGGACATGCCGAGGCCCTGGTAGGCGGTGGGCGGCAGCTTGGCCGTCTGCTCGGCGGCCAGCGCCGGTGCCAGGGCGAAGGCGAGGACGAGGCCGGCCGCGGCGGCGCGGCGGAGGATTGGGAAGCAAGGCGTGCGGACCGTCATCTTCGTTTGCCTTCTGCCTCGGCGAGGCGGCTGGAGCACGTCCGGTCCGGATGAAACGGGCCGGACCATGCTCAAGGATTGGACTCCGGGGCCTTCTCCGGCTGGTTGGAAGGGGTTCCGTTCGCGTCGCCGGGCCGGACCGTGGGATCGACGGTCATGCGGACGCCGCCGGAGAAGGTGACCGTCCCCGATTTCTTGGCGACGCCCATCTTCTCGGCGTTGATCTCGCCGAGGCGGGAGGAGAAGGCGACCGGGCTGTCGGAGGAAAGCGAGCCGGTGGCAAGGTCGATCTCGGCGCGGTTCAGCGCGCCGCCCGAGCCGTCGGAATTGGCCAGACGGATGTTGTCCTTGAGCACCAGCGTCTGGGCGGCGGCATTGTAGACGCCGCCGTCGGCGGTGAGCCGGGCCTGACTGCCGTCGGCCTGGGTGACGCTGGCCTCGATGCCCTTGAGGCGGATCACCCTGGTGTCGGAGAGATCCTGGATGGCGCTCTCGGCGCTGACGGCATAGGTGCGGCCCTTGCCGTCGCTGCCGGAGAGATGCGGCGCGTCCATGGCGAGGCCTTCGGTGGTGATCCTGAGATCGCCGATGCCGAGGCTGATGGTGATGCGGCTGACGATGGTGGCGCCGATTACCATGAGGCACAACAGCGCGCCGAGGGCGGGCAGCATCAGGCGCAGCCGGTGGACCCGCCGGCTTTCCCTCGCCGCCGCCTCGAACAGGCGCGCGCGTACGTCGCCGCCGGACGCTGCCGGGCGGCCGCCGTCGAAAGCGCCGTTCGCTGCGATGCCTGTCATCCTGCCATCCTGCCGGCGAGCGAGGTCGCGGCCCCGTGCCGTGCATCAAGTATAAACCGAGAAGATAAACCAACGCTTGCCGCGCTGCGAGTGGCAGGCGATCACATTCAGGCCATCGTCCGGCAGCGGCTTTACGCTCCGCTTTGTGCCTTTCGGGGCCTCGCCAGAAAGATCGGCCCCACGGGCGGCTCCTGGCGATGATCCCGGCCGGTCTCAGCTATGGGCGAAGATGTCTTCCTCGGCCCAGCCGGCGAGGTCGAGGTCGGCGCGGGTCGGCAGGAAGCGGAAGCAGGCCTCGGCCATCTCCATCCGCCCCTCGCGCTCCAGCATGGCGATGAGCCGCGTCCTGAGGGCATGGAGGTTGAGCACGTCCGAGGCGGCATAGTCGAGCTGCGCCGGGCTGAGAGTCGCGGCGCCCCAGTCCGACGACTGCTGCGCCTTGGAGATATCGATGCCCAGGAGTTCCTTGGTGACGTCCTTCAGGCCGTGTCGGTCGGTGTAGGTGCGGACGAGCCGCGAGGCGATCTTGGTGCAGAAGATCGGTCCCACCGTGACGCCGAAGGTCTGCTTCAGCACGGCGATGTCGAAGCGGGCGAAGTGGAACACCTTGATGCGCCTGTTATCGGTGAGCAGGCGGACGAGATTGGGCGCCGCGGTCTGGCCCTTGGCGATCTGCACCACATCGGCCGAGCCGTCGCCCGGCGACAGCTGCACGACGCAGAGGCGGTCGCGGTGCGGGTTGAGGCCGAGGGTCTCGGTGTCGATGGCGACGACGTCGCCGTAGGCGTCGAGGTCGGGCAGGTCGCCGGTGTGGAGGCGGATGGTCATGGCGGAACTCTGTGGCTGAGGCATCCGCCCGAAAAGTTGCAGACTTTTCGGATGGAAAGATGCCCGAGAAGACGGCCGGCGGCGCCGGCTCCGGAAAGCGATCCGCCGTATATGCGGGCGCCGGACGGCGGAGCGCAAGGAAATTGTGCCGCCGTCCGGCCTCGCAGGCTCAGGCCGCCGCCGCCTCGGCGGTCTTGAGGCCGGCAAGCTGGTCGGCGAGGCGGGCGATCTCGGCGAGGGTCTCCTCGCGCGCCAGGCCCTTGGCCATCACCGGCTCCAGCACCTCGGCCTCGAGGCGCGGCAGCAGGCCGATCACCTGCTCCGGCAGACTGCCCTCCCAGCCGAACGAGCCGATCACCGCCACCTGCCGCGTCTTGGGGGCGAGCGCGTTGATCAGGATCGCCGCCGCCGCCAGGCTGGGATGCGGGCCGCCGAGCACGGTCGGCGAGGCGAAGACGATTCCCGAGGCATCGACGATGCTCATCGCCAGCGCGCCGCTGTCGAGATCGACGACGCTGACCGGCTGCGCCGCGACGCCGCGCTCGGCGAGGCGGTCGGTGAGATAGGCGACCATCTTCGCCGTGCTCTCGTACATCGACACGTAGGGGATGACGACGAGGGGTTTCACCTCGTCCGACGTCCAGCCGCGGTAGAGGTCGAAGATGAAGGCCGGCCGGTCGTGCACCGGACCGTGGCTGGGCGCCACCAAGACCGGATCGAGCGCCTCGACCTTGGCGAGCGCATCGGCCGAGAAGCCGCGATAGGGCATCATGATCTCGGCGTAGTAACGCTTGGCCGAGATCGCCACCTGCGCTTCGTCGCGGGCGTAAAGCTCGGTGGTGGCGAAATGGGCGCCGAGGAAGTCGCAAGTGAAGGCGATCCGGTCCTCGACGGCGAAGGTCACCATGGTGTCCGGCCAGTGCACCCAGGGCGTCAGGTGGAAGGTCAGCGTCTTGCCGCCGAGGTCGAGGCTGCCGCCGTCGCGCACGGTGATGAAGGCGTCGCGGTCCACCGGCAGCGTGTCGAGGATGAAGCGCTTGCACTTGGCGTTGGTCACCACCTTCGCCTCGGGGTGGAGGGCGAGCAGTGCCGGGATGGCGCCGGTGTGGTCCTGCTCGGCATGGTTGGCGACGATGTAGTCGAGCCGCTCGACGCCGGCCGCCTTCAGCGCGGCGATCAGTTCCTCGACCTTCGGCGGGTAGACGGTGTCGATCAGCGCCGTCTTGTCGCGGCCCCGGACGAGATAGGCGTTGTAGGTCGTTCCCTCGGGCAGCGGCACCAGTTCGTCGAACAGCTTGCGGTCCCAGTCGATGGCGCGGAACAGGTGGATGTCGTCGGTGAGGCGCTGGGCAATCATCGTGTTTCTTTCCCGGAAGGGCAGGGCGTTTCGTCGCGGCCCCATGCCGCGGCGCGCCGGCGCGTGTCGTCGGTTGCACGCGCCTCGATAGGCGCCGTCGCGCCTCCGGGCAAGACTGGAATGGCTCTAAAACGATCTGCCGCAGAGCTGCCCCGCGCCCGGCAGAAGGCACGATACGGGCATGAAAAAACCTGCCGGAAAGGCAGGTTGATCATCACCGTCGATGGTAGAGACCTTTCGTACCGATCATTTGGATCGGACGATGGTGCCCAGGAAAGGACTCGAACCTTCACGCCTCGCGGCACACGGACCTGAACCGTGCGCGTCTACCAATTCCGCCACCTGGGCACAGGGGTCGTCGGCTGGCGGCGTGAATACGGGGTCGGCGCGGCGTTGTCAACCGCCATTTCGGGTCGTGTCGGCAAATTGCTCCAGCTTACGGAATGCTACGCTGTCCGGTCTGTACAGAATGCCGCATCCTGCCGTAATAATTCGCTTTTGCTGGCCCGTTGATGGCAGGCCGGCCGCCGCAGCCTATGCTTGGGGAGAGTGTCATGACCCTCGTTCGAGAAGAGCAGCCGATCGTCACCGTGTTCGGCGCCTCCGGCTTCCTCGGCCGCCACGTCGTGCGCGCCCTGGCGCGGAACGGCTGGCGCATCCGCGCCGCCTGCCGCCGGCCCGACCTCGCCGCCCATCTGCAGCCGCTCGGCGGCGTCGGCCAGATCATGCCGATGCAGGCCAATCTGCGCTACCGCGCCTCGGTCGACCGGGCGGTGGCCGGTGCCGACGCCGTGGTCAATCTGGTCGGCATCCTCGCCGCCTCCGGCCGCCAGACCTACGCCGCCGTGCAGGCCTTCGGCGCCCGCGCCGTCGCCGAGGCGACGGCCGCCGCAGGGATCACTCGCCTTGTTCACGTCTCGGCCATCGGCGCCGATCCAGCCTCGGCCTCGCTCTATGCCCGCACCAAGGCGGCCGGCGAGGCGGCGGTGTTCGAGACCATGCCCGACGCGGTGGTACTGCGGCCCTCGGTGGTGTTCGGCCCGGAGGACCGCTTCCTCAACCTGTTCGGCGAGATCGCCATGCTGAGCCCGGTGCTGCCGCTGATCGGCGGCGGCCACACGCCGTTACAGCCGGTGTTCGTCGGCGATGTCGCCACGGCGGTGGCCGCCGCCGTCGACGGTGCCGTGCCCGGCGGCCGCGTCTACGAACTGGGCGGCCCCGAGGTACTGACCTTCCGCGCCGCCCTCGAATGCCTGCTCGACGCCTCCGAGCGCCGCCGGCGCTTCCTGACGCTGCCTTTTGGCCTCGCGGCGCTCGTCGCCCGCCTGCCTGGCGTGCCGCTGACCGCCGATCAGGTGGAACTCCTGAAGTCGGCCAACGTGGTGTCGGCGGCGGCCGTCGCCGAGGGGCGCACGCTGGAGGCCTTCGGCATCCGTCCGACCGCTCTCGGCGCCGTGCTTCCCGATTATGCCGTCCGCTTCCGGCCACACGGCCAGTACGACCGCGACAAGGCGCCGGTCTGATCAGTTCACCCAGCCGGTCAGGATCGCCGCGAACAGCAGCGCGCCGAACAGCACGCGGTAGACGGCGAACACGGTGAAGCGGTTGGTCTGGATGTAGCCGAGCAGCCACTTCACCGACACGAAGGCGGTGATCGCCGACACGACGAAGGCGACGATGAGCGCCGCCCAGTCCTCGCCGGCCGTGGCGGCGCCGTCCTTCAGCGTGGCGACCAGCTCGAAGGCGCTCGCCGCGTACATGGTGGGAATGCCGACCAGAAAGGCGAATTCGGTGGCCGCCGCCCGGTTGCCGGTGCCGAGCAGCATGGCCGCGAAGATGGTCGCCGCCGAGCGCGAGGTGCCGGGAAAGACGCCGGCCACCACCTGCGCGATGCCGACGACCACAGCCACCGTCCAGCTGATGTGGCGGCTTTCCGGCCGCTTGGCGGCGTAATGCTCGGCGAGGATCATCCAGAAGCCGCCGATCACCAGCGCCCAGGCGATCGGCACCACCGTTTCCGGCAGCTTGAAGCCGAGTTTCTTGGCGATCAGGCCGAGCACGGAGGTCACCAGGAAGGCGACGATCAGCTTGCCGAGATAGAGCCTCGTCTCGGGATCGCGCCAGTTCGTCACGAAGCCGAGGAGCCGCCGCCAGTAGATCAGCGTCACCGCCAGGATGGCGCCGGCCTGGATGACGATGTTGAACATGTCGGAGCGGACGCCCAGCCATTGCTCGGCGATGATCAGGTGGCCGGTGCTGGAAATCGGCAGAAACTCGGTGATACCCTCGATGACGCCAAGGAGAAGCGCTTGAACGAGTCCGATCGGATCCATGTGGCGGGGCTTTCGATGAAAAATGGGTGAGATGAAAGCAAGGATTCGGTAACCGGTTGTTCATACATGGCGACGGTTCTATAGGCCAGCGCCGAGGCTCCGCCGCCGTGCCGGCCCGGCGGGGTCCGGGACGGCGCCGGCCGCTCCGGCGGCCAGACGCCGCTTTTCAGTCTAGGCGCCGGCGCGGCCGGCGATCCGGGTTCACGATGCTCAAGCTTTACCATCATCCCTTTTCCACCACCTCGCGCTTCGTGCGGCTGATGCTGGCCGAGCACGACGCCAAGGTGGAACTCGTCGTCGAGAGGAGCTGGGAGCGCCGGCCCGAGTTCCTGGCGCTCAATCCGGCCGGCAGCGTGCCGGTGCTGGTCGAGAACGACGGTCCGCCGGTGGTCGGCCCCGGCCCGATCATGGAATACATCGACGAAACGCGCGGCTACGCGCTCGGCGACCGCCGCCTGATGCCCAACCACCCCGAGGCGCGCGCCGAGATGCGCCGCCTCGTCGACTGGTTCCTGCGCAAGACGCATGACGAGGCGGTGCAGTATTTCCTGCATGAGAAGATCATGAAGCTGGAGCTGCCGCGCGAGCTGGGCGGCGGCTCGCCCGACAACCAGGTGCTGCGGGTTGCCCGCGTCAACATCAAGCACCATCTGCATTACATCGGCTGGCTGGCCGGCTCGCGCAACTGGCTATCCGGCGAGCAACTCACCTTCGCCGACCTCGCCGCCGCCGCCGAACTGTCGGTGGTCGACTACGTCGGCGACGTCCCCTGGGACGAGGATCTCAATGCCAAATACTGGTATGCCCGGATCAAGTCGCGCCCGACCTTCCGAACGCTGCTCGCCGACCGTCTGGCTGGCCTGCCGGCGGCGCCGATCTACACCGATCTCGACTTCTGAGTTGCTCCGGCCGGGAGCGGCGCCGTGAGCTGGCGGACCCGCGCCCGCGACCTCGGCTTCTCGGCGATCGGCGTGGCGCCGGTCGATCGGCTGTCCGACGCCGGCCTTCGTCTGCGCCTCTTCGTCGACCTCGGCCGCCACGCCTCCATGGCCTGGATGGAGGAGACGCTTGACCGGCGGGCCGACCCGCGCGTGCTGTGGCCGGAGGCGCGGTCGGCGGTGGTGCTCGGCATGAACTACGGGCCGGAGGGCGATGCGCTGGCCAACCTCGCCACGCCCGCGGTCGGCAACATCTCCGTCTACGCCCGCCATCGCGACTACCACGAGGTGATGAAGGGCCGCCTCAAGGAGGTGGCCGGCCTGATCGCCCGCGACACCGGCGCCGACGTCAAGGTATTCGTCGACACGGCGCCGCTGATGGAGAAGCCGCTGGCCGGCCTCGCCGGCCTCGGCTGGCAGGGCAAGCACACCAACCTGGTGTCGCGCGACTTCGGCTCCTGGCTGCTGCTCGGGGTGATTCTCTCCGCCGCCGAGCTGCCGGCCGATCAACCGGCCGCCGACCGCTGCGGCGCCTGCCGCCGCTGCCTCGACGCCTGCCCGACCGGCGCCCTGCCGGCGCCCTACCAGATCGACGCCCGCCGCTGCATCTCCTACCTGACCATCGAGCACGCCGGCCCGATCCCCGAGGACCTGCGGCCGCTGCTCGGCAACCGCATCTACGGCTGCGACGACTGCCTCGCCGTCTGTCCCTGGAACAAGTTCGCCCGCGAGGCGGCCGAGATGAAGCTGAAGCCGCGCCCCGAGCTGATGGCGCCATCGCTGGCCGACCTCGCGGCGCTCGACGATGGCGGCTTTCGGGCGTTGTTCGCCGGCTCGCCGGTCAAGCGCATCGGCCGCGGCCGCTTCGTGCGCAACGTCGCCATCGCCATCGGCAACTCCGGCGACCTGTCGCTCGTGCCGGCACTGACGCCGCTCCTCGACGATGCCGACCCGGTGGTGGCCGAGGCCGCCCGCTGGGCGCGCGATCGTCTCAGCGAGCGCCGCTGACCTCGGCTCCGAAGGTCTCCGGTACTCGCCGCGCCGCGATGCTGGCGATCAGCGCCAGGGCGGCCATGATCCAGAAGGTGCCCTGCAACTCGGGCAAGCCGATATGGTCGCTGCCGCGCATCGCCTGCAGCACCGTGAGGCTGAAGGCGGCCACCGCCACGCCGGCCGCCTGGGTGGCCTGCTGCATCATGGCGATCAGGTTGGAGGCGTTGCCGCGCTCGGCGCCGGGCACGTCGGCGAAGGCCAGCGTCGTCAGCGTGGTCAGTTGCACCGAGCGGACGGAGCCGGCGAACAGCAGGATCAGCACCACGACGACGGGATGGTCGAGCGAGCCGACCGCTGCGCAGGCGGCCATCGACAGCACCACCATGAGGCCGTCGCCGACCAGCACCCGGCGGAAGCCGAAGCGGCGCATCAGCGGCGTGGTGATCACCTTGATTCCGAGATTGCCGACGAAATAGACCAGCACCCACAGGCCGGCGGCGGCCGGCGACAGGCCGAAGCCGAGCTGGAACCACAGCGGCAGCAGGAAGGGCGCCGCCGAGAAGATCACCCGGTAGAGACCGCCTGGATGGAAGGCATAGGCAAGGCTCGGCCGCCTGAGCGCTCCGAGCGACAGGAGTGGCGCCGGATGGCGCCTGAGGTGGCGGACGGCGGCGACGCCGAGCAGGCTGCCGATGCCGATCATCGCCAGCGCCACGATGCGCTCGCCGCCGGCCTCGGCCGAGCGCTGGAAGCCGGCGAGCAGCGTCGTCAGGCTGGCGGCTGAGAGCGCGAAGCCGGTGACGTCGAGCCGCCTGAGGCCGTCGCCGCGCTCGTTGGGCACCAGGCGCAGGATGGCCAGCACGCCGCAGACGCCGAGCGGCAGATTGAGCCAGAAGTTCCAGCGCCAGCCGAGGTGCTCGGTAATGACGCCGCCGAGCACCGGCCCGACGATCGGCGCCATCAGCGCCGGCCAGACCATCAGCGCCGTGGCGCGCACGAAATCCGCCTTGGCGGCCCGGCGCATCACCACGGCAGTGCCGACCGGCAGCAGCAGCGCGCCGCCGATTCCCTGCACCACGCGGGCGACGATCAGCTCGGGCAGCGTCCGGCAGAGCGCGCACCACACCGACGACAGCGTAAAGGCGACGAGCGCCGCCACCAGCACATGGCGGGCGCCGCAGCGGTCGGCCAGCCAGTTGGCCAGCGGCGAGGCGGCGGCGGCTGCCAGCACATAGGCGGTGACGGCCAGCGACAGGTCGATCGGCTCGACGCCGAAGGCGCGCGCCATGGTCGGCAGCGAGGTGTTGATGATGGCGCTGTCGAGGATCTGCATGAAGCCGATCGCCGCCATGGTCAGGGCGACGGCGGGCGAATAGCGGCTGGCGGAAGCGGCGGGAAGGGCGAGGCTGTCGGTCATCGGCAAGGCAGGGGTAAGCGCCGCCCGTCATGCGGCATCGGCGGCGAAAAGGACAGGCCGGATGCGGCCTTTCCCGTTCACTGTTCGGTGAAGGGCCACAGTGCGCCGGCGGCATTTCCCGTTTCCAATTGCGTCCACCCCTGATAGAAGCCGGATATTCCGACGAAGGAGTGACCCCGAGCCATGCGCACGGCCAGCCTCAGCCGCTCGACCCGCGAAACCGAGATCTCCGTCCGCCTCGACCTCGACGGCCGCGGCGAGGCCGACATCGCGACCGGCGTCGGCTTCTTCGACCACATGCTGACCCAGATCGCCCGCCACGGCCTGATCGACCTCGAAGTCAAGGCGAGGGGCGACCTCCACATCGACGACCACCACACCGTCGAGGACGTCGGCATCGCGCTCGGCCAGTGCTTCCGGAAGGCGCTCGGCGACAAGGCCGGCATCAGCCGCTATGCCGACGTGACGCTGCCGCTCGACGAGGCGCTGTCCCGCGTCGTCGTCGACATCTCGGGTCGGCCCTATCTCGTTTTCCGCACCGCCTTCCATGCGCCGAAGATCGGCAGCTTCGACACCCAGCTGGTCGAGGAATGGTTCCGCGCCTTCGCCATGCAGGCCGGCCTGACGCTGCATGTCGAGACCTTCTACGGATCGAACGACCACCACATCGCCGAGAGCTGCTTCAAGGCGCTGGCGCGGGCGCTCCGCCTCGCCGTTGCCGTCGATGCCGGTCAGGGCGGCCGCGTGCCGTCGACTAAGGGCGTGCTCGAAGCCTGAAGGGAGGCGACCATGGCCCTCTGGAGCGTTCATCTGCCGCGCGCCCTGCCGCCGGAAGCCGCCGAGCGCGCCGTCCTCGTGCGCGACGGCTTCGCCTTCTGGGCACTCGTCTTCGGCCCGCTGTGGTTCCTGCGCCATCGCGAATGGCTGGGCCTCGTCGGCTGGCTGGTGCTGGCGGCGCTGATCCGCGTCGCCGCGCCCTGGCTGGGTCCGGTGGTGACCGGCGGCCTGCAACTGGTGCTGGTCATCGTCACCGGCGTCGTCGCGGGTGACGTCCGCCGCCTGACGCTGGCGCTGCGCGGCTTTTCCGAGGCCGGCGTCGTCGAGGGCCTGAACCGCGAGGCGGCCGAGCGCCGCTTCTTCGAGGCCTGGCTCGTCCGGCGGCCGGCCCCGCCGCCGGCGCCGGTGGCCCCCGCCACCCATCCGGTGGCGCGGCGCGTCATGCCCGGCGTCCTCGGCCTCTTTCCCGACAGCGGAGCGCGCTGATGACCGTCGCCATCGTCGATTACGGCTCGGGCAACCTCAAGTCGGCCGCCAAGGCCTTCGAGCGGGCGGTGCATGACGCCGGCCTGGCCGACGCCGTGCTGGTCACCGCCGATCCAGATGCCGTGCGCGCCGCCGACCGCGTCGTGCTGCCCGGCGTCGGCGCTTTCGCCGATTGCAAGGCCGGCCTTGCCGCCGTGCCCGGCATGATCGAGGCGCTGACCGAGACGGTGCTCGGCAAGGGCCGGCCCTTCCTCGGCATCTGCGTCGGCATGCAGCTGATGGCAAGGCGCGGCGTCGAGAAGACGGTAACCGACGGCCTCGGCTGGATCGACGGCGAGGTGGTGCCGATCGCCCCTGACGATCCGGCTCTGAAGGTGCCGCACATGGGCTGGAACACCGTTCACGTCGTCCGCCCGCACGCCCTCCTCGCGGGGCTGCCGACCGGCGACAATGGCCTGCACGCCTATTTCGTCCACAGCTACCACATGACGCTCGCCGACCGGGACGCCCTCGTCGCCGTCGCCGACTACGGCGGGCCGGTCACCGCCATGGTCGGCCGCGACAATATCGCCGGCACCCAGTTCCATCCCGAGAAGAGCCAGACGCTCGGCCTCGGCCTGATCGCCAACTTCCTGAGGTGGCGCCCGTGATTCTCTACCCGGCCATCGACCTCAAGGACGGCGCCTGCGTCCGCCTGAAGCTCGGCGACATGGACGCCGCCACCGTCTACAACGCCGACCCGGCCGCCCAGGCGCGCGCCTTCCGCGACATCGGCTTTCCATGGCTGCACGTCGTCGACCTCAACGGCGCCTTCGCCGGCCGCTCGGTCAACGGCGCCGCCGTCGAGGCGATCCTCGCCGCCGTGGCGCCGGGCATGAAGGTGCAGCTCGGCGGCGGCATCCGCGACCTCGCGGCGATCGAGGGCTGGCTCGGCCGGGGCGTTTCCCGCGTCATCCTCGGCACGGTGGCGCTGCGCGATCCGGAGCTGGTGAAGGCGGCGGCCAGGGCCTTTCCCGGCCGTGTCGTGGTCGGCATCGACGCCCGCGGCGGCAAGGTGGCCGTCGAGGGCTGGGCCGAGAGTTCCGAGCTGACGGCGGTCGAACTGGCCCGCCGCTTCGAGGATGCCGGCGTCGCCGCCATCGTCTACACCGACATCGACCGCGACGGCGTCTTGAAGGGCCTCAACCTTGCGTCGACGCTGGAGCTGGCCCGCGCCGTCGCCATCCCGGTGATCGCCTCCGGCGGCCTCGCGTCGATGGACGACATCGAGGCGCTGTGCCGCCCCGAGGCGGCGGTGCTCGACGGCGCCATCACCGGCCGGGCGCTCTATGATGGCCGGCTCGACCCGCGCGCCGCGCTCGAACGCCTGGCGACGGCGCCGTGACGGCCTGCCGCGGCACATTCAGTCAAAACTGACCGGCTTTTTTAAGAAAGTCCTAAGGGCAGCCTGCCATAGTCCGGCCATCGGGATTTGTCCGGAGAAGGGCCATGCTGTTCATCGTCGCGATGTCGGGACTGGTGGGGTTCGTGGCCGGCGTCCGGGTGCGCCTCCTGACCCTGACGCTGCTGGCCGCCCTGGTCGCCGCCGCCTCCGGCGCCGGCGCCGTTAACCTGGCGCTGCCGGGCTGGCAGGTTGCCCTGTCGGTCGTGCTGGCGGTCACCGTCTTCGAGCTGGCCGCCTTCGCCGCCATGTCGGTGCGCGTCGGCCTATCGCCGGCCGCCGGCGCCGCCGGGGAAGCCTCCGAGACGGCCAAGCCGGCCCGCGCCGCCCGCTCCGGCGCCGCCGCGCTGCGCTAATAGACCGCCCGCAATCCAGCCATGCAGCTTTGCCGGCCGTCGTGGGCGGATTTTTCTTGCGAATGACTGGAATTCGCAACGCCTTTGCTTCATTTAGAGGAGAGGCGGGTGTTATCAACGCCCGCTCGCGGCCGTGTCTTTCCGACGTTGATCCTCCGCCTCCGGCCGGGCCTGCATTCGAAGGAAGCCGACTTTGAACGCCTATACGTCGACCGCCGCGACCACCGCCGAGGGCGCCACCTTCCCGATCCCCGACAATGTGTTTGCCGAAACGGTGACCGAGGTCCGGCACTACACCGACCGGCTGTTCCGCTTCCGCACCACGCGGCCGCAGAGCTTCCGCTTCCGCTCCGGCGAATTCGTGATGATCGGCCTGCCCAATGCCGAGCGGCCGGTGTTCCGCGCCTATTCGGTGGCCAGCCCCGCCTGGGACGACGAGCTGGAGTTCTTCTCGATCAAGGTACCGGGCGGTCCGCTCACCGAGTACCTGCAGAAGGTCAAGGTCGGCGACACCATCCTGATGCGCAAGAAGCCGACGGGCACGCTGGTGATCGACGCCCTCTTGCCCGGCAAGCGGCTCTATCTCCTGTCCACGGGCACCGGCGTGGCGCCGTTCGCCAGCCTCGTCCGCGACCCCGATGTCTACGAGAAGTTCGACGAGGTGATCCTCGTCCAGACCTGCCGCGAGGTGGCCGAACTGGCCTATGCCCGCGAACTCTACGACGAGGTGGTGAACCACGAGTTCCTCGGCGAGATCGCCGCCGGCAAGCTGCGTCTCTACGATTCGGCGACGCGCGAGCCCTATCCGCGTCAGGGCCGCGTCACCGACCTGATCGATTCGGGCAAGCTGTTCGCCGACCTCGGCGTGGCGCCGTTCGATCCCGCCGTCGACCGGGCGATGATCTGCGGCTCGATGGCGATGATCAAGGACACCAAGGACCGGCTGGAGCGCTTCGGCCTGGTCGAGGGCGCCAACAACGCGCCCAACACCTTCGTCGTCGAGCGCGCCTTCGTCGGCTGATTTTTCGCCCGTCCGGACAGATCAAAGGCGCCCTTCGGGGCGCCTTTTCCTTTTGGTGGCAGCGCAAAGAAAAAGGCCGCCGGTTGCCCGGCGGCCTCGATGTCGTTGCCGACGCGCCGATTACTCGGCGGCGTTGGTCGCGGCGCCCTTCAGCGCCTCGATCTCGGCGAGTGCCTCGTCGTAGCGGCTCTGCAGGCCCTCGAGTTCGGCCTGATGGGCCTCGTCGAGCTTGGCGGCGTCGATGCCGGCGAGATTCTGCAGCGTGCGCCAGAAGCGGCGGCGTTCCTCGACCAGGCGAACGATCTGGGCCGGCACCGGGAAGCGGATCAGCTTGCCCTTCTTGACTTCCCAGATGAACGGGATCTTGCCGATCCGGTCCTCTTCGCTGAGGTTGATGAACTCGTCGATCGATACGGCGTTGTTGACGTCATCGGCAAGCGGCTTGCCGGTGAACTGCTTCTTGAAGCGGCCTTCCTGGTGGGCGAAGTGAGCCGGGGTGAGCGGCACTTCCTTGGTCTGCTCGTTGCCGTCGGCGTCCTTGTAGGTCAGGACGAGGGTCGTCCAGTCCTGATCGACGTCGGGGTTGCCGTCCAGCGAGAAGCGCTCCTTCAGCACCGAGCCGCCGTCCGGGTTGTGGACGTAGACCGGGCTGGTGCGGCTCTCGACGGCGAGGCGGGCATGCTCGCTCGACACGTCGTCACCGATGCCCTGCTCGCCCTGGCAGGGCGTGTAGACGTCGATGATGGCCGGCGACGTCGTCCGCGACAGAGCCGCGAGGACGTTCTTCAGGAAGTGACCCTGGATCGAGGTGGCGGTCTGCACCACCATCACCGCCGGATGGAAGGCGGCGATCAGGCCGAGTTCCTTGCGGTTGTCGGTCTTGCCGGCATGGGCCGCGCCGTAACGGGCGAGGTCGGAGTCCTGGCCGATCAGCGAGGAGGTCGAGGCCTGGCCGCCGGTGTTGGAGTAGACGCCGGTGTTGACCACGATCACCTTGATCGGCGTCTTGGTCGAGAGCAACCGCGACAGCGCGCCGAAGCCGATGTCGTAGGTGGCGCCGTCGCCGCCGATCGAGAACACGGTCGGCAGGCGGCCGAGTTCGGTCTCGTTGAACTGCTCCCAGGCGAAGGTGCGGAACGCCTTGTCATGCACCGCCGGATCGTACTCGTCGGCGAGTTCCAGCTCGGCGATGCGCATGGCCCGGAAGTTCACCAGCACGTCGGCCGCGATGCCCTCGTAGATGCCCTTGGCGAGCGCGGGGGCATCCTGGAACAGGCTGTTCACCCACGGATCGCGGTAGGGGTTGTAGGGGAAGGTCGACGAGTAGACCGACGAGCAGCCGGTCGAGTTGGCGATCACCGCCGCCGCCGGGCCTTCGCCCGTCGGGCCGCTCTCCAGGAGGAAGAGGTGGTGGTTGATCGTCTCGAGCGACGACTTGATGCGGGCAATCCGCGCCTCGTCGGTCACCGTGGCGAGCTTGTCCTCCAGCTTGGCAATCAGCGCTTCCACCTCGGCGATGTGCTCCTTGCGGGCACGGCCCTGCAGGGCGTTGTTCGCCGCCATGATCAGGCGCAGCGCCGTCACCTCGCCGCAGCCGCGGCAGCCGCCGTGACCACCGGTCATGGCATAGTAGTTGTCGCGGTCGAGGATCAGACGCTTGGCGTTGGCGCCGGTCAGCTGCTCGGTGAAGCGGGCCGGCGTGTTGGCCGTCTTGGTCAGGAACTCGAAGCGGGCCTGCAGCGTCTCGAGGAGCGCGTCGTCCTGCTCGGTCTGGACCAGGGCGTCGGAGCCGCAGACCGTGGTGCACTCGAGGCAGCCCGAGCACTTCCACGGGTCGAGGCCGACCGAGTAGAGGCCGCCGGTGCCCGGCGCCTTCTTTTCCGCTTGGTCGAAGAACAGGCGGGTACGCGCCACCGGGAAGTTGGCCAGCACGCTGGTCATCTTGTCGAAGTCGAGGGCGAGCGAGGCATCGCCGGCGGCGATGCCGGGCGCCACCTGGGCGAACACCTCATGGAAGGCGCGAGCCTTCGGCTGAGACTTGTAGACTTCGCGGATGGCAGTGGCGATGGCCGGCACCTTGTCGGCGATCTCGGCGCGGCGGGCTTCGACGACGTCGATCTGCCGGGCGGCGGTGGCGACGAGATCGTCGATCTCGTGCACCGTCGACGGCATGGCGGCGTCGGGGCAGACCAGCGTGCATTCGAGGCAGGCCGTGCACTTGTCGGCGTCGAACACCGGCACCTGACGACGGAACAGGCCCTTGTCCTTCATGGCGGCGGAACCGGCCGGCATGAACATGCCGGTGCCCGGCAGGACCGGCGATTCGCCGATGGTGCCGTCGCGGAACGGACCGGCCAGCATGTCCTCGTAATAGTCGGCGTCGAAGACACCGGCCGGCGAGTTGGCGTCGAGGTTGCAGATCGAGGCGGAGATAGCCACCGAACGGGCCTGCGTCACCGGGGCGTTGGCCTCGGCGGCCTTGAAGGCCTCGTCGTTGTAGGGCACCTCCTGGGTCGCCTCGGCACCCTCGGCGATCACCGCCATGTTGCCGGCGACGATGGCGTCGCCCTTGGCGCCGAACTTCTTGGAGATCTGCTGACGCACCTTCTCCAGGATGGCGGCGCGGTCGGCACCGGCCGTGATGCGCTTCTCATGGCCGCACAGGGCGCCGATGAAGGCGATGCCCATCATGCGGGTGGCCAGCTCCGGCGACGGCGCGTTCTTGCTGGCGACGGCGAAGGCGTCGACCACCAGGAACTTGATCTCCTTGTCGCGGATCGTCTTGCGGGCCGAGGCCGGCAGGTCGAGCCAGGCTTCCAGCGGCGTCTTCGACGACTGCAGGATGAAGGTGCCGCCCTTGGCGAGGCCGCGCAGCGGGTTGGAGTGCGCGAAGACCTTGTGGTCCGGCGAGATGACGATCTCGACGTCCTCGATCTCGGCGTTGGTGATCTTCACCGGCTCCGGCGACAGGGTGATGTAGTAGTTGGTGGGCGCGCCGGACTTCTCCGAGCCGTACTTGGGGGCGGCCTTGGAGTAGAGGCCGAGGGCGCCGGCCAGGATGTCGGTCAGGAGCTTGCCGGTGGCGATGGTGCCATAGCCGCCCACCGAGTGGAAGCGGACGCGGAAGGCGTCGTCCGGCAGCAGGCGCGGGTTCTCGCCGGTCTCCAGCGCCATGAACTCGGTCTGCGGATAGGCCGCCTTGAGCTTGGCCTGAACTTCGCTCATGCGGGCATTCGGGTTCTTGGAGAAGAACTGCGAGCCGAGATAGACGAACGGGTTGTTGCGGGCCGCTGCCATGTTGTCGAAGGCGGCGACGATGTGACGCGACTGCAGGTCGTGGCCGCCGAGGCCGAAGATGGCCGTGGTGACCTTGGGCAGGCTGTCGATGGCCGGGATGCCTTCATGGCGGCCGCCGTCGGCGTTCTCGCGGGCCTTGAACAGCGCCTGCGTGACGAAGGCGGTCAGCGCGGTGTCGTCCGAGCGCTCCAGCACGGTGACCGCCTTCTTGCCGGCGATGGCGGCGATCAGCTCGGCCTCGGGGAACGGCTGCAGCAGCTTGACGGCGATCGAGCCGACCTTGCGGCCCTGCGAGCGCAGGTAGTCGACCACCGCCTCGACGTCGTCGGTGACCGAGCCGAGGCCGATCATCACGTAGTCGGCGTCCTCGGTCTTGTAGGTCATGATCGGCGAATAATGACGGCCGGTCAGCTCGCCATACTCGTCCATCGCCTCCTTGACGAACTTCGGCACGTCCACCACGAAGTGGGTGCGATGGTCGGCGGCGCCGGACTGGAAGTCGGGCTGGTTCTGCACGCCGCCGGTCAGGCCGGGATTGTGGATGTCGACGAGAGCCGGCACCAGCTGGCGGGTGCCCTTTTCCCAGGCGTTCAGCCACTGGCGCTTGAACTGGGCCTTGAGATCGGCCGGCACCCACTGGGCGGCGGTGTCGATCAGCTTGCCCTCGTTGTCGGCCTCGATCGCCGCCTCGTTGGCGTCGATGTAGCCCTTGAGGCTGGCGGTGGCGGCGGCGGTGAAGGCGTCCTTGCGGCGGACGAGCCACTGGCGCAGCTGGTAGGCGCGGCCCTTGGCGCCGAACAGGATCTCCTGGGCGACGGTCGGGCACTTGATGCGGCCGGTGGGATCGCCGAGGAATTCCTTGAGCAGCGCCGGCTCCGGCATCTTGGCCTCGGACAGCATGTGCGAGGTGGCAAATCCGTCCATGGAGTTGGCGACCGGTACCAGCGACAGCGCCGATACCTTGTAGGAGATGGCGGCGAGGTCGGCCGCTTCCTGCGGGTTGGCGCCGAACAGGATGGTGTAACCGGTCGGCAGCAGCGAGTAGACGTCATCATGGCCGGCCATGACGTTGAGCGAATGCTTGGACACCACGCGGGCGGCCACCTGCAGCACGAAACCGCCGGCCTTCTTGCCGACCGTCACGTAATGCGACTCGAGGCCGTAGAGGATGCCCTGCGACGACGAGGCGTTCGAAATGAACTTGCCGCCGGTCAGCGCGGCGCCGAGGGCGCCCGACTGGGCCGAATGCTCGCCTTCCGGCTCGTAGAAGAAGGGATGGCGACCCCAGACGTTGCAGCCGCCGCCGGCGCGGAAGCTCTCGTAGATTTCAGAAATCTCGGTCGAGGGGGTGATCGGGTAGCCGATGACGCCGCCGCAGACGTGACCCATGACGTGGGCTACGGCGCCGTTGCCGTTGATGACCGTGGGAAGACCTGGATATTTCGCGCTCATTTGCTGCATCCGTCCTGCTGCATCTGCTGCTCCTGCCCGCTCCGTCCGATCAGTCACTGGCCGGAATTCGGGCGACGATACGCCGATGTTCAGCTGCCGATGGAGTTCTGACCTTGATTTCGGTCAAAACTATACGAAACTTACTTGGGCTTCAGTGTTGTTACCGATAGACCCTTCTGCCGTTATAGAGGCGCGGCAGAGGTTTGTCGTAAGTAATCGCCCGTGGACTAAGTGGAACTGCGAAGGTTTTACTGCTATGCGTTTTTTGCAGGGCACCCTCCCTGCCAGGGTCGCGTCGCCTGCCGCCGACCTCCCGGACAACCCGCTGCTGCGAAATGAGGAATTCCGGCAAGCCCTCGCCGCGGCAGCCTACCGGAGCCGCCTCCGCGGCGGCCGGTCGCCGGAAAATATCGCCGGCGGCCGACAAGGAAAGGACAGTATTCGTTGACCGATTAATCGGTTTATCTCTTGCGCCCGGCGCGGCAGCGGCCCGCCCGGTCCCGACGGAACGCAAAGTTCACCTTTCAAGATAAGTTTAATCCGAAGCGGTTCCGCTTTCCATGCTGCATTCGTCTCGGGGAGATACGCCGGGAGCGGTGTCGGGCCGGCCCGATGGCCAGTCGTCGACGCCTTCTACTGATATATCTTCCGGTGGCCGGCGCGGTTTTGCAGCGCCGCCGGCCGCCGACTTCTTTACGCTGTCGATGAGACTAAGGTCGAATACGAATTGAGGTGCATCACCGGTCCGCCCTATACGATTGAAAGTGAGTTGCAGTATCGGTGCCGCTGGCCGGTTCGGTTTCCAGGCGCGGCGGAGTCCGGGAGTGCCTGAGGATGGGTGTTTCGATCGAGACCATGAAGCCGGGCGACAGCGCCCGCATCACCGGCCTCACGGCCGGCGATCGCGGCTACCGCCAGCGCCTGCTCGCCATGGGGCTGACGCCGGGCGCCGTGTTCGAGCTGCGCCGCAAGGCGCCGCTCGGCGACCCGATCGAGATCTCCATCCGCAACTTCACGCTGACCCTGCGCAAGGCCGAGGCGGCCATCCTGGAACTGGAGGCCGTATGATGACCGGGCGGAAACCTCTCGTCGTCGCCGTCGCCGGCAATCCCAACTGCGGCAAGTCGACGCTGTTCAACGCCCTGACCGGCGCGACGCAGAAGGTCGGCAACTGGCCGGGCGTCACCGTCGAGAAGCGGGTCGGCCACTTCGTCCATGCCGGCCGGCCGGTCGATCTCGTCGACCTGCCCGGCGTCTACCTGATCGGCAGCGCCGACGCCGGCTCGCAGGACGAGCGCGTCGCCCGCGACTTCGTGCTGTCCGGCGGGGCCGATCTGGTCCTCAACATCGTCGACGCCTCCAATCTCGAGCGCAACCTCTACCTGACCACCCAGTTGATCGAACTCGGCGTGCCGATGCTGGTGGTTCTCAACATGATGGACATGGCCAAGGCGGCCGGCGTCGAGATCGACGTCGCCGCGCTGTCGGCGCGGCTCGGCTGCCCGGTGGTGCCGACGGTGGCCAACCGCGCCGCCGGCCGCGAGGCGCTGAAGTCGGCGATCGTCGAGGCGGCGGCGCACCACTGCCGGCCGATCGACCGTCCGGCCCTCGATCCGGCCGTCGCCGCCGCCGTCGAGGCGCTGGCGCCGCGCCTTGCCGGTGCGGCCCGCGGCGCCGGCGCCGATGCCGAGTGGCTGGCGCTGAAACTGATCGAGGGCGACACGCTGGCCGAACGCCTCGCCGGTCCGGTGCTCGTCGCCGACGCCGTCAAAGCCCGCCGGGCTGTCGAGGAAGCCACCGGCGAGGACGCCGACATCGTCATCGCCGACGGCCGCTACCGCTTCGTCGGCGAACTGATGGCCGCGAGCCATCGCCACAGCGGCCGGCTCGCCGCGCCGCTGTCGCGGATGATCGACGCCGTGGTGCTCAACCGCCTGCTCGGCGTGCCGATCTTCCTGTTCGCCATGTACCTGATGTTCCTGTTCACC
Source organism: Rhodobacterales bacterium Alpha_02 (assembly GCA_001603295.1). Lineage (GTDB taxonomy): Bacteria > Pseudomonadota > Alphaproteobacteria > Rhizobiales > Pleomorphomonadaceae > Pleomorphomonas. The sequence continues at coordinate 22,685 of LUYO01000007.1, forward strand.
ATCTCGGTGGGCGGCGCCTTCATCGACTTCTTCGACCAGGCCTTCGGTGCGGTGTTCGTCGACGGCTTCGGCGAGTTGCTCGCCGCCATCGGCACGCCGCCGATCGTCGAGGCGGCGCTGGTCGGTTTCGGCTCGGGCATCCAGACGGTGTCGACCTTCGTGCCGATCATCGCCTGCCTGTTCCTGTTCCTGTCCTTCCTCGAGGATAGCGGCTACATGGCGCGCGCCGCCTTCGTCATGGACCGCGCCATGCGGGCGATCGGCCTGCCCGGCAAGTCCTTCGTGCCGCTGATCGTCGGCTTCGGCTGCAACGTGCCGGCCATCATGGCGACGCGCACCCTCGAAAGCCGGCGCGACCGCGTGATGACCTCGCTGATGGCGCCCTTCATGTCCTGCGGCGCCCGCCTGCCGGTGTTCGCGCTGTTCGCCGCCGCCTTCTTCCCGGTGAGCGGCCAGAACATCGTGTTCGGCCTCTATCTCGTCGGCCTCGCCTTCGCCGTGCTGACCGGCTTGGTGCTGAAGTCGACGCTGCTCGACGGCGAGCCGACCCGCTTCGTCATGGAGCTGCCGCCCTACCACATCCCCACCGTCCGCACGGTGGTCGTCCAGGCCTGGCAGCGCCTCCGCGAGTTCATCCTGCGGGCCGGCCAGGTGATCGTGCCGATCGTCATGGTGCTGTCCTTCCTGTCGGCCATCGGCACCGACGGCAGTGTCGGCCGCGACAACGGCCGCGACAGCGTGCTGTCAGCGATGAGCCGCGAGCTGGTGCCGGTGTTCGAGCCGCTCGGCGTCACCGAGGACAACTGGCCGGCCGCCGTCGGCCTGTTTACCGGCATCTTCGCCAAGGAAGCGGTGATCGGCACGCTCAATGCCCTCTACGAGCAGGTGGGCGGCGAAGCGGCCGCGACGCCGGCCGGCGAGGAGGAAGAAGCCGTCGGCCTCGGCGACAAGCTCATCGGCGCGCTGGCCACCATCCCGGAGAACCTCGCCGCGCTCGGCGGCAGCGTCGTCGACCCGCTTGGGCTCGACGTCGGCTATGTCGACGACAGCGCCGCCGCTGCCGAGGCGCTGGAGGTCGACGGCTCGGTGTTCGGCGCCATGCAGGCGCATTTCGGCGGCCCCGCCGCCGCCTTCGCCTACATGCTGCTGATCCTGCTCTACACGCCCTGCGTCGCCGCCCTCGGCGCCATGCGCCATGAGATCGGCGGCAAGTGGACGGCCTTCGCCGCCGTCTGGACGACGGTGATCGGCTATCTCGCCGCCGTGTCCTTCTACCAGGCGGCCACCTTCGCCGCCCACCCGGCCAGCTCGGCCCGCTGGTTGATCGCCGCCGCGCTGATCTTCGCGGGGTCGGTGACGGTGATGTGGATGGCCGGCCGGACGCATGGCCGCCGGCTCGCCGCCCAGCCGGCGGAGTGAGCCGCATGATGACGCCATCCGGGGTGCGCGATTATCTGAGGGAGCGCGGCAGCGCCTCGCTCACCGACGTCGCGCTGCATTTCGACGCCAGCGAGGAGGCCGCCCGCGCTGTCCTCGACCTCTGGGTCGGCAAGGGCAAGGCGCGGCCGCTGCCGGCCGGTGCCGCCTGCGCCAAGGCCGGCTCCTGCGGCTGCGCCTGCAAGCCCGAGGACATCTACGAGTGGGTTGGCGAGCAGCGGGCGGCCGGCTGAGCCACGTCTTTCGGAACGGAAAAAGCCCCGGCCTCCCGTGAGGGAGCTGGGGCTTTGTCTGTGTCCGGCGAAGGGCGCCGGATCAGATGGCGGCCTTGATCCAGTTGGCGAGGTCGCTCTTGGGGGCGGCGCCGACCTTCATGGCGGCCGGCTGGCCGTTCTTGAAGATGATCAGCGTCGGGATCGAGCGGACGCCGTATTTCATCGCCGTGTTGCCGTTCTCGTCGATGTTCAGCTTGGCGATGGTGATCTTGCCGTCGAGTTCGCTGGCGATCTCGTCGAGCGCCGGGGCGATCATCCGGCAGGGGCCGCACCACTCGGCCCAGAAATCGACGAGGACGGGCGTCGGCGAGGCGAGCACGTCGGCGGGAAACGACTGGTCAGTGACTTTCTTGGTCGACATGGCGAACCTCACGAGCAGAACGCGGCGCCGTGAGTCGGCGTCGCCGTTGTCCGAAAGCTAAGGAGCGGACCTTCGACCGTCAAGCCGCGCCGGCATCGCCGTCGATCCAGCTTTCGTGATCGCCGGGCTCGGTGCCGGCATCGACGGCGTGAAGATAGGCGGCAAGCACGTCGTCGAGCGCCGCCGGCGCGATTTCGTCGAGCCTCGGCGTCGCCGTCCACAGGATGGCGGCGCGCACCGGCCGGTCGGGCCAGAGATCGGCAAGCACCGCCCGGTAGAGGGCGAGTTGCAACAGATACCGCTCCGGCACGGCGCGCGGCGGCCGCGCCGCCGTCTTGTAGTCGACCACCGTCACGGATTGGTCGCCGACCAGCAGCCGGTCGACGCTGCCGGCCACCGTCACCGTACGTCCGCCCGGCGTCGTCAGGCGGCCGGCGATCGCCGCCTCGGCGCGGGCGGCGGGCGAGAACAGCGGCGCGAGGTCGGGCCGGGCGAGCAGGGCGACGATGCCATCGGCGAGCGTCGTCCGCTCGGCGTCGGAGAATTGGGGCAGGGCGCGGGCAAGATAGCCGCGCGCCGCCGCGGCGCGCTCCTCCGGCGCGATCTCCGGCAGCAGCTCGAACAGGCGGTGCAAGGCCGTGCCGCGCGCTGCAGCGGCCGGATCGAAGGCTCCGCCGACCGTGCCGGCCCGTGATGGCGACACCGGCCCGCCCTCGGCGGCGATTGCCGCCAAGGGCGCGGTCAGCCAGGCCGGCAGCGGCGCCGGTACGCTGGCGGCCTCAGTGGCGGCGACCGGCGGCGCCGGTGGCTCTTCGTCCTCGGCACGCCAGCGCCAGGCCACGACGTTGCCGTCCGGATCCTTCACCGTCTCGGCCGTGCTGCCGAGCGCCGTCAGCACCAGGCCGTGCCAGCGGCGGTCGGCGCCCTCGTCGGCGCCGGCCAGACCGGCGACGATCAGCCGGTCGCGGGCGCGCGTCAGGCCGACGTAGAGCAGGCGCCGGTACTCTTCCTCCTCGGCGGCGACGAAGACGCCGGCCGCCTGTTCCACCGGCGCCGGTCGGAAGGCGCCGCCCTGCCGCCAGACCAGCGGCGGATGCGGCCCGTCGCCGAGCGTCAGCACGTCGGGCAGATTCTTCTCGCTGCCCGGCTTGTCGCCGGGGTCGATCAGGAAGACGATCGGCGCCTCTAGGCCCTTGGAGCCGTGCACCGTCATGACGCGCACCTCGTCGCGCTCGGCGTCGAGTTCGCGGCGGATCAGCTCGCCGCCCTTGGCGAGGCGGTCGACGAAGCCGTTGAGGCCGGCCGCCTCCTCGCCCTCGTAGGCGAGCGCCAGCGACAGCAGCTCGTCGATCACCTCGTCGGCCTCGCGGCCGAAGCGGGCGCGATAGGCGGCGCGGCCGCCGTCCGGTCCCACGAGGCGGGAGAGGAAGACGAAGGGCTCGCCACGGTCGGCGCGCGCCATCCAGGTGGCGACGATCGACCGCAGCCGCTCGGCGTCGGCGTCGCCGGCATCGGCCTGACGCTTGACGGCATCCCAGAGGAGGCCCGGCCGGTCGTGGGCGAGGCGGAACAGCGCTTCCTCCGAGAGACCGCAGAGCGGCGATTTCGCCACGGTGGCCAGCGTCAGGTCATCCTCGGGCATCAGCGCCACGCGGGCGGCGGCGATCAGGTCCTCGGTGACGATGTGGTGGGCGACGTCGAGCCGGTCGGCGCCGGCTACCGCTACGCCGCGCGCCTTCAGCGCCCTGTTGACCGCCTCGACGAAGACGCCGCGCTTGCGGACCAGGATCAGGATGTCGCCGGGACGGATCGGCGCGCCGGTGGCGGCGAGGCGCGCGCCGGCGCGCAGCCAGCCGGCGATCTCCTCGGCGACGCGGCCGGCGAGGCGCACCGCCGGGCTGGCGGCGGCGGTGGTGTCGACCGGATCTTCCCAGTTGCCGGGCGGCGGCGCCGGCAGCTTGCCGACGGCCGGCCACAGTTCGACGAGGCCGGGCTCGCGGCCGCGCACCGTCTCGTGCACGGTGGGGCCGGCGTCGGTGGAGAGGCCCGCGTGGGCGGCCGGGTTGCGGAACACCGCGTCGACGGCGCCGATCACCGCCGCCGTCGAGCGGAAAGACAGGGTGAGGCGGAGGTCGTGCACCGGCAGGCGGGCGGCGGCGAGACGGCCGCCGAGCGTCCGCCGCGTCTCGCCGAACAGGTGCGGCGCCGCCCCCTGGAAGGAATAGATCGACTGCTTCTCGTCGCCGACCGCGAAGACGGTGCGTCGGCCGCCGCGCGCGCCCTTGCCGGCCGTGAACTCGCCGGTCAGCGCCTCGACGATCTGCCACTGGCGCGGCGAGGTGTCCTGCGCCTCGTCGATCAGCACGTGGTCGAGGCCCTCGTCGAGCTTGTACTGCACCCAGCCGGCGGCGTCGGAGCGCGACAGCAGGGCGGCGGCCCGCTCGATCAGGTCGTCGAAGTCGAGCAGCCCGAGCCGCGCCTTCTTCGCTTCGAAAATGCCGATCAGCCGGTCGGCGAGACGCAACAGGGCGGCGCTGCGGGTGCCCCACAGCGTGGCCGACAGCGCCCGTTCGAGTTCATTGAGACGCTGCGCCTCGCGCTCGAAGCGCTCCATCGCCTCGGGCAGCGCCTCGGTGACGTCCTTGGTGAACGGCCGCTTGCGCGGCTCGCCCCTGGCGGTCAGGAACAGCGCCCGCCAGAGCGGCCGCCGCGCCTCGGCGTCGGGGGCGGCCAGCGCGGCGCGGAATTCGTCGGCGAGCACCGGCATGGACTTCGACGTCGAGGCGTCGAGCGCGTCGATCAGCCGGCTCAGGAACGGGCCGGAAAAGTCCGGCGACGCCGCCATCTCGGCAAGAAGGCCGTCGCGGCTGGCGCCGGCCGGCGCGCCGAGCGCCTGCGGCAGGGCGGCGAGCGCCGCGTCGATCGACGGATAGCCGTCGAAGAAGGCGACCAGCTCGCCACGGGCGGCGACCACGGCGGACAGCGCCCGGTCGAGGGCGTCGTCGCTGGCCGTGGCGACCAGCTCGGCCAGCGCCAGCCCTTCCGGGCTGGCCGGCCGGGCGGCGCAGGCGGCCAGCAGCTCGGCCCGCGCCTCGGCGTAGAGGTCGGCGGCGCGGACATCGTCGAGCACGCGGAAACGGCCGGAGAGGTTGGCTTCCAGCGGGAAGCGTTGCAGCAGCGCCTCGGCGAAGGCGTGGATGGTCTGGATCTTCAGGCCGCCCGGCGTCTCGATGGCCCGCGCGAACAGTCGCCGGGCCGGGGCGAGGCGCTCGGGCGCTACGGGCTGGCCCTCGAGGTCGGAGAGCACGGCCGTCAGCTCGGCGTCGGAAAGGCCGGCCCAGCGGCCGAGTTCGTCGAAGACGCGGCCGGACATCTCGGCCGCCGCCGCCTTGGTGAAGGTCAGGCAGAGGATGCGGCCGGGGTCGACGCCATTGAGCAGCAGGCGGATCACCCGCCGCGTCAGCACCCAGGTCTTGCCCGAGCCGGCGTTGGCCGACACGAAGGCCGAGGCGTGCGGATCGGTGGCCTTCCTCTGGACGTCGCGGGTGGCGGCCGGGATCTTCATTCCTCGCCTCCCTCGTCCTCGATGCTCCACTCCTTGACACGAGCGAGGTGGTCATAGTCGCCCCGGTCGCTGCGGCGGAAGGGGCGGGCGCGCGACAGGTAGCCGCGCCTGGGGTCGGCATAGGCGCGGACGAGGCCGCGCAACCGGCCCTCCGCCTCGGCGATCGTCTGTTCGAGCGTCACAGGATCGCCGCCGCGCGGCGCGTGGCCGGCGTAGCGCTCGACCTCGTCGCGGCCTTCGAGGCCGCGCAGCACCACGTGCACCAGCTCGGCCGCCTCGCGCGGCCCGCCGAGCGCCGTAAATCCGCCGTGGCGGGCGATCGCCGCCTCGAGCGGCAGTTGCGGCGTCAGCTGGGCGGCGATCTGCGCCGCCGTCGGCGCCCGGCCGGTCTTGAAGTCGATGACCGTGACGCGGCCGTCCGGCTCGATGTCGATGCGGTCGGCGCGGCCGGTCAGCGTGAAGCGGTCAGTCAGGGCGAGGCTGCCCTCGATCTCCGGGTGGCGGGAACGCGGCGCGCGCTTGGCCTCGAACTCCAGCACGATGAAGCGGGCGAGCGCCACGAAGCGCGGCCACCACAGGGCGTGCACCTCCGGATGGGCGGCCAGCGCCTCGGCAAAACGCGTCCGGCCCAGCTCGACGAGGACGGCGACGGCCGTCTCGTCCCACGGGCCGGGCCAACTGCCGGCGAAATCGGCGAGGATGTCGTGGATGAGCGTGCCGCGCGTGCCGAAGTCGGGCGTCTCGCCGAGCCCGTCGAGCGGCCGCAGCTTCAGGATGCGCTTGGCAAAGATGGCATAGGGGTCGCGGATCAGCGTCTCGATGTCGGTGACTGGCAGCTTGCGCGGCCGGGCGTCGAGCGGCGGCGCCGGGGCGGGGCGCGGCGTCCGCGGCTCGGGTGGCCGGTCGTCGATGCGCCGCGCCCAGTCGAGGAAGCGGTCGCCGCGCGCCGTCATCGCCGCGGCGCGCGCCGGGCCGATGAGGCTCGTGAGGCGCTGCAGGAAGCGGGTCGGCACGGTGGGGGCGCCGCCGCGTCGGGTCGCCCGGATCAGCACCACGTCGGGGGCGCCGAGGCTCTGGGCGAAGTCGTGGGCGGAGAGGCCGATGCGCACTTCCGGCGGGCTGAGGCCGAGGCCGGCCCGCATCGGCCGCGACAGCCAGGGGCCGGTGTCGGTGACCGGCGGGAACACGCCCTCGTCGAGGCCGACCAGCACCAGCCGGTCGGCCGGCAACAGGCGCGCCTCGATCGGGCCGGTGACGGTGACGCGCGCCTGGCGGCCCGGCGTCAGCACCAGCACGTTGCCGATCAGCGCTTTCAGCACCGGCGCGAAGTCGGCGGCCCGGAGCGGCAGGTCGGCGTCGGGCGCCCGTGCGTGCTGTTCGAGCACTGACAGCAACTGCCGTTCGGCCCGCGTCGGCTCCTCCATCTCGCCGTCGGGGCGGCGCGTCACGCGGGCCAGCGTCTCGGCGAGGGCGGCCAGAAAATCGCCGAGCGTCGTCGCCGGCAGCGCCGCCGCCGCGACCAGCGGCGCCATGGCCGCGTCGAAGGCGTCGGCAAGCCGGCGCGCCTCGTCGAGGGCCGGGCCGTCGTCGCCATCGTCGGCGCGGCCGAACGCCCCGTCGAGCCCCCTGAGGGCGGCGGCGATCGCCGCCGTGCCGCCGGAGAGGCGCGGCCCGCGCAGCACCTTGCGGACGATCAGCCGGCCGGCTGGCCGCACCTTGCCCGGCGGCAGGCCGAAGCGCGCTTCCGGATGGGAGAGGATGGCCGCCACCTTCACCGCCGGGAAATTCTCGGTCGCCGCCTCGGCGGCCAGCAGCGCCAGGGCGCCATAGGGGGTCTGTGGCAAGGGCAGGCCGGCGGTGTCCTCGACCTCGATGCCGAAGCGATCGAGTTCGGCGACGACGCGGCGGATGATGGTGCGGTCGGGCGTCACCAGGATGGCCCGCGCCTCCGGCCGCTCCAGGCATTCGCGCAACGCGATGGCGGCGGCCAGCGCCTCCTCGGCCTCGTTGGCGGCGACGGTCAGGGCGACGTCGGCCAGCGCCGCCGCCGTGCCCTCGGCATCGGCGTCGAGCGCCGCGGCATGTTCGGGCCAGCGGTCGGTGACTTCGGCCGGCACCAGCGCCCGGCGGACGATGCCGGCACGGACACGCAGCGCCGGCGGCGGCCGGCCGAGTTCGCCGATGTTGTCACGGTCGATGCCGAGCCGCGCCACCAGCCGGTTCATGGTGTGCTCGGGATGGGCGGCGTCGAGAAGGCTGGCGGCCAGCGTGTCGGGCGGGATGTCGCGGTCGAGGCCGGGCAGCACGACGGCGCCCTCGGCAAGCGCCAGCACGGCGGCCATCAGCTCGGCGGTGGCCGGCACCGAGCCGGTGGAGCCGGCGACGATCACCGGTCCGCGTGGGCGAAGGCGGCGCCAGCGGGCGATGGTGGCGTCGACCATCGCCCGGTGGAAGGCGCCGGCGCCGATGCCGCCGCGCTCGGCGACGGCGGCCGGCAGCGCCTCGGTGGCGATCCTCAGGAAGGTCAGCGACATCTGCCACCAGGCGGCATAGTCGTCGGGTACCAGCGTGTCGAGCTTGCCCCAGTCGACGCCCTCGAGTTCGGCCTGATCGAGCAGGGCCAAGAGGTCGGCGGCGAGGTTGAGCGCCTCGGCCGGCGATCCCGGCACGGCGATCGGCGCGCCGGACGGCGTCAGCAGCCGGTCGCCGGCCACCCGCTCCCGCCAGCGGCCGACCAGGCGGGCCAGCATCAGCCGCCGCTCGGTGGCGGCGATCACCGGCGGCAGGCCGAGCGCTTCCGGCGCCACGAGGTCGTCGTCGCCTTCGAGCACGTCGGAGATGGCGAGGATGCGCGGCAGCACCGTCGCGCCGTGGCCGGAGGCCCGGCGGAAAGCCTGACGCAGCGCTGCGCCGGCCCGGCGGGTCGGCAGGCAGAACGTGACGTCGGCCAGCGCGAAGGGGTCGTCGCGATAGGCGCGGCCGGCAATCAGCCGGCCGTCGAGGAGGGCCTCGGCGAGTGTCGCGAGGAAGGGTGCGCCGGGATGGATGGTGAAGACGCCCCCGGACATCGGCCCTACTCCGCCGATGTCAGGATGGTCCGCTCCGCCTGTCCGATCGCCTCGGGCGTGCCGACGTGCAGCCAGGTGCCTTCCATGCGGAGGCCGTGCAGGCGGCCGCCGAGGATCATCTCGTCGAAGACGCGGTTGAGCGAGAAGGGAGCGAGCGGCCGGCCGGCGAAGGCCTGCGGCTTCAGGATGGCGACGCCGGCGTAGACGAAGGGGGCGACGGTACGCTCGCGCCGCCGCGTCAGGCGGCCGTCGCCGGCCATCTCGAAGTCGCCGGCTCCGGAATAGCCGACCGAGCCGACGGTGGGGGCGAGCAGCAACAGGCCGTCCATGCGGTCGCCGTCCCAGGCGCGGGCCAGCGCCGGCAGGTTGGCGGAGACGCCCTCGATCCAGATCGAATCGGAGTTGAGGTGGTAGAACGGCTCGTCGCCGAGCTGCGGCAGCGCCTTGACGACGCCGCCGCCGGTGTCGAGCAACAGGTTGCGCTCGTCGGAGACGACGACGGCGAGGTCGCGCCGCTTGCCGACGTGGATCTCCACGAGGTCGGCGAGATAGTGGACGTTGACGACGGCCGTCTCGACGCCGGCCTCGGACAGGCGGTCGAACACCCGGTCGATCAGGCTGCGGCCGAGCACCTCCACCAGCGGCTTCGGCGTGGTGGCGGTGATCGGGCGCATGCGCTTGCCGCGACCGGCGGCCAGCACCATGGCCCGGCGCGGGCGGAAAGCGGGGGAGGAAACGGCGTCGGTCATCACGAAACGGTCGGTCTCTCGGAAAGGGCGGCTCATGGCCGGATGTCGGCGAGCCCGAGCCGTTCATACCAGAGCTTGACGCCGGCGAGAACCTTGGCCGCCAGCGCTTTTTCGAGGTTGCGGCGGACGCGCGGCACGAAGCGGAGATGATGGGTACGGCCGGTGAGCTTGGCATAGCGGACGAAGCGGCCGAGGATCTTGGCGTTACGCTGGGCACCGAGGAGGAGGACGGCGTCGCGGAAGCCCGCCTCGTCGAACGGCCCGGCTATCGCCCGCCGCCGCTGGCAGTAGGCGTCGACGAGCGCCGCCTGAAGGTCGTCCGCGACGTCGACCCGAGCGTCGGTGACCAGCGAGGCGAGGTCGTAGGCGGCGGGGCCGATCAGCGCGTCCTGGTAGTCGATGAGGCCGATCGGATCGCCGTCCGCCTGCCAGAGGATGTTGGGCGAATGATAGTCGCGCAGCACCCAGGCGGCGCGATCGTCGTCGAAGCGGGCGAAGAGGCCGTCCCAGAGGGCGCGCCAGTCGGCCGCCTCGGCGGCGGCGAGCGGCCGGTGAAGCGCGTCGGGCGCGTACCAGCTGGCGAACAGCTCGACCTCGGCGAGCAGCGCCCGCCGGTCGTAGACGGGGAGCGGAAAAGCGCGGCCGTCGTCGCCGGTCGCCGTCGCCGGCCAGGCGACGGCCGCCATGTCGGCCAGGCGGCGGGCAGCGGCGAGATAACGCTGGGGGTCGGCGACGCCGTCCGGCGCGATGCCGTCGCCGCCGAGGTCTTCGAGCAGCAGGATGCGGCGCGGCGCGTCCTCGGCGATGAGGCGCGGTGCGCGGAAGCCGTGCCGGCGCAGCGTGTCACCGATGGCGACGAAAGCGTCGAGGCGGTCGGTGACGTGCACCAGGGCCTCATAGGGGAGGCCGTCGGCGTGGATCGGCAGGGCGCCGAACGGCGGCCAGTGCATCAGCACCGCCGACCCCGTCGCGCCCCCCGTCGCACCAGTGACGCGCTCGAAGCGGCGCGTCGAGGCATCGCCTTGAAGATGGGCGCGGGACGCCTCGCCAAAGCCGCTGCGGTCGAGGAGGTCGCGGATGGCGAAGGTCTCGTCGAGCCGTTCGGCCCAGCCGCCGCCGTGCGGCACCAGCGCGAAGCGGCGGCCGTCGGGTCCGTCGCCGTCCGAGATGATCGCATCGAGCCGGTCGGCCGGCAGTTCGCCGCCGGCCCGCTCGGGCCATTCGATCAGCGTTAGCCCCTCGCCGAGAGCATCGGCAAGGCCGATCTCGACGAGTTCGTCGGGGTCGGCGAGGCGATAGAGGTCGAAATGGTGGACGGGAAAGCGGGCCGTCTCGTAGCTCTGGACTAGCGTGAAGGTGGGGCTCGGCACCTCGAGATCGGGATCGCCGGCGAGCCGCCGGACCATGGCGCGGGCGAAGGCGCTCTTGCCCATGCCGAGATCGCCGTAGAGCGCGACGACGTCGCCCGGCCGGACGATGGCGGCGAGGTCGTCGGCGAGCCGCCGCGTGCCGGCCTCGTCGGCGACGGCGCGGCAAAACGGCGCGGATGCGTCCCCGCCGCTCATTCGGCGGCTTCGGCCAGGCTGGGATTGACCGGCAGCCGGCAGGCGACGCGCGTGCCGACGCCCATCTTGGAGACGATGTCGACGCTGCCCTGGTGCAGCTCGACGAAGCTCTTGACGATGGAGAGGCCGAGGCCGGGGCCGCGCCGGCGGGCGCCGTTGGTGCGGCTCTCGAAGCGCTCGAACACCGCTTGCAGGTACTCGTCGGGAATGCCGCGGCCCTGATCCTCGACGACGAAGGTGATCTCGTCGCCGGTGCGCCGGCAGACCAGCGACACCACGCCGCCGTCGTTGGAGAAGGCGATGGCGTTTGACAGGAGATTGTACAGCACCTGGCGGATGCGCTTCTCGTCGGCGACGAAGGAGCCGATGTCCTCGGGCACGTCGAGACGCAGGTCGATGCGCGCCTCGGCGATGCGGTCGCGGAGGCCGGTGGTCGCCGCCTCGACGGTGTGCGGAATGTCCACCTCGCCGAGGTCGAGTTCCATGATGCCGGCGTCGACGGTGGCGAGGTCGAGGATGTCGTTGATGATGGCCAAGAGCGCCGTCGAGGAATCGAGGATGTAGCCGGTGTATTCCTGCTGCTTGATGTTGAGCGGGCCGGCGGTGTCGTCGCCGAGCAGCTGGGCGAAGCCGATGATGTTGGTGAGCGGCGAGCGCAGCTCGTAGGAGACGTGCTGGATGAAGGCGTTCTTCAGCTGGTCGGCTTCCTCCAGCGCCTCGTTCTTCTCGGTCAGCGCCCGCTCGACGTTCACCGAATCGGTGACGTTGACGAAGGTGATCAGCGTCGCGCCGTCCGGCAGCGGCACGGTGGTGAAGTCGATGACGCCGCCGTCGCGGCGGTCGAGCCGGCCGGTCAGACGGTTGCGGCTGTCGGCGAGGCCGGCGACGGCGAGGCGCACCTCGTCCCAGGCGGCGCGGTTGCCGTGGGCGGCCATGCAGTGGCCGACGACGTCGTTGATGTGCGGGCGAGCGGCCAGCATGTCGTCGGGCAGCTTCCAGAGCGCGCCGAAGGCCGGGTTGGAGAGGCGCAGCCGGCCGTCGGAGCCGAACACGGCGACGCCCTCGGACAGGTGGTCGAGCGTCTCGCCCTGCACCCGCGTCAGCGCGTTGTAGCGGCTCTTCAGCTCGATCTGCTCGGTGACGTTCTCGTAGACATAGGTGACGCCGCCCTGCGGATGCGGGTTGGCGATGACGCGCAGCGTCTGGCCGGTCGGCAGATGCCACCAGCTCTCGCGCGCTTCCATCGCCTGGTAGGCGGAAAGCTGCTCGCGCTTCCAGCTGCGGAAGTCGGCCTGCTCGGGCAGCTTGCGGGAGACGCGGAGCTGGTCGAGCACGGCGGCGTCGTCCGGTCCGGTTTCCAGGAAGGCGGTATCGAGGTCGAACAGCGCCCGGTAGGCGGCGTTGTAGAACTTCAGCCGCTTGTCGGCGCCGAAGATGGCGACGGCGGTGGTCAGCTGGTCGAGGGTGCGGGCGTGGCTGTCGATGGTGCGGCGTAGCTCGACCTGCGCCTGTTCGAGGTCGGAGACGTCGGTGGCGATGCCGGCGCTGCCGGCCGCCGTCTCGACGTCGACGACGTCGAACACCCGGCGGGCGCCGCCGACCACCAGCGACAGACGCTTCTCGAACAGTGGCGCCGCCGGCCGGCTGTCGGCGATCGCCTTGCGGGCGGCGGTGTCGAGGAACTCGGCGCCGACGGCCACCGCCTGGGTCGGGCTGGCCACCTCGACGGCGCGGGCATAGGCAGCGTTGACCCAGACGAGGCGCCCGGCCTTATCGCGCGTCCAGGCCGGCATCGGCGCCTTGTCGATCAGGCTCTCGAAGGTCTCGATCAGCGTCCGCTGGCGCTCGAAGCGCTCGGCAAGCTCGGCATATTGCTGCCGCTCGCGCGACAGATTGCGGAAGCGGATGAAGCAGCGCGAGCCGTTGACGCGGCCGGCCGCCTCGATGTGGACGCCGTTGGTGGTGGTCAGCACGTCGACGAAGGCTTCGCCCTCGGCGCGCAACGACCGGGTACGGGCTTCGAGAAGCTGGGCGGAGGCCGGCTCCAGCCACTGGCCGAAGGCGAGGAAGCCGACCTGGCTGCGCGGCACGCCCGAGGCTTCCGGCAGTGAGCCCATCACCTTCGGCGCTTCGTCGCGGGCGCCCCAGATGACGGTGCGCTGGTCGTCGGCGTTGAGGGCGGCCTCGGTGCGGTCGGCGGCGAGCTTGAGGTCGGCGTTCTCGCGCAACAGGCGCTCGCGGTCGTCCTCGGCCATGCGGCGCGCCCGGATCAGCGCGGCGGCCGACACCACGGCGATGCAGATGGCCGATACCAGGGCGGAGAGGGCGGCCACCTGCATCGGCTCGAAGTAGACGGCGCCGTCGGAACCGAACTTGATGGCCTGGGCCGCCGCCGAGCCGGCGGCGATCGGCGACAGCACCGTCGTGAGCAGGGCGATCTTCCCCACACGCCCAGCAAACGGCAATCGTCTCCGGCGCGAGCCCGGCATGCACATGTCCCCTTCCGGCCGCATTCAAAGGGCATCCGCTCCCGTCCGGGAGCCCACGCCCCGGACCGGCGCGTGCCCCGACGCCGATCCGAATCACCCCAAAATACCGCCTTTCAGGGGGGGCAAAAAGAGTCGAGGAGGCCACCAACGGCACGCCAGAAGCAGGAAGTTTCATCTGACGATTATGTTCACGGAACGTTCAGAGTTTTCGGCGACCGGCCCGTCGCGGCCGGGGAGTCGACATCTCGGGAAGGGGGCGGCCAGAGGGTTGAGCGGACTCGCCTTATGCATCCCGGCCGCCTGGACTTTCGTCCGCCGTTGCCGGAAGCGCCCCCTTCGAGGGGGAAAATCCGCATATGTGGAACAGCTGTGGATAAGGCTTTGCCGGCAACGAAAGCCCGCCCGCGCCGTCGAGGGGCGCGGGCGGGCATTGATGCGACTAGAGCGGCTTCAGGCGACCGAGGCCGGAAAAACTCAATACCGGTACATGGCCGACTTGAACGGGCCGCTCGACTTGACGCCGATATAGTCGGCCTGCTCGGCCGTCAGCTTGCTGAGCTTGGCGCCGAGCTTGGCGAGGTGCAGCTGGGCCACCTTCTCGTCGAGATGCTTGGGCAGCACGTGCACCTTCTTCTCGTACTTGTCGCCGCGCGTCCACAGCTCGATCTGGGCCAGCGTCTGGTTGGAGAACGAGGCGCTCATCACGAAGCTCGGGTGTCCCGTGGCGTTGCCGAGGTTGACCAGCCGGCCCTCGGACAACAGGACGATCTTCTTGCCGTCGGGGAACTCGACGAGGTCGACCTGCGGCTTGACGTTCTTCCACTTGAAATTGCGTAGCCCGGCGACGTCGATCTCGTTGTCGAAATGGCCGATGTTGCAGACGATCGCCATGTTCTTGAGCTTGCGCATGTGGTCGAGGGTGACGACGTGAAGGTTGCCGGTGCAGGTGACGACGATGTCCGCCCGGTGGATGTCGTCTTCCAGCGTCACCACCTCGAAGCCGTCCATGGCCGCCTGCAGGGCGCAGATCGGGTCGACCTCGGTGACCAGTACGCGAGCGCCGGCGCCGGCGAGCGACTGGGCCGAGCCCTTGCCGACGTCGCCGTAGCCGCAGACGATCGCCACCTTGCCGGCCATCATCACGTCGGTGCCGCGGCGAATGGCGTCGACCAGGCTCTCGCGGCAGCCGTACTTGTTGTCGAACTTCGACTTGGTGACGCTGTCGTTGACGTTGAAGGCCGGCCAGGGCAGTTCGCCGCGCATTTCCATCTGGTAGAGGCGCATGACGCCGGTGGTGGTCTCCTCGGAGACGCCGCGGATGCTCGCCTTGGCGCGCGAGTAGAAGCTCGGGTCCTTGGCGAGCCGCGCCTTGATGGTGGCGAAGAGTTCTTCCTCCTCCTCGCTCTTGGGATCGGCGAGCACGGATGGGTCGGTCTCGGCCTTGGCGCCGAGCATGACGAGCAGCGTCGCGTCGCCGCCGTCGTCGAGGATCATGTTGGCGGTGTCGCCCCCCGACGCCCCATTTCCCCAGTCGAGGATGCGGTCGGTGTAGGTCCAGTAGTCGCGGAGGGTTTCGCCCTTCACCGCGAACACCGGCGTGCCGGCGGCGGCGATGGCGGCAGCGGCGTGGTCCTGCGTCGAGAAGATGTTGCAGGAGGCCCAGCGCACGTCGGCGCCGAGCGCCTTCAGCGTCTCGATCAGCACGGCGGTCTGGATGGTCATGTGCAGCGAGCCGGCGATGCGGGCGCCCTTCAGCGGCTGCGCTTCGGCATATTCGGCGCGCACGGCCATCAGGCCGGGCATCTCGATCTCGGCCATCTCGATCTCGGTGCGGCCCCAGGGGGCGAGCGAGATGTCTTTCACGACGTAGTCCTGGGCGGCCATCGGCGGATCTCCCGGTATTGGCTGGATGAATATTGCAGGCGGCAAACGGAAAGGCGGGCGCCGGCCGGCGTCCGCTGGTCGACGCCTTATAGGAGAAGTCGGCCGCCAGTGCAATCACGACATAAAGAAATCCTTATATCATGATGAGCGGCGCGCTTGGCGGCGCTTCAGATCGATCGGCTTTTGCTCTAGTGTCCGATGCGGCGGTCTATGCGCCGGTCCGGGAGGAGAGCGGACATGAGCAACGTAAAGCCGGTGCTGGAGGTGATCGAGGCGCCGCTGGCGCGGACCTTCCGCGTCTACGGCCACGATTATCCCTTCGTCTATTCCGGCTGGCATCACCATCCGGAATACGAGTTGCACCTCATTCGCCGCAGCTCCGGCCAGTTCTACGTAGGCACCTATGCCGGCGCCTTCGGACCGGGCAACCTGGTGATGACCGGCCCCAACCTGCCGCATATGTGGGTGTCGGATGCCGCCGACCGCGACGGTGACGGCCGCATCCGCGAGCGCGATCTGGTGCTGCAGATGGGCGAGGGCTTCGCCGAGCGCTGCATGGCCGAATTCTCAGACTGCGCCGGCCTCGCCGCCCTGCTCGACGCGACGCGGGCCGGCATCGAGTTCTCCGACGCCGCATCCGCCAAGGCATCCGGGCTGATGGAGGCGCTGCTCGCCGCCAACGGCTTCGAGCGGATGGCGCTGTTCTTCGAGCTGTTGCGCGTGCTGGAGGCCGACGGCGGACGCCGGTCGCTATCGGTGAAGGGCCTCGAGCACCAGTGCGCCCAGCCACGCCGGCTGGAGCGGATGCTCGCCTACATCGCCGGCAACTTCAACCGGCCGGGCCTCACCTGCCGCGAGGTGGCGGCGACGGAGGGCATGGCGCTGTCGGCCTTCTCGCGTCTGTTCGAGCGGCACCTCGCCTGCTCCTGCGCCGAGTACATCAACCATCTGCGCATCTACAAGGCCTGCCAGCTCTTGTCGGAGACCGATACCCTCGTCACCTCCATCGCCATGGACGTCGGCTACGAGACGCTGTCGACCTTCAACCGCAATTTCCTGCGACTGATCGGCCGGACGCCGTCGGCCTTCCGGGCCGAGCGAAAGGCGGCTGGCCGCGGCGACGCCCGCCCCGCGGCCTGATCTGGTGCTAGAGCCGCCGGCCGTCCTCGCCGAACAGGTGCACGCTCGAGAGGTCCGGGCGGAGGCCGATGCTGTCGCCGGGATTGAGTTCGACGCGCTCGCGCAGCACGACGACCAGCATCGTCGTGCCGAAGCGGGCCAGCACCTGCGTCTCGGCGCCGGTCGGCTCCACCACCACCACCTCGGCGCGGAAGCCGGTCTCGTCGAGCGTCAGGTGCTCCGGCCGGATGCCGTAGGTGACGGCGCCGGGCCTGGCGCCGGGCGGCAGCGGCAGCACGGCGCCACCCTCGGCGACGAAGCCGCCGTTGCCCGCCTTGCCCTTGACGAGGTTCATGGCCGGCGAGCCGATGAAGGTGGCGACGAACAGGTTGGCCGGGTGGTCGTAAAGTTCCAGCGGCCGGCCGATCTGCTCCACCACGCCGCCCTTCATCACCACGATGCGGTCGGCCATGGTCATCGCCTCGATCTGGTCGTGGGTGACGTAGACCGTGGTGGTGCCGAGGCGCTGGTGTAGGTCCTTGATCTCGGCGCGCATCTGGACGCGCAGCTTGGCGTCGAGGTTGGAGAGAGGCTCGTCGAACAGAAACACCTGCGGATCGCGCACGATGGCCCGACCCATGGCAACGCGCTGGCGCTGACCGCCGGACAGCTGCTTGGGCAGGCGGTCGAGATAGGGCTCGAGCGCCAGGATGGCCGCCGCCTCCTGGACGCGGGCGTCGATGGCGGCGCGGCGCTCGCCCTTCAGCTTCAGCGCGAACCCCATGTTCTGGGCCACCGTCATATGCGGATAGAGCGCATAGTTCTGGAACACCATGGCGATGTCGCGTTCCTTGGGCGGCACGTCGTTGACGAGACGGTCGCCGATGCGGATGTCGCCGGCGGAAATCTCCTCGAGGCCGGCGATCATCCGGAGCAGCGTTGACTTGCCGCAACCGGACGGACCGACCAGCGTCACGAACTCGCCGTCGGCGATGTCGATGTCGATACCGTGGATGACCTGATGGCTGCCGTAGAACTTGGCGACGTTCTCGATGGAAACCTTGGCCATGCTGTTCCTCCCTGGAATAGTGTTCAGAGGCCGAGCCGCCAGACGCGGGCCGCCGTGATGCGCCCCTCGGGGGCTTTGAGGCGGACGGCGGTGACGGGGGCCGGATCGGCGAGACGCTTGGTGCCGGCGTGGCGTCCGCCGTCGGCGAACACCTCGATCGATCCCCGGTCGAGGAAGACGCGGAGGCTGCGCACGCGGGCGCCGGCGGCGAGATAATGCGGCGACGGCGCATCGGTGCCGCTCGCCTCGTGGATGATGGCAAGGCCGTCCGCGTCGGCGCGGACGCCGAGCCTGAGGCCCGGATGGTCGAGCACGAGATCGAACGGCGTGCCGGCCTCCTCGAACTCGATGACGATCTCGGCGGCGCCGTCATCGAGGCGCAGCGTCTCGCCGGAAGCGAGGCGGCGATCGTCGACCAGCGACTGGCGCAGTGTGACGGCCGGCTCGATCGGCGGCGTCGACAGGGCGCCGTCGGTCAGCAGCAGCCGACGCGGCAGCGTCATCGCCGTCGGCCAGTCGGCGCTCTTGACGATGTCGGTCCAGTTGGCCAGCCAGGCGATGGCCACCGGGCCATCCGTGTCGACGAAGGCCTGGAAGCCATAGGCGTCGGTGCCGAAGTCCAGCTCCTGCCGGAACTCCGGCGTGAACGTCCGCCCGTCGAAGCGGCCGACGATGCCGAAGGTGAGGTTGCGCCGCCGCGTCGGCAGGTCGCGGCTCATCAGCAGGCCGACGATCAGCAGCCAGCGCGTCGCGGGATCGCCGGCCGGGCCGTCGAGCGGCAGCATGGCCGGGCACTCGCCGACCGTGTGGCCGTATTCCCGCTCGCGGTGGACGAGGCCGACGAAGCGCCAGCCGGTGGCGCCGGTGGGGTCGTCGGTCTCGGAGAGCATCACCACGCCGCCCTCGGCGTCGCGGCCGCCGAGCAGCATCTTCAGCCGGCCGTCCGGCCCGGTGAAGACATAGGGGTCGCGATTGTCCTCGCCGATGCCGAGCCCTTCGGGTCGGCCGGCCAGCACCACCTCCGAGGCGCCGGCCGTGACGCCGTCCTCGGAGCGGACCATGCGCTGCACCTCCATCTCCGGTTGGCGGCCGTCGATGTGGTCGGTGAAGAAGGCGCGGAAGCCGTCCTCGCCCGGCACGGTGATCGCCGTGCCGGAGAACACGCCGCCGGCGCCATTGGCCGCCCACACCGCCTCGTCCGGCTCCAGGAAGATCGGCAGGTGACGCCAGCGCAACAGGTCTTCGGAGACGGCGTGGCCCCAGTGCATGGCGTGCCAGCGCGCCCGGTGCGGATAGTGCTGGTAGCAGAGGTGGACGCGGCCGCCGAAGCGGCCGAAGCCGTTGGGATCGTTCATCCAGCCGGAAGGCGGCCGGAAGTGGTAGCCGGCGAGCGCGGCCGGCGTCGCCGCCGGTCCGGCGGAGAGGATGCGGATGCCGGCATCGAGCACGGTGGCGGGATCGTAGGCGTAGACGACCGATAGCTGCGTCGTTTCCGGATCGTAGTCGAGCCGGTCGACCGGCGCGGCGGCGACGATGCGCTGCCGTTCGAAGCGGTCGCTGCGCCGCGTCGAGGCCTCGCCGGTGCCGGGCAAGCTGACGACAGCCGGCGCCGGGCCCTTGGCCTTGAGGAACAGCTCGATCGTCTCGCCGGCCGCCACCTCGGGGAAGGCCAGCGTTGCCCGGCCGGAACCGCCGGCCGGAGTGAATGCCTGGGACATGGTCAACCTTTCACCGCCGAGCCAACAAACGAGCTGATGAACCAGCGCTGGAAGACAAGATAGAAGACGAGGATGGGGATCATCATCAGCACCGAGGCGGCCATCGCCCGGTCCCAGAAGATGCTGTCCTGGCCGAAGAAGGTGGCGATGGCGACAGAAATCGGCCGGGCGTAGTCGGTCTGGGTGATCAGAATCGGCCAGAGGTACTGGTTCCAGGTCTCGATGCCCATCAGGATGGAGACGGTGGCCAGCGCCGGCAGGCTCAGCGGGATGAAGATCGACCACCAGGTGCGGAAGATCGAGGCGCCGTCGATGGCGGCGGCCTCGTATAGCTCCTTCGGCAGTTGCGCGAAGAACTGGTAGAACAGGAAAGTGTAGAGCGGGCTGGCCACGAAGGGCAGGATCTGGGCGGTGAAGGTGTCGGAGAGACCGGCGCGCGATACGATGATCAAGAGCGGCATGATGATGCTCTCCTGCGGGATCACGTAGAGCGCGATGACCACGGCGAGGATCAGCGCCCGCCCCGGCAGGCTGCCCCAGGCGAGGATGAAGCCGGCCATCGAGTTGACGATCAGGCCGAGGCTGACCGTCGAGAACAGGATGAACAGCGAGTTGCCGAGATAGCGGCCGAAGGCCAGTTCGCCAGCGAAGTTGCCGACCTCGCGGAAGTTGTTGAAGGTCGGATGGTCCACCCAGAAGGCCCGGAACGAGCCCATGTCGGCGAGGATCTGGAAGCGGTCGTCCTTCAGCGAGGCGATGAACAGCATGAACAGCGGCGAGATCACCACCAGCGCGATGATGAACACCGAGATCGACTGGACAAAGCGGTAGCCGTTGAGCGGCGCCGCCGGCTTCTTGAAGGAAAGGGCGAGGTCAGACATCGAAGCGCCTCATGAGCCTGCGCTGGACCAGCGCGATGACCAGGACGATCAGGAACAGGATCACCGATACCGCCGAGGCATAGCCGAGCTTCTGCTCCTCGAAGCCGGAGCGCACCATGTAGTGCACCACGGTCTCGGTCGACGACTTCGGCCCGCCCTGCGTCAGGATGGCCACCTGCGTGTAGAGCTTGAAGGCCTGGATGGTGGTGATCACCAGGACGAAGACGTGGGTGGGCCTCAGCCCGGGCATGGTGACGTGCCAGAAGCGGCCCCAGCGGCCGGCGCCGTCGATGCGGGCGGCGTCGTAGAGTTCGTCGGGAATGCCCTGCAGGCCGGCGAGGTAGATGATCATCTGGAAGCCGTAGGCCTGCCAGGCCGACAACAGCACCATCGACAGCATTGCCCAGTTGGGGTCGCCCAGCCAGTCGATCGGCGCTATGCGGCCGCCCGACAGCACGCCGACGACGTGGTTGAGCGGGCCGGTCGGATACTGGAACAGCGTGCCCCAGATGACGCAGACCACCACCATCGAGGTGATGGCCGGCAGGAAGAACATGCCGCGGAACAGGTTGCGGAACGGCATCTTGCGATTGAGCAGCAGCGCCGTCAGGAAGGCGAAGCCGCACTGGATCGGCAGCACCCACAGGGTGAAGCGGGTGACGTTCCACAGTGACGTCCAGAACAGGCCGTCGTTGAGGATGCGGATGAAGTTGTTGAAGCCGATGAAGCGGACCGGCGTCGGTCGCGGCACCAGCGGCTGGTTGGTCATCGCCGTCCAGAAGGACAACAGGAACGGCGTGATCAGGAAGATGGTCATCAGCCCGACGGCCGGCGCCAGCATGCCGATTTCCTGGAGGAAACGCGACCAGCCGACGCGGGCGATGACGGAGCGGCGACGCTGCTTCGGAACGGTTGTGAGTGCGGACATGGGAGCCCCTCGCCGGGCGATGGGTGGCAGGAGGTCGCGCGCGCCCGAAGGGAGGACGGGCGCGCGCCGCGAGGATCATGCCGGCTGGCCGTGGCCGGCCGGCACTCCGGCGTCGTTCCAGCCGCGTCCGGGGGGCGGGCGGCGGGAACGCGGTGCCGGCGTCAGTTGCCGCCGAACGGCGGGTAGCCGTCGTTGTCGGCAATGTCCTCGTCGATCTTGGCGGCGGCGGCCGTCAGCGCCTTCTGCGCGTCCTCGCCGTTGAAGATCTGGTCGACGGCCTGCATGAAGGCCGAGGTGATGGCCGGATAGGCCGGGTGCGGCGGCCGCGGCACGGCCACCTTCGACGCCTGCTCGAAGGCGACGGCCAGCGGCCCGCCCTCGGCATAGAGCGGCGACTGGGCGGCGAAGCTCTTGAGGCCGGGATAGGCGCTCTGGCTCACGGCGTAGTCGCGGTAGTCCTTGTCCTTCAGAAGGAAGCTCAGGAACTTGCCGGCGATGTCGGGATGCTCGGACTGGGAGGTGATCGCCCAGATCCAGGTGCCGTCGGGGCTGGCGCTCTTGTCGCCGAACTTCGGCAGCGGCATCACCACCACGTCGTCCTTCATCTTGGCGGCGGCCTCGGCGTAGAACCAGTGACCGCCCCAGGCCAGCGCCGCCGGGTTGCCGTCGGCGTAGAACTGGTTGGTGCCCGACGACATCGGCACGACCCAGCCGTTCTTCACCCAAGTCTGCATCATGGTCAGCGCGTCGACGCAAGCCTTGGAATCGAGCGTGCCGGTGGCCGTCCAGGTGGTGCGGTCGATCAGGTCGCAGCCGAAGGAATTGAGAATCGGCTGGTAGGCGTAGGTCACCCACTCGGTCTTGATGCCGTAGCCGCGGAAGGTGTCGATCGGCCACTTGACGCCGTCGAGCTTGGCGAGCTTGCCGAGATAGTCCTCGAACTCGGCGCGCGTCCAGGCGTCGTCCACTGACTTCGGAATGCGGGCGCCGATCTCCTCGAGATACTTCTTGTTGCCGTAGAGCACCACCGAGCTGTCGGTGAGGCCGATGGCGTAGAGGTCGTTGTCGATCGGATAGGTGCCCTGGGCGACGTTGGACGCCGTCATGTCGTCCAGGAGGTCCTGGTCGATGTAGCTCTTGATCGGCTTGAGATAGCCCGACCAGACGTAGTTGGCGAGGAAGGGCGCGTCGAGTTCCATGATGTCGGGCAGCTGCTTGGACATCACCGCCGACGAGAACTTCTCGTTGTAGGCGTCGTGCGGGGCGTAGATCAGCTCGATGTCGACGTCCGGGTTGGCCGCCTCGAAGCGCTCGGCGACCTTGCCGTAGAGCGCCACCCAGCCGGGATCGCCCTGGTGCATCATGCGCACGACGGTCTTGGCGTCGGCGGCGGCGGCGAACGCCACGAGGGCGGTGGTGGCCGCGAGGACCGTAAGTAAACGATTACCCATCCTGAAAATCTCCTCCACCAGTCGTTTGTCCAAGAAGGTTCAGACGGAAGCCCGCTCTACAAGCTGGAACGGGAGCAGTTTCAGCCCCCCCTCCGGCGGTTCGCCCGCCTGAAGTATTTCCGCCGCCATCCGGCCCATTGCCCTGTGGGGCAGCGCCATGGTGGTGAGCGGCGGGTCGAGTCGCGTGACGATGTCGACCTGATTGTCGAAGCCCGCCACGGCGACGTCGTCGGGAATGCCGGCCCCTGTCTTGCGGAGCGCGGCGTAGACCTCCATGGCGACGCGATCGTTGCCGCAGAGGATGGCGTCGGGCCGGTCGGGACCGGCCATGAGATCGGATACGTGCTGCTGCACCAGGCTGCGTGCCCGGTCGGCGTAAGCGGCGCGCTTCACCGCCGGCAGCACGGCGACCGGCGCAAGGCCGGCCTCGTCGAGCGCGGCGCGGACGCCGCGTTCGCGCAGTTCGCCGGCCAGGATGCCGGGCAGATTGATGAAGGCGATCCGGCGCCGGCCGGCGTCGACGAGGTGGCTGGCGATGGTGTGGCCGGCCAGTTCGTCGTCGGGCACCAGCGACGTCACCCGGCCCGCGGCGTCGCGGCAGTTGATCATCACGCCGATGCGGTCGGCGATCTCCGGCGGCAGCGCGACTTCCTTGTGGTACATGGCGGCGTAGCCGATGGCGCGCGGCCGGAAGCGGCTGACGTCGTCGTAGACCTTGGCGATGTCGCGGTCGCCGCCGATGGTGGTGAAGAACACCGAGAGGTCGGCCTTGCGGGCGGAATTGTCGAGGCCGCGGATGATCTCGGTGGCGAACGGCGAGGTCAGCAGTTCGTCGGCGATGATGGCGATCAGCGGCATCCAGCCCTGCCGCATGCTGCGGGCGGCGAAGTTGGTGACGTAGCCGAGTTCTTCGGCGATGGCGCGGATGCGGTCGCGCGTCTCCTCGGCCATGCGCGCCGAACCGCCATGCAGCGCGCCGGAGACGGTTTTCACCGACACCCCGGCGATCCTGGCGATGTCCTGCAGCGAAACGGCCACGATCAAGCTCCCCCCGCGACGCCGGTTTCCCGGCTCCTCCGCCGCTCCCACGGCTGTCGTCTTGTGCTTTTGCGGCATGGTGCGGACAAATGCGCCGGCTACACCGCGTTTTCCCTTGAGTTATCGATTACCCAATGCCATCGCGACCGACCCTTGTCAAGTGGTTAATCGGCGGAAACGCTGCATCCTTGGACTCGGCGGCTGGAGAGGGGCGGGCGCGGATTGGTGGGCGCGGAGTGGCTGAAATCCGGCCGAGACGACGATGCCTCGGTCGATGCCAAGCCCGAACATCCAGTTTTCGTGCCGTCCTGGCCGGCGCCCGCCGCCTGACCCTCAGAGGGCGCGGCCATCGGCGCCGAAGCGGTGCAGGTGGCCGGCCATCGGCGCCAGCACCACCTCATCGCCGCTGCCGACCGGCATGTCGTCGACCGTGCGGGCGGTGAGGCGGCCGGCATCCGGCACCTCGACGTGGATGAAGGTGTCGCTGCCGAGATGCTCGGCGGCGACCACCCGGCCGCGCCAGCCGTCGCCGTTGCGGCTGACGGCGAGATGCTCGGGCCGGATGCCGATGGTGTCAGTGCCGGCCCTGGCCGCGAGATCGCCGGTGACGAAGTTCATCTGCGGCGAACCGATGAAGCCGGCGACGAACAGGTTGGCCGGCGCCCGGTAGAGATCGAGCGGCGCGCCGACCTGTTCGAGGCGGCCGGCGGAGAGCACGGCGATCTTGTCGGCCATGGTCATCGCCTCCACCTGGTCGTGCGTCACGTAGATGGTGGTGGTGCCGAGCCGCTGCTGCAATTCGCGGATCTCGGCGCGCATCTGCACCCGGAGCTTGGCGTCGAGATTGCTGAGCGGCTCGTCGAACAGGAACACCTTGGGATCGCGGACGATCGCCCGGCCCATGGCGACGCGCTGGCGCTGGCCGCCGGAGAGTTGCGCCGGCTTGCGGGCAAGCTCGCGGGAGAGGTCGAGGATGGCGGCCGCCCGGCCCACCCGGTCGCCGATCTCCGCCTTGGGCCGCCCGGCCAGCCGCAGCGCGAAGCCCATGTTGGCGGCGACGTCCATGTGCGGATAGAGCGCGTAGTTCTGGAACACCATGGCGATGTCCCGGTCCTTGGGGGCGAGGTCGTCGACCGCCCTGTCGTCGATGCGGATCTCGCCGCCGTTGATGGTCTCGAGGCCGGCGATGGTTCTCAGAAGCGTCGACTTGCCGCAGCCGGACGGCCCGACCAGCGCCAGAAATTCGCCGTCGGCAATGCCGATGGAGATGTCGTGCAGCACTTCCAGCGCCCCGTAAGCCTTGCGCAGATTCCTGATCTCGACGGTGGCCATGCGATCCTCCCGCACATCGCTTGACAACAAAACAAAGTGATTTAATCTATTTGATGTCGACTTGGGAAGTCGTATTTTCGTGCGGCATCCCGCGACACTCGGGAGGAGAAAGCAATGAAGACAACCCTGCTCACGGCGCTTGCCGCCGCGACGGCGCTCGGCTGCCTGCCGGCCATCGCCGAGGACCTGATCACCAGCGACCGCGTCGGTCCGTCGGACGCGCCGAACAAGATGGTGTTCCGCATGACCGGCGACGGCCCGTCCAGCACCGACCCGACCTGGGCGGCCGGCTACACCAAGCTCTACACCGACTTCATCAACAACCATCCCGGCTGGCAGCTGGAATTGCAGATGATGACCGGCGACATCAGCCAGGAGCAAGCGCGCATGCTGGAGCAGGCCAAGGCCGGCCACGCGCCCGACTGCGCCGCCGTCGACAGCTTCGTGCTGCCGCTGTTCAAGGCGGCCGGCGTGCTGAAGTCCTTCTCGCCCTATTTCTCCAAGGAAGAGATCGATCAGCTGTTCCCCTTCGTGCGCGACGGCGTCACCGGCAAGGACGGCCAGGTCTACGCCTGGTGGTGGTCGACCGACCTCCGCGTGCTCTATCGCAACACCGAGATCGTGCCGGACGCGCCGGAGACCTGGGCCGACGCCAAGGCGGCCGCGCTCAAGTCGGTCGAAGCCGGCATGGAGGGCATCCTGTTCAACGGCAGCCGCTACGAGGGCACCACCTTCGACTGGCTCGGCAACTTCTGGGGCCAGGGCGGCAAGCTGGTCGACGAGGCCGGCAAGCCGGTGTTCGCCGACGCGGCCAACCGCGACAAGTTCGTCAAGGCCGTCAACTACTACCGCGACCTCGTCGAATCCGGCGCCGCCCCCAAGCGCGTCGCCACCATCGGCAACTACGACGACTTCAACGCCGCCGCCACGGCCGGCAGCACGGCGATGTTCGTCGGCGGCAACTGGCAGTATCGCCAGCTCCA
Organism: Rhodobacterales bacterium Alpha_02; assembly: GCA_001603295.1. Taxonomy (GTDB): domain Bacteria; phylum Pseudomonadota; class Alphaproteobacteria; order Rhizobiales; family Pleomorphomonadaceae; genus Pleomorphomonas. Next base: position 48,597 of record LUYO01000007.1, read on the forward strand.
GAACGCCATGGAGCCGGAGGAGTTCGCCAAGTGGAGCTTCTCGATGCTGCCCGGCATCACCGCCGCAGAGCGCTCCACCGGCACCGGCGGCTGGACGGTGGCCGCCTTCTCCTCCGACCCCAAGAAGGTCGAGATGTGCGCCGCGCTCACCCGCGAGGTCTACATGGGTCCGGCCAATGCCCTTCAGGAGCAACTGCCGACCCGCGCCGACCTCTACGACAAGTATGACGTCTTCAAGAGCGAGGCCAACCAGACCTTCGCCAAGGCGCTGAAGGTCGGTCAGGCGCGGCCCGGCGTGCTGGTCTATCCTGAGATCTCCAACCAGATCCAGATCATGATGGGCAAGGTGCTGACCGGCGCCGAGAGCACCGACGCCGCCGTCNNCTTCCGATCGGCGGGCAGCTCCGACAGACCTCCCGCAGCCGTCCGCCGCGGGCGGCCGCAGAGCCCGGCGGCCGCCCGCCACCGTCGATCCCCCGGATACCCGAGGTGCCCATGTCCGCAAGCGCCGCCAGGCGGAAGCCGTCCTTTTTCCGGGCGTTGGACTGGCAGAATCGCCTGCCCTCGCCCTATCCCTGGCTGATGCCGGTGATCCTGGTGATGGGGCTGTTCTACCTCTATCCGGTGATCGACGTCTTCCGCTACGCCTTCACCGATCTGACGCTGCTCGGCGGCGAGGGCCACTACACGCTCGCCACCTTCGGTAACGTGCTGCGGCGCCCCGAGTTGGCGCAGATCCTCTGGGTCACCTTCGTCTTCACCGCCGGCTCGGTGATCGGCCAGCAGGTGATCGGCCTCGCCATCGCGCTGGTCGTCGTGCGCGCCGAAAAGCGCCGCCTGTTCGGCACCACCATCCTGAGGACCACGGCGCTGGTCGCCTGGGTGGTGCCGGGCATCGCCGGCGGCATCATCTGGAAGATGCTGTTCAACGAGGCGCCGTTCGGCGGCCTCAACTCGCTGCTGCGCCTGATGGGCATGGCGCCGGTGCAATGGCTGTCCGACCCCGACGTCGCCATGTGGTCGGTGGTGCTGTCCAACATCTGGCGCGGCACCGCCTTCTCGATGGTGGTGATGTACGCGGCGCTGAAGGCCATCGACCCGACGCTCTACGAGGCGGCCGAGGTGGACGGCGCCACGGCGCGGCAGAAGCTGGCTTTCGTGACGCTGCCGCAGCTCCGCCCGGCCATCCTGGTCAACATGATCCTGATCACCATCCAGACGCTCAACACCTTCGACGCCATCATCTCGCTCTCCGGCGGCGGCCCCGGCCGCGCCACCGAGGTGCTGTCGCTCTATACCTTCAACGTGGTGTTCCGGAATTACGACCTCGCCGCCGGCAGCGTACTGTCGATCCTGATGCTGGCGATCAGCCTCGGACTGGCGCTCGTCTACGCCGCCTTCCTGCCCAAGGAGGATCGCTCATGAAACGCCGCCGCCGCGACCGTCTCGGCGACATCCTGAGCTACGCCTTCATGGCCCTGATGTTCGTCTTCTTCTCTTGGCCGCTGATCTGGCTGCTGTCCATGGCGCTCCGGACGCGCAAGGAGGTGTTCCTCGGCGTCGCCAGGCTGATCCCCAAGTCTCCGACGCTCGACAATTTCGTGGCCGTGCTGACGTCGAGCCAGTTCCCGGTCTATCTCGTCAACGCGCTGAAGCTGTCGTGCCTGTCGGCCGTCGGCTGCCTGATCGTCGCCGCGCCGGCCGCCTACGCCTTCTCGCGCTTCGACTTCAGGGGCAAGGGTGCGTGGATGCTCGGCATCCTCGCCTTCCAGATGATCTCGCCGCTGGTGATCATGGTGCCGCTCTACCGCTACATGAGCCGGCTCGGCCTGATCGACAGCCATTTCGGCACCACCATGGTCTACATCGCGCTCGGCGTGCCGATGGTCACCTGGCTCCTCAAGGGCTACATGGACGGCATCCCGAGGAGCCTCGACGAGGCGGCGCTGATCGACGGCTGCAACCGCCTCTCGGTGTTCGTCCGCATCATCCTGCCGCTGTCGACGCCGGGCGTCGCCTCGGCCTTCATCATCACGGTGATCGCCGGCTGGTCGCAGTTCCTGGTGCCCTTCCTGCTGATCACCAAGGATTCCCTCGTTCCCATCGGCGTCGGCATCTTCCAGTATGCCGGTACGCAGAATGCCAGCACCATCCAGATCCTCGCCGCCGCCTGCCTGATCTCGGTGGTGCCGGCCATCGTCGCCTTCCTCGCCCTGCAACGCCTGATCCTGAGCGCCATGACGGCCGGTGCCGTCAAGGGCTGATTTTCCAACCGGATGCTTGCCATGCTTCTCACGCTTGCCCAACGTATCGACCGCCTCGACGTCCGCGTCGCCGAACTGGAGTCATGGAAGATGCGCGAACGGCGGCCGCTCGCCCTCGCTTTTGACGGCGCGCCGATCGCCGTCGGCGCCCCCTGGCCGCGGGCTGACGGCGTCGTCCGCTTCTCGCTGGAAGGCCGCCTGCCGGAAGATTGGCCGCTCGACGACAGCCGCCTCAGCCTCGACCTCGGCGGCGAGAGCCTGATCGCAATCGCCTGCGACGGCGGCGAACCCGTTCCCTACGGCCTCGATCCCTATCACCAGAGCTTTCCGCTGACCGGCCGCGCCGTCCGCGTCGAGACGGAGACGGTCGCCCGCCTGCCGTTCGGCGAGCCGGTGCGGCGGCCGCACGTCAACCGCGCCGAATTGCAGCTCATGGAGCCGGCTGTCGACGCCCTGTGGCTGCTGGTCACCCAGGTGATCGAGGCGGCGCGCGTCCTCGAAGGTCACGACGTGGTGCCGCACCTCGTCGCCGCCGCCGAGGATACGTTGCGCGGCCTCGACTGGCCGTCGTCGACCGCCGACTACATCGCCCGCACCGCCGGTAGCGAGGGGCAGCAGAAGATCTGGCGCCTGCCCGAGCTGATCGACGCGCCGGCCGGCCTCAACCAAGCCGAACGGGCCAGCATCGCCGCCGCCTATGACGCGCTCGTCGCGCGGCTGAAGGGTTTGCAGGAGCGGTTTCCGCCGGAAGGCGAGATCGGCCTCACCGGCCACGCCCACATCGATCTTGGCTGGCTGTGGCCCTATGGCGAAACGCGCCGCAAGACCCGCCGCACCTTCTCGACCGCGCTGTCGCTGATGGAAACCTCGAAGGATTTCCGCTTCAACCAGTCGACGGCCCACTATTACGCCCAGCTGGCCGAGGACGATCCGACGCTGTTCGAGCGGGTCGCCGCCCGCATCCGCTCCGGTGAGTGGGAGACGGTCGGCGGCAGCTGGGTCGAGCCCGACACCAACATGCCGACCGGCGAAAGCCTGACGCGCCAGTATCTCTACGGCCAGCGCTTCTTTCAGAAGACGTTCGGCATCCGCCACGACGTCTGCTGGCAGCCGGACTGCTTCGGCTTCACCGGCGCCCTGCCGCAGCTTCTCAAGCAGGCCGGCATCCGGAGCTTCTTCACCATCAAGGTCAACTGGTCGGAGACCAACCGCATCCCCTCCGACCTGTTCTGGTGGGAAGGGCTCGACGGCAGCCGCGTGCTCGCCCATACCTTCGACAACCCGATGCAGGGTTACAACGGCTTCGTCCGGCCCGACTGCCACGTGCCGACCTGGCGCAACTTCCGGGAAAAGGCGCGGCACCCGGAAACGCTGCTCTGCGTCGGCTACGGCGACGGCGGCGGTGGCCCGACGCCGGAGATGCTGGCCCGCGAGGAGCAACTACGCGTCTTCCCGACGCTGCCGAAGGCCCGCTGGACGCGCGTAAAGGATTTCTTCGCCCGCGCCCATCAGGCGGCAGAGGAGAAGGCGTTGTCGGTCTGGCAGGGCGAAATCTATCTCGAACTGCACCGCGGCACACTGACCAGCCAGAGCGTCGTCAAGCGCCTGCACCGCAAGGCCGAGCGGGCGCTGATCGCCGCCGAGACGGCCGCCTCGCTCGCCCATCTCCTTGGCGCGCCGAAGCCGCAGAGCCTGGAGCCGGCCTGGCGCACCCTTCTGAAGAACGAGTTCCACGACATCCTGCCGGGCTCGTCGATCCGCGAGGTCTACGAGGACGCCGCCGCCGAACTGGGCGCGGTGATCGACGAGGGAATGACGGCGCAGGCCGCCGCCCTCGACGCTGTCGCCGCGCAGTTGCCGAAAGGCGAGGGGAGCCGCCTGCTGGTCGTCAACCCGTCGCTCGACGTCCGGCCGTTGCGGCTGACGCTTGAGGATGGTGCCGTCGTCTCGACGTCCGAGACGCTGCCGCCGCTCGTCGTCGCCGTCGTCGATGCCGGCAACCTGAAGCCGGCCGGCGCGCTGTCGGTCGGCGTGGATCATCTTGAAAACGACGTGTTGCGTGTGACCCTCGCCGCCGACGGCTCGATCGCCTCGATCGTCCACAAGCCGACTGGCCGCGAATCGCTCGACGGCTACGCCAACCGGCTGATGGCCTATCCGGTCGACAAGCCGCGCAACTGGGACGCCTGGGACATCGAGGGCGATTATGCGATGCGCGGCGAGGAGATCACCGATCTCCAGAGCCTCGAGGTGGTGGAGAACGGCCCGCACCGCGTGGCGGTGAAGATCGTCCGCCGGTTCCGGTCGTCGAGCATCACGCAAGTGCTGTCGCTGGTCGCCGGCGGCCGTCGCCTCGACATCCGCACCACGCTCGACTGGCACGACCGCCGCGTCTTCCTGAGGACGCTGACCGCCGTCAACGCCCGGAGCCGCACCGCCACCGCCGAATGCGCCTACGGCGTCGTTTCCAGGCCGACGCACGCCAACACCTCCTGGGACGCGGCGATGTTCGAGGCGGCCGCCCACCGCTTCCTCGACCTCTCCGAGCCGGATTTCGGCGTCGCCATTCTCAACGACGCCAAATACGGCCACAGCGTCCGTGACAATGTGCTTGGCCTCAGCCTGTTGCGTTCGCCGGTCTATCCCGATCCGCTGGCCGATGAGGGCGAACAGACCTTCACCTACGCGCTGATGCCGCACGCCGGCGCCTGGTATGCCGGCGGCGTCCGCGAGGAGGCCGACGATCTCAACCAGCCGCTCATTGTCCGCCCGGTCGACGGCGTGGCGGCCGGCGTCTACCGGCCGATCAGGGCCGAGGGCATCCCGGCGGCGCTGTCGGTGCTGAAGCCGGCGGAAGAAGGCGACGGTCTCGTCCTGCGCGTCTGGGAGCCGGCCGGCCGGCGCGGCGACTTCGGCCTGACGCTCGACGGCGGCTGGACGGTCGACGGTCCCGTCAGCATCCTCGAGGAGCCGATGGACGTGCCCGAGCGCGGCCTCCGGCCGTTCGAGGTGAAGAGCTGGCGGCTTTCAAAGAGGTGACGCGCCGGCTAATCTTGCCCGGCCCGCCCTTTCCGGCGGGCCGGGAGGACCGGCGCGTGAACTTTCTCGGATCGAACGCCGAACAGGCGGCCTTGAGGAACCGCCAACTGGTGCTGGCGGCCATCCATCGCGGCGCGCCGATCTCCCGCACCGAGCTGGCGGCGCGCTGCGGCCTCACCAAGCAGGCTATCGCCCGCATCGTCGAGCGTCTCGCCGACGAGGGACTGGTGATCGAGGCGCGTCGCCGCCACGGTCTCCGGGGACAGCCGGCCATCGAGCTGGAAATCGATCCGGAGGGTCTGTTCTCGGTCGGCGCCAACATCGACCGCGACCACCTGACGGTGGTGGTGGTCGACGCCACCGGCACGGTGCGCGGCCGCGTCCACCACGAGAAGAGCTTCATCCCGCCGGACGAGTTCACGGCGCTGTTCGCCGATGCTCTGTCGACCTTCCGCCGCCGCAAGCTGATCGACGAGGGCCGGCTGGCCGGCGTCGGCCTCGCCGTGCCCGACTGGCTCGGCGAGATCGACGTCATCGGCCGGCCGGCGAGTTACGCCGCCTGGACCGGCTTCGACCTGCGCGGCGCCGTCGAGGCGGTGACGGCGCATCCGGTGTTCATCGACAACGACGCCAACGCCGCCGCCCTCGGCGAGATCGACTACGGTCTCGGCACCGAGATCGGCAGCTTCTTCTACGTGCTCGCCAACGCCTGCGTCGGCGGCGCGCTGGTCATCGACGGCGTCCGCCACAAGGGGGCGGGCGGCATCAACGGCGAGATCGGCTGTCTGCCGGTGCTTGAGACCTCGGACGACGGCCGCCGCCGCATCCGCCAGTTCGGCGAGCTGTTCTCGATGTTCCTGCTCTACGACCACCTGCGTTCCGACGGCATCGTCGTCGGCACGCCGGCGGAATTGGCCGCCCTCGACGGCCGGGGCCGGGCGCTGGTGTCGGCCTGGATTGGCCGCGCCGCCGGCTGGCTGGCCGAGGCGGTGTCACATATCGCGCTGATAGCCGACCCCGAGGCGGTGCTGGTCGGCGGCCGGATGCCGGTGCGGCTGATCGACGAGCTGATCGCCGAAACGCGGAAGGCGCAGATCGCCGCCGGCCTGCCGGCGGTCGCCCTGCACCGCGCCGTCTGCTCGGAAGACGCCGCCGCCCTCGGCGCAGCGGCCATGCCTCTCGCCCATCGGCTCGGCCTGCCGTCGGCCGACGCCGGGCAGCTCAAGCGCGTGCCGCTCAGGACCGAGGCGGCGCGACCGGCGTCTCTCTGAGCCGCTTGGGATCGGGCAGCAGGAATTCGATGAGCGGCAGCAGCGCCGCCCCCTCGACGACGCCGGCCGCCGGCAGCGTCGAGCGGCGGAGCGGCGGCATCCAGGCGGCGGTGGTCGGCCGGCCGCCGATCG
>LUYO01000092.1:0-22213 GCA_001603295.1 Rhodobacterales bacterium Alpha_02
GGAGAGGGGCGCGCCGCGGCGACTCTCCATTCTCGGCGCCACCGGCTCGATCGGCCTCAGCACGCTCGACGTGGTCGCCGCCGAACCGGGCCGCTTCGCGATCGAGGCGCTGACCGCCGGCCGCAACGCCGCCGCCCTCGCCGAACTGGCCGTCCGCTTCTCGGCCCGTATCGCCGTCGTCGCCGATCCCGCCGCCTACGCCGAGCTTCGCGAACGCCTTGTCGGCACCGGCATCGAGACGGCGGCCGGTCCGGAAGCGATCGCCGCCGCCGCCGCCCGCCCCACCGACATCGTGCTGTCGGCGATCGTCGGCTTCGCCGGCCTCGCCCCCAGCCTCGCCGCGCTCGGCGCCACGCGCATCGTGGCGCTCGCCAACAAGGAGACGCTGGTCTCCGCCGGCCCGCTGTTCATGGCGGCGGCGCGGCAGGCCGGCACGGTGGTGTTGCCGGTCGACAGCGAGCACAACGCCATCTTCCAGGCCTTCGAGACCGGTAATGCCGACGCCGTCGCCGAGGTGATCATCACCGCCTCCGGCGGGCCGTTCCTGCGCACGCCGAAGGCTGACCTCTCCGCCGTCACTCGCGATAGGGCGCTGAAGCATCCCAAGTGGAGCATGGGGCCGAAGATCACCATCGATTCGGCGACGCTGATGAACAAGGGACTGGAACTGATCGAGGCCCACCGTCTGTATCCGGTCTCCGTCGATCAGCTCTCGGTGCTGGTGCATCCGCAATCGGTGGTGCACGGCCTCGTCCGCTACAAGGACGGCTCGCTGCTGGCCGAACTTGGCGTGCCCGATATGCGCACGCCGATCGGCTATTGCCTCGCCTGGCCCGAGCGTCGGCCGACGACGGTGAAGCCGCTCGACCTCGCGGCCCTCGGCACCCTGACGTTCGAGGCGCCCGACCGCGATCGCTTCCCCTGCCTGCCGCTGGCCGAGGCGGCGCTGAGGCGCGGCAACGGCGCACCTTGCGTGCTCAACGCCGCCAACGAGGTGGCCGTCGAGGCCTTCCTTGCCGGCCGCATCGGCTTCCTCGACATCGCCCGCGCCGTCGAGGCGACGCTCGATACGATCGATGGCGCCGGGGGGCTCGCCGAGCCGCAAACGCTCGCCGCCGCCACCGAACTCGACGGATGGGCTCGCAAGATCGCCGCGTCCTGCCTATAGTGTGAAGACTGCTTCGCGCGGGGCTAAAGCCTATGGGCCGGAGGCCCGCCGGTGCCTGAGGCAGGACCAAGAGAGGACGAGGCATTGGGTTTTCTGAGCGCAACGGGCGGCACGCTGATCGGCACCATCCTGCCGTTCCTGGTGGTGCTGACCGTGGTGGTGTTCGTGCACGAGCTTGGCCACTTCTGGGTGGCGCGCCGCACCGGCGTCGCCGTCAGCGTCTTCTCGATCGGCTTCGGTCCCGAGCTGCTCGGCTGGAATGACCGCAAGGGCACGCGCTGGAAGCTGTCGGCCATCCCGCTCGGCGGCTATGTCCGCTTCATCGATGACGCCGACGCGGCAAGCCGGCCGGACGGCGAGCGATCGCAGGTCGACGGCGCCTTCCAGTCGAAGGGTCTTGCCGCCCGTGCCGCCGTGGTCGCCGCCGGTCCGGCCGCCAACTTCCTGTTCGCCATCGCCGTGCTGGCCGCGCTGTTCTACGCCTTCGGTAAGCCGATGATCGCGCCGGTCGCCGGTTCCGTCGAGCCGGACAGCCCAGCCGCCGCGGCGGGATTCGCGCCCGGCGACCGCATCCTGTCGATCGACGGCAACCCGATCGAGAGCTTCGCCGACATCCAGCGCATCGTCATGCTGAGGAACGGCGTTTCGCTGGCCATTGACGTCGATCGCGCCGGTAACAGGCTGACGCTGCATGCCACGCCGCGCTCCCGCGAAATCGTCGACGGCTTCGGCGAGAAGCAGACCGTGCCGGTGCTCGGCCTCAGGCAGACCAATCCCACCGTCGAGCTGCGCAGCTTCGGCCCCTTCGGCGCTCTCGGCGAGGCGGTGCACGAGACCTGGTCGATCGTCGACAGCACGCTGTCCTCGGTGGCCGGCATGTTCTCGGGCCGGACCTCGACGGCGCAGATCAGCGGCCCGATCGGCATCGCCCGCGTCAGCGGCCAAGTGGCGGCGCTGGGGCTGATACCTCTCGTTAACCTTGCTGCCATTCTGTCGATTTCGATCGGTCTCATTAACCTCTTCCCAATCCCGATGCTGGACGGTGGACATCTGGCTTTCTACGCGATCGAGGCATTGCGCGGGCGGCCGCTGCCGGAACGGGCCCAGGAGATCGGCTACGGCATTGGCTTTGCTATCGTCTTGGGATTGATGGCCTTTGGCGTCCTGAACGATATCGCCAAGATTGCGTCCGGATAGACGCCGCTCGTGACCTTCGGGTCACGCACGGCAGGGAAAACGGCACCACCCATGGCAAGGTCGCTTGCGCATCCTGACAAAGACTGTAAAAACCTCTTGATCGGAATCTGTAACAAGGGTTCCCAAACGGCCTTGGCCGCAGAAACTCGGGTACGTGATTAAATGCGCTCATTCAAGGAATGGACGAAAGTCGTCGCCGCCTCCGCTGCCTTGCTCGTCGCGGCACCTTTGTGGAGCGGGTTTATACCGGAATTGGGCGCGATCACGGCTGAGGCGGCGTCCGCCGGCCGGGTGACGGTGATCGGCAATACGCGTGTCGAGCCCGAGACGATCGCCGCCTATATCAAGGGCACGCCGGGCCGGCCGCTCAACGCCGCCGAGATCGACGAATCGATCAAGGCGCTGTTCGCCACCGGCATGTTCTCTGACGTGCAGATCAGCCAGTCCGGCGGTCGCGTCATCGTCAAGGTGGTCGAGAACCCGGTCATCGCTCGCGTCGCCTTCGAGGGCAACGACGTCCAGTCCGATGAAATGCTGAGGGGCGTCATCGAGCTGCAGCCGCGTTCGGTGCTGACGCAGGGCAAGGTCGAGTCCGACACCCAGCGTATCCTCGAGCTTTACCGCCGCAGCGGCCGCTATGACGCCACCGTCGAGCCCAAGCAGGTCGACCTCGGCAAGGGGCGCGTCGACCTGATCTACCAGATCAACGAGGGTCCTCGCACCGAGGTGAGCAAGATCACCTTCGTCGGCAACAGCGCCTTCTCCAACTATCGCCTGTCCAATGTCATCTCGACCAAGGAGTCCGGCCTGTTCGGTTGGCTCAAGACGTCTGACAACTACAGCCCGGAGAAGCTGAACGCCGACCAGGAGGCGTTGCGCCGTTTCTATTACAATCACGGCTACGCCGATTTCCGCGTGGTGTCCGCCACCGCCGACTTCGACCGTCAGCAGAACTCCTTCTTCCTGACCTTTACGGTCGACGAGGGCCAGCGCTACAAGTACGGCGACATCAAGGTCGAGACGACGCTGTCCGAGGTCAACCCCGAGGACCTTCAGAAGCTGACGCTGACCCGCACCGGCGACACCTATTCGGCGGCCGATGTCGACAAGTCGCTGGAGGCCATCACCACCGCCGTGGCGGCCAAGGGCTACGCCTTCGTGCAGGTGCGTCCGCGCGGCGATCGCGACTATGCCAACCATACCATCGCCGTCACCTATTTCGTCGACGAGGGTGCGCGCGCCTACATCGAACGCATCAACATCATCGGCAACGACCGCACGCGTGATTACGTCATCCGCCGCGAGTTCGACATCGGCGAAGGCGATGCCTACAATCAGGTGTTGATCGAGAAGGCCGAGCGCAAGCTGAAGAACCTCGGCTATTTCAATAGTGTCCGCATCTGGTCGGAGCAGGGGTCGTCGGTCGACAAGGTGATCGTCAACGTCCAGGTCGACGACAAGCCGACGGGCGAGGTGAGCATCGGTGCCGGCTACTCGACGTCGAACGGCATGCTGGCCGAGCTGTCGCTGACCGAGAAGAACTTCCTCGGCCGCGGCCAGTATGTGCGCGCTTCGGTGTCCAAGGGTATCACGACCGACGGCAAGAGCGGCGATTCGTCCTACGAGCTGTCGTTCACCGAGCCCTATTTGTTCGATCGTCGCCTTGAGGGCGGGTTTGATGTCTACCAGCGCAACTTCAACGAGGGTTCGGATGGCGTCCATCCCTATGACGAGAGGAACACCGGCGGTAAGATTCGCTTTGGCGTGCCGATCAACGACGATACGACGCTCGGCCTGTTCTACGAGGGCTATCGGCAGGAGATCAGCGACGCCGATGCGGCCTACAGCGCCTTCGTCACCAACCAGGAACGCTTCATCTCGATCGTCGGCGCCAGCCTGACCTACAACACGGTCGATGACTACGCCTTCCCGCGCAACGGCGTCTACGCGCAGATCAAGCAGGAGTTCGCCGGCGTTGGCGGCGACGCCACCTTCCTGCGGACCACCGCCCGCGCCGAGTATTACAAGGAGCTGGTCGAGGACTGGGACCTGATCGGCCATCTTGGGGCCAAGGGCGGCGCCATGTTTGGCCTGGACGGCGATCTGGAGACCTTCGACCAGTTCCAGGTCGGCGGTTCGATCATCCGCGGCTTCGACACCAACGGCATCGGTCCGCGCGACTCCGCTACGGGCTATGCGCTCGGCGGTCGGTACTTCGTCGCCGGCACGGCTGAGACGATCTTCCCGATCCCGGCGATACCGCAGGAATATGGCTTCTGGGGCTCGCTGTTCGCCGACGCCGGTACGCTGTGGTCGTCCGACAAGACGGGCACGAACACTGACAATGGCCTTGCCGTGCGCGCCTCGGTCGGTGCCGGCGTGGTGTGGCAGTCGCCGTTCGGTTTGCTCCGTGCCGACTTCGCCTACCCGGTCCTGAAGGAAGACACCGACAAGACCCAGGTCTTCCGCTTCTCCGGCGGCACCAAGTTCTGATACCGCCGTCCGGAAGAATTTCGACCGCCGCGCCTCGCAAGGGCGCGGCGGTTTTCGTTTGAGGCGCCGCTTCCCGTGGACTTGCCGCATGCGATCGGTTGACACCGGCCCGGCGCAATGGCTAATGCCTTCCGTTCCGGCAAGATCGCAGCCGGTCGCCCAGGAGTGCCGGGCGACCGCCGACCGTGCGGTGCTTCAGCCGAAACGAAGAGGGAAGGCGCTCGTCCGCCGCGGGGTTCGCATCCGGCGGAGGGGGAGCGAATGTGGCCATGTCCGATCCAGTGTTCTTCGTGCCCGCCGGGCGTCTCGCCCTGGCCGAGGTGGCCCGCATCGCCGGTGGCGAGGTGGCACGCGGCGACGCAGCCGTCGCCATCGGACGCGTCGCGCCGCTCGACCAGGCCGGTCCGGGCGATCTTTCCTTCCTCGACAACCCCCATTACGTCGACGCCTTCCGCGCCACGCGGGCCTCGGCGGTCATCTGTTCGGCGGCTCATGTCGGTGACGCGCCGGAGGGCGCTGCCGTGGTGGTCGCCGCCCAGCCCTACCGGGCGATGGCGCTGGTGCTGCAGGCGCTGTTCCCCGATGCCTTCCGCCTGAAGGGACCGTACGGCGCGGCCGGCATCTCGCCGGCGGCCGCCATCCACCCCGAAGCCCGACTCGAGGCGGACGTCACCGTCGAGCCGGGCGCGGTCATCGGCGCCGGCGCCGAAATCGGCAGCGGCACGGTGGTGTCGGCCAACGCGGTGATCGGCCGCGGCGTGCGGGTCGGCCGCGACGGCTACATCGGCGCCGGCGTCACGCTGCAATATGCGCTGGTCGGCAACCGCGTCATCATCCATCCCGGCGCCCGCATCGGCCAGGACGGCTTCGGCTTCGCCATGGGTCCGGGCGGCCACCTCAAGGTGCCGCAGATCGGCCGGGTGGTGATCCAGGACGACGTGGAGGTCGGCGCCAACGTCGCCATCGACCGCGGCTCCAACCGCGACACGGTGATCGGCGAGGGCACCAAGATCGACAACGGCGTGCAGATCGGTCACAACGTCGAGGTCGGGCGGCACTGCGTGCTGGTGGCGCAGGTCGGCATTTCCGGCTCGACGCAACTCGAGGATTTCGTGGCGATCGGCGGCCATACCGGCCTTGCCGGCCACATCAGGATCGGCATGGGCGCTCAGATTTCGGGCGGCGCCATGGTCAAGGACAGCATTCCGGCGGGAGCGCGCTACGTCGGCAATCCGGCGAAGCCGATCCGCGAGTGGACTAAGGAACAAATGGCCCTGAAGCGGGCCGCGCAGCAGGCGACGGGAAGGGATCAAACGTGAGCGAAACCGACAACGCACCGGCCGACACCGCGGCGCCCGCCAAGGGCACGCTTGAGGTGATGGACATTCAGGCGCTTCTGAAGGCGCTGCCGCACCGCTATCCCTTCCTGATGATCGACCGGATCATCGAGATCGACAGCGACAATTCGGCGATCGGCATCAAGAACGTCACCATCAACGAGCCGCAGTTCCAGGGGCATTTCCCGAATGCGCCGGTGATGCCCGGCGTGCTGATGATCGAGGGCATGGCCCAGACGGCCGGCGCCATCTGCGTCAACGCCGGCAGCGGCGGCGCGCCGAAACTGGTCTACTTCATGACCATCGACAAGGTGAAGTTCAGGAAGCCGGTCGGCCCCGGCGATGTGGTCGAGTACCACGTCCGCAAGCTGAAGAAGCGCGCCAACATGTGGTGGTACGAGGCAACGGCCGTCGTCGGCGGCGTCAAGGTGGCCGAGGCCGAGCTCAGCGCCATGCTGCTGAACGCCTGACGGCACACGGGCGGGCGTAACACGCTGAAACAAAATTTGCGGCGCCTCGCCGGTGACCGACGTTATAGGGAAACGGGCTGCACCGCCGTCGAGGATCATCCGCATGCGCAAAATACATCCCACCGCCGTCGTCGATCCGGCCGCCGAGATCGGTGATGACGTCAGCATCGGCCCCTTCGCCGTGGTCGGGCCGCACGTCCGGCTCGGCGAGGGCGTGGTGTTGCATGCCCACACGGTGGTGGACGGCCGCACGACACTTGGCCCCGGCGTCACGGTGTTCCCGCATGCCACCGTCGGCATGGTACCGCAGGACCTCAAGTATCATGGCGAGCCGAGCCGGCTTGAGGTCGGCGAGCGGACGGTGATCCGCGAATGCGCCACGCTGCATCTCGGCACCGAGGGCGGCGGCATGCTGACCCGCGTCGGCGCCAATTGCCTCCTGATGGCCAACGCCCACGTCGCCCACGATTGCGTGGTCGGCAACAACGTCATCCTGGTCAACTGCGCCACGCTCGGCGGCCACGTCCACATCGGCGACAACGCCATCCTCGGCGGCCTCAGCGCCGTGCACCAGTGGGTGCGCATCGGCGAGGGTGTGATGGTCGGCGGCATGACCGGCGTCGAGAACGACGTCATTCCCTTCGGCATGGTCACCGGCAACCGCGCCCGCCTCGGCGGCCTCAATCTGGTCGGCCTGAGACGTGCCAACTTTCCGCGCGACGACATCCACGCCTTGCGCAATGCCTACAAGCTGCTGTTTGACAGCGACGAGCCGCTGGCGGCGCGCGTCGCGCGCGTCGCCGAGACCCATGGCGGCAGCCCGCTGGTCGACCGCATGATCGAGTTCATCCGGGCCGGCGGCGATCGCGCCATCTGCACGCCGCGCAACCGGGATGGCGAGGCCGAATGACGCTGCGTCCGTCCGATCCCGACCGTCCCACCCTTGGAATCATCGCCGGCGGCGGCGGCGTGCCGGCCATCGTGGCGCGGGCAGCCGAGGCGGCGGGCCGGCCGGTGGTGCTGTTCGGCATCGTCGGCGAGGCCGATCCGGAGATCGAGGCTTTCAATCATCACTGGCTGCGCTGGGGCGAGATCGGCCGATTGTTCGACCTGCTCGCCCGCGAGCGGGTCGGCGAGGTGGTGATCTGCGGCGCCGTCAACCGGCCGGACTTCTCGGCCATCCGCGTCGATCTCGGCGCCGTGCTGAGCCTGCCGAAGATCCTGTCGCTGATGGTCGGCGGCGACGACACCGTGCTGAAGAACGTCGTCCGCTTTCTGGAAGATCGCGATTACCTGGTGGTGGGCGCCCATCAGGTGGCGCCGGAACTGGTCGGCGGCGACGGCAGCCTCGGCCGCTACCGGCCCAGCGAGGACGCCGAGGCCGACATCGCCAAGGGCGTCGAGGCGTCGCTGATGCTGGGCCGCCTCGACATCGGTCAGGCCGTGGTGGCGATCTCCGGCCGTGTCGTCGCCGTCGAGGGCATCGAGGGCACCGACGAGTTGTTGCAGCGCACCACCGACCTCAGGAAGCGCGGCCGGCTTAAGGCGGCGCACCGCTCCGGCGTGCTGGTGAAGGCAGCCAAGCCACAGCAGGACCTGCGCGTCGACCTGCCGACCATCGGTCCGCGCACCGTCGAGATGGCCGCCGCCGCCGGCCTTGCCGGCATCGCCGTCGAAGCCGGCCGGGTGATGATCGTCGACCGGGCGGTCACCATCGCCGCCGCCGATGCCGCCCGGCTGTTCATCGATGTGCGGCGCTTTCCGGACGCTGCGCCATGAGCGAGCCCCGGTCGCCGCTCCGCGTCGCCATCGTCGTCGGCGAGGAATCCGGCGACCAGCTTGGCGCCCGGCTGATGGTGGCGCTGAAGCGGCTGTCGGGGCGGCCGATCGATTTCCTCGGCGTCGGCGGCGACCGCATGGCCGCCGAGGGCTTTGCGAGTTTGTTCCCGCTGCACGACATCGCCGTGATGGGCTTCGCCCCGGTGGTGAAGCGGCTGCCGCTGATCCAGTTGCGTACCGCCGAGGCGGCCGGCGCCGTCATCGCCGGTCGACCGGACGTGCTGGTGATCATCGACAGCCCCGACTTCACCCACCGCGTGGCGAGCGACGTCAGGGCGGCGCTGCCGCGTCTGCCGGTTGTCGACTATGTCTGCCCCTCGGTGTGGGCCTGGCGGCCCGGCAGAGCCCGCAGGATGGCCGCCTACGTCGATCACGTGCTGGCGCTGCTGCCGTTCGAGCCGGCCGTCCTCGCCCGCCTGAAGGGCCCTGAGGCCACTTATGTCGGCCATCCCTTGATCGATCGGCCGGAACTGTTGACGCCGGCGCCGGGCGAGCGGCCGCCGCTCGATGCCGGGCCGCCGACGCTGCTGGTGTTGCCCGGCAGCCGATCGGGCGAGATCGACCGCATGCTGCCTCTCTACGGCAGGGTGATCGACCTGATGGCGGCGCGCGGCCTTGCGTTCCGGCCGCTGCTGCCGGCCGTCGAGCGGTTGAGGGCGCGCATCGAGCGTGAGACGGCCGGCTGGGCCATGCCGCCGCGCGTCGTCGCCGGGGAAGCGGAGAAATGGGCGACCTTCCGGTCGGCCCACGCGGCGCTCGCCACCTCCGGCACGGTGACGCTGGAGCTGGCACTGGCCGGCGTACCCAGTGTGATCGCCTATGCCCGCGATCCGCTATTCCGCGTCATTTCCGAGATCGCCCGCCGCATTCCCGGCCTCGTCAACCTCGATATGTTCGGCCTTGCCAACATCATCCTTGGCGAGAAGGCGAGCCCGGAGTTTCTCGATCCCGATCTCGCCCCGGAGCGGCTGGCCGATGCGCTGATGCCGCTCCTTGCCGACACGCCGGCCCGTGCTGCCCAGGTCGCCGCCTTTGCGAGGCTGCGCGACATCATGGCCCTGCCGGACGGCCGCCCGGCCGCCGACACGGCGGCCGGCGTGGTGCTGCGGCTGGCCGGCCGCTGATCCTTCCCCAAACAGAAAGGCCTCCGGCGTTGCCGCCGGAGGCCCTGATATCGTCGTGGTGCGGTAGGCTCAGCCGCGCTTGTCGATCTCCACGTAGTCGCGCTGCGGCGCGCCGATGTAGAGCTGGCGCGGCCGGCCGATCTTCTGGCTCGGGTCCTCGACCATCTCCTTCCACTGGGCGATCCAGCCGACGGTGCGGGCGACGGCGAACAGCACGGTGAACATCGAGGTGGGGAAGCCCATCGCCTTCAGCGTGATGCCGGAATAGAAGTCGATGTTCGGATAGAGCTTCTTCTCGATGAAGTAGTCGTCGTGGAGGGCGATGCGCTCCAGCTCGACGGCGACGTCGAGCAGCGGATCGTCCTTGATGCCCAGCGTCTGCAGCACCTCGTGGCAGGTCTGCTGCATGATCTTGGCGCGCGGGTCGTAGTTCTTGTAGACGCGGTGGCCGAAGCCCATCAGGCGGAACGGATCGTTCTTGTCCTTGGCGCGGGCGATGTATTCGGGAATGCGGTCGACCGAGCCGATCTCGGCCAGCATGTTCAGCGCCGCCTCGTTGGCGCCGCCGTGCGCCGGGCCCCACAGGCAGGCGATGCCGGCGGCGATGCAGGCAAACGGATTGGCGCCCGACGAGCCGGCGAGGCGCACCGTCGACGTCGAGGCATTCTGCTCATGGTCGGCGTGCAGGGTGAAGATGCGGTCCATGGCGCGGGCCAGCACCGGGTCCACCTTGTACTCCTCGGCCGGCACGGCGAAGCACATGTGCAGGAAGTTGGCCGCGAAATCGAGGTCGTTCTTCGGGAAGATGAACGGCTGGCCGATCGAATACTTGTAGGCCATGGCGGCGATCGTCGGCATCTTGGCGATCATCCGGTGCGAGGCGATCATCCGCTGGTGCGGATCCGAGATGTCGATCGAGTCATGATAGAAGGCCGACAGCGCGCCGACCGTGCCGACCATCACCGCCATCGGGTGGGCGTCGCGACGATAACCCTGGAAGAAGCGGGTCATCTGCTCATGGATCATGGTATGGCGGGTGATGTGGGTGTCGAACTGCTGCTTCTGCGCCTTGGTCGGCAGTTCGCCGTAGAGCAGGAGATAGCAGGTCTCCAGATAGTCGCCCTCCAGCGTCAGCTGCTCGATCGGGTAGCCGCGGTAGAGCAGCACGCCCTTGTCGCCGTCGATGTAGGTGATCTTCGATTCGCAGGCACCGGTCGACGTGAAGCCCGGATCGTAGGTGAAGTGGCCGGTCTTGCCGTAGAAGGAGGAGATGTCCATCACGCTCGGACCGATGCTGGCATCCTTGAGCGTGAACTCATAGGTGTTGTCATCGATGGTGACGGTCGCGTTCTTCGTGGTCATTCGGTCGGATCTCCATGAGGTGATCGGGTGGACCAGGCCAATGAGCGGCGGGCAGGACGATTACGTTTACGTAAACTGCCGACCAACCTCCCAGTCTGTCGATCTTCACGTAGCGGAAAATCCCTACTCCGGCAAGCCTTCGAATGGGAGGTCGGGTCTGCCATTTCGGCGAAGGTCGGGAACCGGATTGCCGACGGTGAGTTATTGTTTCGGTGGGCTTTTCACTGGTCGCTGTCAGCGGCTCTCGGGGACGGGGAAGGCACCCGTTTTCTCATTCTCGCGGGGAAGTGAAAGCCCCGCCGGGGCAGGGCCGGGCGGGATTCGTTCAGAGCTTGCAGGCGGCTTTCAGTCGGTCAGCGCGTCGCGGATGCGGCCGAGCGCCTCGTCGCGGCCGAGCACGGCCAGCACGTCGAAGATCGGCGGCGAGGTGCTGCGACCGGTGGCGGCGGCGCGCAGCGGCTGCGCCACCTTGCCGAGCTTGAGGCCGGCTTCCGTGGCATAGGCGCGCACCGCCTCCTCGGTGGCGGCCGCCGTCCATTCAGGCAGCGCTTCGAGGCGGGGCAGCAGCGTGGCGAGCGCCGTCCGGCCGGCCGGATCGAGCAGGGCGGCCGCCTTTTCGTCGAGGACGAGCGGCCGGCTCGCGAACAGGAAGCTGGCGTTGTCGATCAGTTCCAGCAGCGTCTTGGCGCGCTCCTTGAGACCGGGCATGGCGGCGGCGAGCTGCGCCTTCACCTTGTCGTCGAGCTTGGCCTTGAGGCGGGCGCCTTCCGGGATGTGGTCGAGCAGCGCGACGACATGGCCGACCAGTTCGTCGTCCGGCGTCTGGCGGATATAGTGGCCGTTGAGATTCTCGAGCTTGCCGTAGTCGAAGCGCGACGGCGAGCGGCCGATGCCCTCGAGATCGAACAGGGCGATCATCTCCTCGGTGGAGAGGATTTCCGCGTCGCCATGCGCCCAGCCGAGGCGGACCAGATAGTTCCGGAGCGCCACCGGCAGGTAGCCCATGGCCCGATAGGCCTCGACGCCCAGTGCGCCGTGGCGCTTGGAGAGCTTGGCGCCGTCCGGCCCGTGGATCAGCGGGATATGCGCCACCTTCGGCATCTCCCAGCCGAGGGCGTCGTAGATGATCTTCTGCCGCGCCGTGTTGGTCAGGTGGTCGTCGCCGCGGATGATCTGGGTGACGCCCATGTCATGGTCGTCGACGACCACGGCGTGCATGTAGGTCGGCGTGCCGTCCGAGCGCAGGATGATGAAGTCGTCGAGGTCCTTGTTGGGGAAGGTGACGGTGCCCTGCACGGCGTCCTCGATCACCGTGTCGCCGTCCTGCGGCGCCTTGATGCGTACGGCGGGCTTGACGCCGGCCGGTGCCTCGGACAAGTCGCGGTCACGCCAGCGGCCGTCGTAGCGCGGCGGCAGGCCGTTGGCCTTGGCGCTCTCGCGCATCTCGGTCAGCTCCTCGGGCGTGCAGTAGCAATAGTAGGCCTTGCCGGCCGCCACCAGCTCGCGCGCCACCTCGGCGTGGCGGTCGGCGCGCTGGAACTGCGAGATCGGCTCGCCCTCCCAGGTGAGGCCCAGCCAGGAGAGACCGTCGATGATGGCGTCGACGGCGGCCTGCGTCGACCGCTCGCGGTCGGTATCCTCGATGCGCAGCAGCATCGTGCCGCCGTGCCGCTTGGCATAGAGCCAGTTGAAGAGCGCCGTTCGCGCGCCTCCGATGTGCAGAAAACCGGTGGGAGACGGCGCAAAACGCGTGACGACGGGCGTGGACATCGACGATAGTTCCGAAAAAGGCCGGGGGGCGGCTCTGGAGGCGGCGGCGGGCGTCGCCGGCCGAACCGTTGCGTGGACGGCGTCTTACAGGAAAGCCGCGCGTTTCGCAAAACAAGATCGCGAGGCGCCCCGGCAAAGCGATCGAAACAGGCAGCCAGCGTGACGGTCGGGACGGAGACGGGCATCAAGGCTGGCGGGCGCCGGGCAACCGCCGGCGCGCGGGGTCGGCAAAGCCTTGCCGCCTTGCGGAAATCCTTTGCCCGCGACCTCGACGACGGCCGCGGCTTCCTGTGGTGGCCGGTGGCCGCCGCTGTCGGTGCCGCCGGCTATTTCGCGCCGTCCAGCGAGCCGTCGCTGGTCGAAATCGCGCTGGCCGGCCTTGGCGCGGTGCTGGCGCTGGTGGTCGGCCGCCGCGTCGCGGCGCCGCTCGTGGCCATCCTGGTCGGCCTCGCCTGCCTCGGCTTCCTGCACGCCGCGCTGATGACCCGGCTCGCCGCCCATCCGGTGCTGTCCTTCGAGCGGACGATGACGGTGCGCGGCCACGTGGTGGCAGTCGAGGATCGCGGTAAGGGCGCCGCTCGCCTGCGCATCCGGCCGGCGGAGATGGAGCCGCGCCCGCGCGGCGGCCTGCCGCCGCTGATCCGCGTCACGACGCGCGGCATGGTGCCGAAGCCCGGCGAGCCGGTGACGCTGCTCGCCCGCCTGGCGCCGCCGGCGCCGCCGCCGCTGCCCGGCGGCTACGACTTCGCCCGCGTCGCCTGGTTCGCCGGCGTCGGTGCCAGCGGCTTCACCTACGGCGCCGTCAAGCCCTGGCCGGAGGCGCCGCCACCCGGCCCCTGGCTGAGCGTGCTGAGCGGCATCGAGACGGTGCGGACGACGGCGGCCGGCCGTATCCGCTCGACGCTGCCCGGCGACACCGGCGCCATTGCCGCGGCGCTGATCGTCGGCGACCGCGCCGGCATCTCGGCAGAAACGGGCGAGGCGATGCGCGTCGCCGGCGTGTCGCACGTGCTGTCGATCTCCGGCGTGCACATGAGCCTCGTCGCCGCCTTCCTGTTCGGCGGCATCCGCCTGCTGCTGGCGCTGGTGCCGCCGCTGGCCTTGCGATTGCCGGTGAAGAAGATCGCCGCCGTGCTGTCCATCCTCGGCACCGGCGCCTATTTCATCATTTCCGGCATGGATGTGCCGGCCGAGCGATCGATGATCATGGTGCTGGTGTCGCTCTCCGCCGTGCTGATCGACCGGCGCGCCCTGTCGCTCCGGGTGATCGCCGTGGCGGCGCTGGTCACGCTGGTGCTGTCGCCGGAGGCGGTGATGGATCCGGGTGCCCAGATGTCGTTTGCCGCCGTGGTGGCGCTGATGGCCGGCCTCGAAGCCTATGGCAGCCACCGGTCGGCGGTGCCGGACGCCGGCGACGTCAATCCGGTCGTCCGCGTCCTGCGCCGGTTCGGCCTGTGGATCGTCGCGGCGCTGGCGGCAACCACGGTGGCCGGCCTCGCCACGCTGCCGATGGCGCTCTACCACTTCGGCCGGCTGTCGCCGCTCGGCATGCTCGCCAACCTCGCCACCGAGCCGCTGGTGTCGTTCCTGATCATGCCGGCGGCGCTGATCGCCGCTCTGCTGATGCCCTTGGGCCTCGACGGCCTGCCGCTTGCGGCGATGGGCGCCGGCATCGACGCCATGATCGCCATCGCCCGCATCGTCGCCGACTGGACGCCGGGCGGCGGTCTGTGGGGCCGGCCGGACGGCTGGACCATGCTCGTCGTGGTGGCCGGCGGCCTCTGGCTCTGCCTGTGGCGCGGCCGCAAGCGCTGGCTCGGCCTCGCGCCGATGCTGGTCGGCTTTGCCTTCGCCTTCGCCGCCGTGCCGCCGGGGCTGATCGTCGCCGGCGACGGCTCGCTGGCGCTGCTTCGCGACGCGGGCGGCGGCTGGCACAAGATCGGCCGCAAGGGCGGCTTCACGCTTGACGTTTGGTTGGCGGCGGTGGGGATCGATCCGGCCAGGGCTGACATGCTGGATGGCGATGCCCGCTGCGACACTGAGGCCTGCTTCCTGCCGGCCGCCGACGGCCGGCCCTCGGTGTCGGTCGTCATGCAGCCGGTGGCTTTCGGCGACGACTGCCCCCTGGCGTCGATCGTCGTGTCGGCGCTGGAAGCGCCGCCCTGGTGCCGGCCGGCCGGGGCGCTTCTCGACGGCCGGCTGCTGGCCGAGGCCGGTACGCTCACCTACGACATGGGGATGACGGCCTATGGCCGGCCGGAACTCGTCGAGACCGGCCGCGTGTTCGGCTCGCCCCGCCGCCTCTGGCAGGCAGCGCCGCGCTGAGCGCTATCCTTCGTCTTCGGCGTCGGTGAGCATCTTCTCGGTGCAGACGCGATTGCGGCCGGCGCGCTTGGCAAGATAGAGCGCGGTATCGGCCCGCTCGATCAGCGACACGGCCGTGTCGCCCGGCCGGTAGGTAGCGACGCCGATCGACACGGTGATGAAGCCCAGCGTCTCGCCGGTGGAGCGCTTCTTCAGCTCCTTCTCCTTGACCGTGACGCGGATGCGCTCGGCCAGCGTCTCGGCGCGGGCCAGCGAGGTCTTCGGCAGGATGATGGCGAACTCCTCGCCGCCGTAGCGGCAGGCGAGGTGGTGCGACTTGATGGCCTGCTTGACCGACAGCGCCACCAGGCGCAGCACCTGGTCGCCGGTCTGATGGCCGAAGCTGTCGTTGAACGACTTGAAGTTGTCGATGTCGGTGATCAGCAGCGACAGCGCCCCGCCGGCCTCATCGGCGTTGGCGACGGCCCGCTCCAGCGACTGATCGAAATGCTTACGGTTGGCCAGTGTCGTCAGTTCGTCGGTCAGGCTCTCGAAGCGCAGGGAATCGAGGCTTTCCTTCAGCTCGGCGATCTGCTTCTGGCTGTCGGCAAGCTGGCCCTCCAGCTCGCGATTGACCTTTTCGGTCTCCTGCGTGGCGACCAGCAACTCGCCGACGATGCCGCGCAGCCGGTCGAGGTTCGGCCCGGCACCCAGCTCGGACGAGGCGTCCGACAGCGTGCCGGCGTAGTTGGCGTTGGCGGCCATCGTCCGGCTCATCGCCGCCACGACGCCCTCGATCTCGCCGGAAATGCGGCCGCCGACATCCTCGATGCGGTCGCTGAGACGCGACGGCGAGATGTGCTGGTTATAGATGGCGTTGAGTTCGGCCGTGTCGATGCGGCCCTTGCTGCGCAGGATGTCGTTCACCGCGCGGTTGAGGGCGTGGTTGAAGCCGGCGCAGTAATTGTACCAAAGCTCGTAGTTCCTGGGATAGGCCGCGTTCTCGTTGCGCCGGAGTTGCGCGACGGCCGCCTCACCGTAGCCGATCGTTCGCAGAAACTCTTCCCGTTGCGTCATGCTCTCCGCCCGTCGCCTCTCGCCTGTCTTGCATGTTGATAAACGGCAGGCATGAATTGAGCGTTAAGCAAAGGTGCATGGCCCTTGTATAATTTGAGCCTTTCCGCCGTTCCGGCCCGGCCGGCGCGGCGGATTTTTCCGCCTCCCGATGCGTTTCGCGACCCCCGGAAAACGACAACGGCGGCCGAAGGCCGCCGTTCGATGACAGGACAGGAAGGCGACTCAGTTGGCCGTCTTGGCGATGCGCACCGGCCTCAGGAGGAAGGCGGGCACGTGATCGCCGAGCCCGACCACAGTCGGACCGTCGTCATTGTCGCGGCGCGACTGCGGGCGCGGACGCTCACCGGCCCTGACCGGCTGTGGCCGGTCGGCATGCTGCCGTTCCGGGCGTGCCTCGCGCTCCTGCCTCGGCTCACGCTCCTGCCGCGGCTCGCGCTCCGGCTTCGGCTCGCGTTCGGGGCGGGAACTGCGGGCGCGGCTCGGACGCGGCGCCTCCTCGGCGACGGCTTCGCCCTCCTCGGTGCTCTGGCGGGTGCGGCGCGAACGCGACGGCGAACGGGCTTCCTCGCCCTCCGCCGACTTGGCGCGCGACCGACGCGGCTCCTTGCCCTCGGCGGCCTTGCGACCGCGCGAGCGCTTGCGCGCTTCCGGGTCGAAGACGATCGGATCGCCGATCCACTCGATGTCGGTGGTGATCAGCTTCTCGATGGCCGAAAGGTGCTTTTCGTCGTCCTGGGTGACCAGCATCACCGCCGTGCCGGAGCGGCCGGCGCGGCCGGTGCGGCCGATGCGGTGGACATAATCCTCGGCGTGGATCGGCACGTCATAGTTGAAGACGTGGCTGACGTCGGGAATATCGAGGCCGCGGGCGGCGACGTCGGAGGCGACCAACAACGTCAGCGTGCCCTTCTTGAAGGCGTCGAGCGTCGCCATACGCGCCCGCTGGTCCATGTCGCCGTGCAGGGCGCCGACGTTGAAGCCGTGCCGGACGAGGCTGCGGAACACCACGGCCACGTCGCGCTTGCGGTTGCAGAAGACGATGGCGTTCTTCAGGTCCTCGGCGGCGGCGATCTGGGCACGCAGCGTCTCGCGCTTCTCGAAATCCTCCGAGCCGGAGACGACGAGGCGCTGGGCCACCGTCGCGGCGGCGGTCGCCGGCTTGGCGACCTCGACCTGCACCGGGTTGTTCAGGAAGTTCTCGGTCAGCGCCTGGATCTCCGGCGGCATGGTGGCCGAGAAGAAGAGCGTCTGGTGGTTCTTGGTGACCAGCTTGCAGATGCGCTCGATATCCGGGATGAAGCCCATGTCGAGCATGCGGTCGGCCTCGTCGATCACCAGGATCTCGACGCCGGTGAGCAACAGCCGGCCGCGCTCGAAGTGGTCGAGCAGCCGGCCCGGCGTGGCGATCAGCACGTCGGCGCCGCGATCGAGCTTGCGGTTCTGGTCGTCGAAGGAAACGCCGCCGATCAACAGGGCGATGTTGAGGTTGTTGTTGATCGAATACTTGATGAAGTTCTCCTCGACCTGCGCGGCGAGTTCGCGCGTCGGTTCGAGGATCAGCGTGCGCGGCATGCGGGCGCGGGCGCGGCCGCTTTCCAGGAGCGTCAGCATGGGCAGCACGAAAGCGGCGGTCTTGCCGGTGCCCGTCTGGGCGATGCCGATGACGTCGCGGCCGGCGACGGCGTGCGGGATGGCTTCGGCCTGGATCGGCGTCGGAGTCGTATAGCCGGCCGCTTCAACGGCCGCCAATACGCTGGCGCTCAGTCCGAGATCAGTAAAATTCATGTGGTGTGCGGTCTCTTGGATTGGGGGATTCGAGATGCCGGGAGGCTGACGAATCCGCGCGGTTCCGGCTCGACGGATAGCGATCCGGATACGACGGGAGAACATAGGTTGAATCTCGGGCATGTCAATCAATTCCTGCCGCAAAGCCGGACTATTATTGACGCATGACGATGAACGACCGGCCGGCCATCGCCTCAACCTCGGCAATCCCCGGAGATCTGATGGGTTAACGATGCGGTCGACAGTAGTCCCGCCGAGCAACATGCGGCGAACTACTGTGTCGTCCACCTGGCCTGACAACGGCGCGCCGTCTGCTATGCTCGCCGCCCCAAATGGCGAAAGGACCGCCCATGCACGTCGTGACGAAGATCGAGGCGGCCGACAAGCCGGCCTTCTACCGCGAACTCGCCGGCCAGTTTGGCGGGCTGCTCGCTGGCGAGCGCGATGCCATCGCCAATGCCGCCAACCTGTCGGCGCTCATCTACGAGCATCTGCCCGACCTCAACTGGGCCGGCTTCTATTTCCTGAAGACGCCCGACGAACTGGTGCTCGGTCCGTTCCAGGGTCGGGTGGCCTGCGTGCGCATCGCCGTCGGCAAGGGCGTCTGCGGCACCGCCGTGGCGCGTCGCGACAGCGTGCTCGTGCCCGACGTCCACGCTTTCCCTGGCCACATCGCCTGTGATGCCGCCTCGCGCTCCGAACTGGTGGTGCCGCTGCTCTCCGGCGACCGGGTGCTGGGCGTCATAGACCTCGACAGTCCGTCGCCGGGCCGCTTCGACGAGGGCGACGAGGCCGGTGTCAAGGCGCTGGCCGCCCTCTATGTGGCGGGCAGCGACCTCGGCTGAGCGGCGAGCAAACGTCAGATGTCGAGGTCCTCGGCGAACTCGGCATTCTCCTGGATGAACTGGAAGCGGCCCTCGGGCTTGTTGCCCATCAGCCGCTCCACCGAGTCGGCCGTCCGCTCCGCCTCGTCCTCCACCAGCACGACGCGCAACAGCGTGCGCGTCTTCTTGTCCATGGTGGTTTCCTTGAGCTGCGACGGCATCATCTCGCCGAGGCCCTTGAAGCGGCCGATCTCCGGCTTCTTGTTCTTGAAGACGGTGCGCAGCAGCTCCTCGCGGTGGGCGTCGTCGCGGGCGTAGATGGTCTTGCCGCCGTGCGTGAGGCGGTAGAGCGGCGGCACGGCGAGATAGAGGTGGCCGCCGCGGATCAACTGCGGCATCTCGCGGTAGAAGAAGGTGATCAGCAGCGAGGCGATGTGGGCGCCGTCGACGTCGGCGTCGGTCATCACGATCACCTTGTCGTAACGGAGATCGTCCTCGCGATAGTGCGAGCGGGTGCCGCAGCCGAGCGCCTGCAACAGGTCGGATAGCAACTGGTTGGCGGTCACCTTCTCGCGGCCGGCGCTGGCCACGTTGAGGATCTTGCCCCTGAGCGGCATCACCGCCTGGCTGGCGCGGTCGCGCGCCTGCTTGGCCGAACCGCCGGCCGAGTCGCCCTCGACGATGAACAGCTCCGACCCTTGCGCGGCGTTCTGCGTGCAGTCGGCAAGCTTGCCGGGCAGGCGCAGCTTGCGGACGGCGCTCTTGCGCAGGACGTCCTTCTCCTGCCGACGCCGCAGGCGCTCGTCGGCGCGCTCGACGATCCAGTCGAGAAGGCGCCCCGACTGCTGCGGCGAGGCGGTCAGCCAGTGGTCGAAGGCGTCCTTCACCGCCGTCTCGACGATGCGGGCGGCCTCGCCGGTCGACAGCTTGTCCTTGGTCTGGCCGACGAATTCCGGCTCGCGCACGAACACCGACAGCATGGCGCCGGCCGAGGTCATCACGTCGTCGGGCATCACCTGGGCGACGCGCTTGTTGCCGGCCATCTCGCCATAGGCCTTCAGCGAGCGGGTCAGCGCCAGCCGCAGGCCCTGCTCGTGGGTGCCGCCGTCCGGCGTCGGGATGGTGTTGCAATAGGAGTTGACGAAGCCGTCGCCGGCGAACCAGGACACCGCCCATTCGACGGTGCCATGGCCGCCGGTGCCGACCCGGCCGGCGAAAATGTCGTCGGCCACCCGCTTTTCGCCGTCGAGCGCCTCGACGAGGAAGTCCTTGAGGCCGCCGGGAAACTTGAATACCGCCTCGGCCGGCGTCTTGGTGCCCTCGACCAGTTGGGGATCGCAGGACCAGCGGATCTCGATGCCGCCGAACAGGTAGGCCTTGGAGCGGGCCATCTTGAAGATGCGCGCCGGCTCGAAGCGGGCGTCCGGCCCGAAGATCTGCGGATCCGGCTTGAAGCGCGTCTTGGTGCCTCGCCGGTTCATGGTCTCGCCGAGCCGCTGCAACCCGCCCTGCGGCACGCCGCGCGAAAAACTCTGCTTGTAGAGCTGGCGGCCGCGCGCCACCTCGACGTCCAGCCATTCGGAAAGGGCGTTGACCACCGACACGCCGACACCGTGCAGGCCGCCGGAGGTCTCGTAGACCTTGCTGTCGAACTTGCCGCCGGCGTGCAGCGTGCAAAGGATCACCTCCAGCGCCGACTTGCCGGGAAACTTCGGGTGCGGATCGACGGGAATGCCGCGGCCGTTGTCGTTGACGGTGAGGAAGCCGTCGGCGTCCATGCGCACCTCGATCCACGAGGCATGGCCGGCCACCGCCTCGTCCATCGAGTTGTCGATCACCTCGGCGAACAGGTGATGCATCGCCTTGTCGTCGGTGCCGCCGATATACATGCCCGGCCGCCGGCGCACCGGCTCCAGTCCCTCCAGAACCTCGATCGTCGACGCGTCGTAGACCGCTTCCACCGGCGCGACGGCCTCGGCGCGCGACCGCACCGCCGTCCTGGCCGCGCGAGCGGGCGCCGCCACGGGTGCAGAAGCCGCTGCCGCGCGCTCCGGCGACGGGATAGCTCCGAACAGGTCGTCCTTTTCCATGCGTTCCGTCTTCGTCCTATCGCCGCCCGCCGCCATGCGAAGATGATTCGCGGCGCCCGGAGTGTGCCACGCCCACGGCCTCGGCGCCAATCTCGTTCTTCATGTGTTCCGGGTCAAGCGGCGTCGGTTCCGGTCTCGCCGCCGTCGTTGAGGGGCTCTTAACCCTGATCGTGGCAGGTTCCTAGAAGTTCATTGGTGGTTTGTCATGCGTCGAAACCAGTATCAAGATGCCGTGCTCCGGGAATTCGGGGCCGTCCACACCCGCGCCTTCGTCGCCGGGCACCGCCTCGCCGGCATGCGCCGCCATCTGCAGGAGGTGGCGGCCGAGCCGCCGCTCCTCGGCGGCCTCTTCGCGCTGCCGGCCGTGCTGGTGCTGCTGTCGCTGACGGCGGCCGTCTTCCTGCTCGCTTGATTTCGGGGCTGGCGTTCGCCGCCGCGAAGCGCTAGGGAGACCGCCCCCATTTTTTCGGAGAGCGGTCATGGCGGCGGCAGGCCTCGATTTCGGCACGTCCAACACCACGCTCGGCGTCGTCGCCGGCGGCCGGGCGGACATGGTGCGGCTGGAAGGCGGCGAGGAGACGCTGCCGAGCGCCACCTTCTATCACCAGGGCGGCTCGATCTCGATCGGCCGCGCCGCCGTCGCCGCCTATGTCGGCGGCGAGCACGGCCGCCTGATGCGGGCGCTGAAATCGGTGCTCGGCTCGGCGCTGATCGACGAGACGACGCTGGTCGGCAAGAGCCGCGTCAAGTTCCGCGACGTCCTGAAGCGCTATCTCGCCGAGGTGAAGGCGCGCGGCGAGGCGGCGGTCGGCCAGCCGCTCACCCACCTCGTGCACGGCCGACCGGTGCATTTCGTCGACGGCAACCCGGAGGCCGACCGCCTGGCCGAGACGACGCTCGACGCCATCGCCCGCGATCTCGGCTTCAAGGAAGTGTCCTTCCAGTACGAGCCGATCGCCGCCAGCCTCGACTACGAGCGCCAACTCGACCGCGAGGAGCTGGCGCTGATCGCCGATATCGGCGGCGGCACCTCGGACTTCTCCGTCGTCCGCCTCGGGCCTGAGCGGGCGAAGAAGGCCGAGCGGGCGGCCGACGTGCTGGCCAGCGACGGCGTGCGCATCGGCGGCACCGACTTCGACCGCCATCTGAGCCTCGGCACGGTGATGCCCCTCCTCGGCTTCCGCTCCAGGCTGGCCCGCGGCGAGATCGACGTGCCCTCGGTCTACTATCACGACCTCTCGACGTGGTCGGCGATCAACCGCCTCTACGAGCCGCGCGTCCATCGCGAGCTGGTCGATCTCGAACGGCGGGCCGCCGAGCCACATCTCATCCACCGGCTGATGCGGGTGGTCGACGACGAGCGCGGCCACACG
>LUYO01000093.1:0-12446 GCA_001603295.1 Rhodobacterales bacterium Alpha_02
CCTCGGTGAAGGCGAGGAGGTCGATCAGAAAATCGCCGGTGGCCGGTTCGGTCAGCACGGCGGCGAGGCGGGCGCGCGCCACTGTCCGCCGCTTTTCGAGGAGGACGAGCAGCGCGGCGACGTCGCCGCCGCCGAGCGGCGCCACCAGCTCGTCGATCAGCACGTCCATGTCTCGCGTCGCCGCCACCTCGGCGGAGAGCCGCTGCGCCTCGGCGGCCAGCGGCTCGGCGGCGCCGGTCGCCATCACCGGCGCGAACACCTTCAGCGCCGTCCGGAGGCGGCGCAGCCCGACCCGCAGCTGGTGCGCACCCTCGGGATCGTCGCCGGCCCTGATGGCGGCGACGTTGGCTGAAATCTGGGCGGCGCAGGACCTGAGGATCAACTGCATCGCCGCTTCCACCGACATCGTCTCGTCGAGATCGGCGTCGGCCGCCCGCACCGGCCCGATCGCGCCGATCTCGCCGTCGAGCAGCGCGTAGCCGAGGTCGGACTTGGCGCGCGTCGAGAAGTGGAAGGCGACGCCGGCAAGCGCCGACCGCGCCACCTCGAACAGCGCCCGCCGGTCGCCGGACAGCAACTCGAACTCCACCTCGAGGATGCCGGCCCGCCGGCTGCCGGCCGTTGCCGCGCCGCGGTCGAGCGCCATCTCGACCCGGTCGCCGGCGGCGGTGGCGATCTCCCAGCGCCGCCGCGCCACCCGCATGGAGAACAGCGGCACCAGCGGCCGGCCGTCGACCAGCCGCGATAGTTCGGCGGCCGGCTCGTCGGGAAAGCGCGCGAGGTCCGGCACCCGGCCGGCGTAGGGCGCGTTGAACTCCGGCCGCTCGGCGAGGCCGAGCGAGAAGCCGCCGGGGAACTTCACCGTCTGCTCGCCACTCCGGCCCGTCCGGCGCAGCCGCAGGCTGATGCCCTTGTCGCGCAGCTTGAGGTCCGGCGTGTCGAAATAGGTGCTGACCAGCCGCTTCTCGCCCTTCGGCGATACCGAGAGCCCCGGCAGGGCGGCAAGGTGCGCGAGATGCCGGGCGCCGGCCGCATCCACCTCGACCTTCAGCTCCGCCTCGACGCCGTCCGCCATGTTCGCCCTCGTCCCGTTGGCCCGCCGGGGCCGATCCTATCGCCGCCGGAGGGGTTTGACGAGCGCCATCGCCGGTCGATTCCCGACCTTCGGCGGCGCACCCGCCGGCCGCGGCCCGGCAGCCCGCCCCGGCACCCGGCGGATTGCTCGTCTTTTCCGACCGAATGGGAAAAAATGCTTGCCAACCGGTCAATTGTCGGCTCGGATATGGGCTCGCCGACGGACGGGGAAAAGTGACAACAAGACCGTCCGCCAGGCACGGGGTTCGCCGACGCTGCTCGGCAACAGGGGAGTATACCTTATGAAAACGATGTCCCGCCTTCTGGCGGCCACCATGTTCGTGGCCGGCCTTGCCGGCGCCGCCCATGCCAAGACGTTCGTCTACTGCTCCGAGGGCAGCCCCGAGGGCTTCGACCCGGCGCCGTATGCCGCCGGCACCACCTTCGACGCTTCCTCGAAGCCGGTCTACAACCGCCTGGCCGAGTTCGAGCGCGGCACCACCAACGTCATTCCGGGCCTTGCCGAGAGCTGGGACATCTCCGAAGACGGCACCGTCTACACCTTCCACCTCAGGAAGGGCGTCAAGTTCCACACCACCGAGTATTTCACGCCGACCCGCGACTTCAACGCCGATGACGTGATCTTCTCGTTCCAGCGCCAGAACGACAAGAACGATCCGTGGTACTCCTATGCCGGCGGCACCTGGGAATACTGGAACGGCATGGACATGCCGAACCTCGTGAAGTCCATCGAGAAGGTCGACGACTACACCGTCAAGATGACGCTGACCGCCGCCAACGCGCCGATGCTCGCCAACCTCGCCATGGACTTCGCGTCGATCCTGTCCAAGGAATACGCCGACAAGCTGGCCGCCGAGGGCAAGCAGTCCGACCTCAACCAGCTGCCGGTCGGCACCGGTCCGTTCCAGTTCGTCGCCTATGAGAAGGATGCGGTCATCCGCTATCAGGCCTTCGGCGACTACTGGCGCGGCAAGCAGAAGATCGACGACCTCGTCTTCGCCATCACGCCCGACGCCTCGGTGCGCGCCCAGAAGCTGAAGGCCGGCGAATGCCAGCTGATGCCCTATCCGAACCCGGCCGACGTGCAGGCGATGCAGTCCGACGACAGCATCCAGCTGATGAGCCAGGCCGGCCTCAACATCGGCTATCTCGCCTACAACGTGCTTGCCAAGCCTTTCGACGACGTGCGCGTCCGCAAGGCCCTCAACATGGCGATCAACAAGAAGGCGATCATCGACGCCGTCTTCCAGGGCACCGGCCAGGCGGCCAAGAACCCGATCCCGCCGACCATGTGGTCCTACAACGACAACGTCCAGGACGACCCCTATGATCCGGAAGCGGCCAAGAAGCTGCTCGACGAGGCCGGCGTCAAGGATCTCAGCATGAAGGTGTGGGCGATGCCGGTGTCGCGTCCCTACAACCCGAATGCCCGCCGCATGGCCGAGCTGATCCAGGCAGATTTCGCCGCCGTCGGCGTCAAGGTCGAGATCGTCTCCTACGAGTGGGCCGAGTACCTGAAGCGCAGCCAGGACAAGGAGCGCGACGGTGCCGTGCTGATGGGCTGGACCGGCGACAACGGCGACCCGGACAACTTCCTCGCCGTGCTGCTCGGCTGCGCCGGCGTCGGCGGCTCCAACCGCGCCAACTGGTGCAACGAGGAGTTCAACAACCTCGTCGTCAAGGCCAGCAAGGTGTCGGACGTCGCCGAGCGCACCAAGCTCTACGAGGACGCTCAGGTCGTCTTCAAGAAGGAGGCGCCGTGGGCCACCATCGCCCACTCCACCACCTACGTGCCGATGTCCAAGGCGGTGATCGACTACAGGGTCGATCCGCTCGGCTCCTACCGCTTCGACGGCGTCGACCTCGCCGAGTAAGCGGAACAAACGCCACCAACGCGGTTCCGGGGACCCCTCCCCGGAACCGTTTCTGCATCCGGATACCCGCACCGGCATATGCCGCGACGGTCGCCGCCATGCGGAAAACCATGTAGGATGGCGGAAATTCCGGCATTCCCCTGCCGCGAAAACGTTCAAATATCGCGGTTGTCGCTTGCAGGCCGGATGTCCGGCGGCTACTGGAAGCCATGCCGAACGCCACCCTCATCCGCCCGTTCCGTTCCGAAGACCGCGCCGCCGTCGTCCAGCTCTGGCACGACGCCTGGCATGACGGCCATGGCGCCATCCTGCCGCCGCGCGTCGTCGCCGAGCGCAGCGTCGCGAGCTTCGAGGAGCGCCTGGGGCCGATCGAGCCGGGTTGCATCGTTGCGGAGGCCGGCGGCCGCATCGTCGGCTTCGCCGCCATCGAGGGCGACGAGGTCGACCAGCTCTATGTCGCCTCCGAAGCGCGCGGCAGCGGCGTGGCGGCCGAACTGCTCGCTGCCGCCGAGGCGGAACTCGCCGGGCGCGGCGTCCGTGACGCGGCGATCCAATGCACGGCCGGCAACGAACGCGCCCGCCGCTTCTATGTCCGGGCCGGCTGGCGTGACGGCGGCGTCCGCGATGCCCCGATCTGGACACCCGACGGACGGCATGAAACCCATCCGACCCACATCTTCGTCAAGCAACTCTCGAGCCTGGACTGACCCTGCACCATGTTCGGTTTCATCCTCCGACGCCTCGGCCTGTTGATCCCGACCTTCATCGGCGTCAGCCTGGTCGCTTTCTTCTTCATCCGCCTGCTGCCGGGCGATCCGGTGCTGCTGATGGCCGGCGAGCGCGGCATTTCGCCCGCGCGCTATGCCGAGCTGATGAGCCGCTTCGGCTTCGACCTGCCGCTCTGGCAGCAGTTCCTCTCCTATTTCAACAGTCTGCTGCACGGTGACTTCGGCACCTCGATCTCCACCAAGAAGCCGATCTTCACCGAGTTCTTCACGCTGTTCCCGGCAACGCTGGAGCTGTCGTTCTGCGCGGTGATCTTCGCCGTGGTGCTCGGCGTGCCGGCCGGCGTCATCGCCGCCGTCAAGCGCAATTCCTGGTTCGACCACACGGCCATGGCCACGGCGCTGGTCGGCTATTCCATGCCGATCTTCTGGTGGGCGCTGCTGCTGATCATCGTCTTCTCCGGCATCCTCGGCTGGACGCCGGTGTCGGGCCGCATCTCGCTGACCTTCTTCTTCCCCAAGGTCACCGGCTTCATGCTGATCGACAGCCTGCTGTCCGGCAAGGCCGGCGCCTTCCGCTCGGCGGCGAGCCACCTGATCCTGCCGACCATCGTGCTCGGCACCATTCCGCTCGCCGTCATCGCCCGCCAGACCCGCTCGGCCATGCTGGAAGTGCTGGGCGAGGACTACATCCGCACTGCCAAGGCCAAGGGCCTCAGCCCGTTCCGCGTCGTTGCCGTGCATGCGCTCCGCAACGCGCTGATCCCGGTGATCACCACCATCGGCCTGCAGATCGGCGTGCTGATGGCCGGCGCCATCCTGACCGAGACCATCTTCTCCTGGCCCGGCATCGGCAAGTGGATGGTCGATTCGATCTTCCGCCGCGACTATCCGGCCGTGCAGGGCGGCCTGGTGCTGATCGCCCTGATCGTCATGGCCGTCAATCTCGTGGTCGACATGCTCTACGGCCTCGTCAATCCCAAGATCCGGCACCAGAGGTGACCCGATGACCGCCGTTTCCGCTTCCGTCCGTCCGGGTCGCCTCAAGGAATTCTGGCGCTATTTCTCGGAAAACCATGGCGCCGTCGCCGGCCTGGTGCTGTTCGTGGCGCTGGTGATCGTCGCCATCGCCGCGCCGGTGTTCGCGCCCTTCGACCCCGACCAGCAGTTCCGCGACGCCCTGCTGATGCCGCCGCTCACCCGCGGCAGCGAGGGCCTGTTCCTACTCGGCACCGATGCCCTCGGCCGCGACATCCTGTCGCGCCTGATCTTCGGCGCCCGCTTCTCGCTGTTCATCGGCGTCGTCGTCGTTTCGGTGTCGCTGATCGGCGGCGTGATCATCGGCATGTTCGCCGGCTTCTTCCGCGGCTGGATCGACACCGTGATCATGCGCGTCATGGACATCATCCTGGCCTTCCCGTCGCTGCTCCTGGCGCTGACGCTGGTCGCCGTGCTCGGCCCCGGCCTCACCAACGCGATGATCGCCATCGCCATCGTCGCCCAGCCGCACTACGTCCGCCTGACCCGCGCCGCCGTGCTCACCGAGCGCAACCGCGACTACGTGACGGCCGCCCGCGTCTCCGGCGCCGGGCCGCTGTGGCTGATGTTCGTCACCATCCTGCCGAACTGCATGGCGCCGCTGATCGTTCAGGCCGCCCTCTCCTTCTCGGGCGCCATCCTCGACGCCGCCGCCCTCGGCTTCCTCGGCATGGGCGCCCAGCCGCCGACGCCGGAATGGGGCACCATGCTGGCCGAGGCGCGCGAGTTCATCACCCGCGCCTGGTGGGTGGTGACCTTCCCGGGCCTCGCCATCCTGATCACCGTGCTGGCCATCAACCTGATGGGCGACGGCCTGCGCGACGCCCTCGATCCGAAGCTGAAGAGGTCGTGATGTCCATTCTCGAAATCAGCAACCTCTCGGTCGACTTCCGCACGGTGGGCGGCCAGTTTCGCGCCGTCGACGGCGTGTCAATGACCGTCGAGCCGGGCGAGATCGTCTCCATCGTCGGCGAGAGCGGCTCGGGCAAGTCGGTGTCCATGCTGGCGCTGATGGGCCTCCTGCCGTGGACGGCGACCATCACCGCCGACCGCATGATGTTCGACGGCAAAGACCTCCTGACCATCTCGCCGCGCCAGCGCCGCCGCATCATCGGCAAGGACATGGCGATGATCTTCCAGGAGCCGATGAGTTCGCTCAACCCGTGCTACACGGTGGGCTGGCAGATCGGCGAGGTGCTGGAAGCCCATCTCGGCATGAACAAGCGGGCGCGGCGCGACCGCACCGTCGAACTGCTGGAGCTGGTCGGCATCCCCTCGGCCGCCGAGCGGCTCGACACCTACCCGCACCAGATGTCGGGCGGCATGAACCAGCGCGTGATGATCGCCATGGCCATCGCCTGCAATCCCAAGCTCTTGATCGCCGACGAGCCGACCACCGCCCTCGACGTCACCATCCAGGCGCAGATCCTCGATCTCCTCGCCAAGCTGCAGCGCGACACCGGCATGGCGCTGGTGCTGATCACCCATGACATGGGCGTCGTCGCCGAGACCGCCGACCGCGTGTCGGTGCAATACGCCGGCCAGAAGGTGGAGGAGCAGCCGGTGGCCGAACTGTTCGCCGATCCGCACCATCCCTATACCGCCGCCCTGCTGTCGGCGCTGCCGGAGCGGGCGACGACGCGCCGCCTGCCGTCGATTCCCGGCGTGGTGCCCGGCCAATACGACCGTCCCTCGGGCTGCCTGTTCAGCCCGCGCTGCGACTTCGCCACCGAGCGCTGCGTCGAGAAGACGCCGCCCGTCCAGGGCGCCGCCGCCGGCCATGCGCTCTGCCACTATCCGCTCAATCAGGGCAAGCCGGTCGGCCACCCCGGCCCGGCCGCCATCCTCGACCGGAGGCTTTCGGCATGACCGCCCCCATCCCGCCGACCGTCGTCCTCGAGGCGCAGCACCTCGCCCGCCATTACAGCCTGAAGCGCGGCATGTTCGGCGAGCCGGCCACCGTGCGGGCGCTGTCGGAAGCCTCGTTCAAGCTCACCGCCGGCCGGACGCTGGCGGTGGTCGGCGAATCCGGCTGCGGCAAGTCGACGCTGGCCCGCCTCGTCACCATGATCGAGCCGCCGACCGCCGGCGATCTGATCATCGACGGCAAGCCGGTGCATCTCGACGAGGCGCCGAGCCACGATCTGCGCCGCACCGTGCAGATCGTCTTCCAGGACCCCTACGGCTCGCTCAACCCGCGCCAGAAGGTCGGCACCATCCTCGAGGAGCCCTTGCGCCTCAACACTTCGCTGTCCGCCGCCGAACGGCAGAAGAAGGCGCGGGCGATGATGGAGAAGGTCGGCCTCCGGCCGGAGCATTACGACCGCTATCCGCATATGTTCTCCGGCGGTCAGCGCCAGCGCATCGCCATCGCCCGGGCGCTGATGCTCAACCCGAAGATCCTGGTGCTCGACGAGCCGGTGTCGGCGCTCGACGTGTCGATCCAGGCGCAGGTGCTGAACCTCCTGATGGACCTTCAGCAGGAATTTGGCCTCGCCTACCTGTTCATCAGCCACGACCTCTCGGTGGTGCGCCACATCGCCGACGAGGTGATGGTGATGTATCTCGGCCGTCCCGTCGAGTTCGGCACCGTCGACGAGATCTTCACCACGCCGCGCCACCCCTATACGCGCGCCCTCCTGTCGGCAACGCCAACCACCGAGCCGGAAAAGCGGCGCGAGCGCATCCGTCTCACCGGCGAGCTGCCGTCGCCGCTTAGGCCGCCCAAGGGCTGCGCCTTCCATCCGCGCTGCCCCTTCGCCTACGAGCCCTGCGACGTCGATACGCCGAAGCTCCTGAAGGCGCCCGGCGGCAACGCCGACGTCGCCTGCTTCGCGGTGCAGGGCGAACTGCTCTGAGGCCCGTTCAGCCGGTGATCGATGTCAGTGCCTTGACAAGCGGGGTCGCCGGAAGCGGCCCCGTAATGCTGTCGAGGCGGCGGTCGACCAGCCGGTGCGGCACCCGCCAGAGATAGGCCATCTCGCGCGAGGCACGGATCACCGGATCGAACAGGCCGATCAGGTCGAAAACCAGGCCGGGCATCCGCCGCACCGTCATCGGCCGGCCGCAGGCGGTGCCTGCCGCCGTCGCCAGGTCGCCGATCGACGCGGTATGGCCCTCGAAGTGGAACACCTCGAAGGCGCCGAGCCGGTCGCGCCGCTCGGCCAGAGCCGCGAAGGCGGCGGCAAGGTCGGGCAGATAGGCCCAGGCGTGCGGTACGTCGGCCGGCCCCGGCGCCCGGATGACGCCCTGCTGCGCCTTGGCGGCGATGAAGGCGGAAAGCCAGCTCTGCCCGGATATCGACGGTCCGAAGAAGTCACCAGCCCTCAGAATGCAAGTGCGGACGCGGCCGGCCCGCGCCGCCGCCGCGAACGTCGCCTCGATCTCGACGCGGATGCGACCCTTCTCCGAGGTCGGCGCGAAGGCGACGTCCGGCGTCAGCCGCTCGGGCATGGCCTCGCCGAAGCCGTAGACGTTGCCGGGGAACAGATGCAGCGCGCCGAGCCGTTCGGCGACAGTCAGCGCCGCCGCGTAGAGCGGCTTCGCCAGTTCGGCCCAGCGGTGATAGGGCGCGTTGAGGCCGTCGAACACCACATCGACCGGCCCGCCGACCGCCGTCGCCACGGCCTCGGCATCGAAGAGGTCGGCCTCCACCGGCCACATCCACTCCGGCAACTCGCCGGCCCGGCCCTTGCGGACGAGGCCGGACACTTGCCAGTCCCGCCGATGGAACTCTTCCGCCACCGCCTTGCCGACGCCGCCGAGCGCGCCGAGGACGAGAACGTGTCCGTTCATGGTGATCTCCCGAAATATGGGTTGGTCCAATATCTTGCCCCCTCCCTGTTCTCCGGCCTTCGCAGCCGCGGGCCTGCTCGGCGTCCGGCCTTTGGCCTCACCCCCGCCACAAGGGAAAGGACGGTGGGATCGGCCGAGCCATTGCCGGAGCACGTTGGACCTTCCAGTCCTGGATCGAGATCGGCCGCGTCCCCTTCCTCCTTGTGAGGGAGGGAACAGGGAGCGGGGGTGGTGAAGAAACGAAATAGGAGAATTGAATTCGCATATCAATTCGCTATTATCTGCATCAGGCTATTCATTTTCGCATAGATCCATGCTCGACTGGACCCTCCTCCGCTCCTTCCTCGCCGTGATCGACACGGGATCGCTGTCGGCTGCCGCCGACCGACTCGGCCTCAGCCAGCCCACCGTCGGCCGCCATGTCCGCGAGCTGGAGGACGCCCTCGGCGCGATGCTATTCCGCCGGCAGCCGCGCGGGCTCGATCCGACCCCGGCCGCCCTCGACCTCGTCGAGGACGCCCGCCGCATGGGCGAGGCCGCCGACGCGCTAGCCCGCAAGGCGAGCGGCGTTGCCGAGGGCATTGCCGGCACGGTGCGCGTCACCGCCAGCCGCATGGTATCGACCTATCTGTTGCCGGATATCGTCGCGGCGATGCGCATCGCGGCGCCGGACATCGACATCGAGATCGTCGCCAGCGACGAGACGCAGAACCTGTTGCGCCGCGACGCCGACATCGCTCTGCGTATGTACGAGCCACGGCAGGCCCAACTGGTCCGCCGCCGCATCGCCGACATCCCGCTCACCGTCTACGCCGCGCCGGCCTATCTGGCCCGGCGCGGCACGCCGGCCAGGCTGGCCGATCTTCTCGACCACGACGTCATCGGCTACGACCGGGCCGACGACCTCCTGCAAGGCTTCGCCCGCTTCGGCCTGCCGGTGCCGCGCGAATGGTTCCCGATCCGCAGCGACGATCACGTCGTCGGCTGGCAGATGGTGATCGCCGGCGCCGGCATCGGCTTCGCCCAGGTGCCGATCGCCGAGGCCGAGCCGCGCGTGGTGCGTTTGCCCGTGGAAGACATCGGCTTTGCGCTGCCGCTCTGGCTCGCCTATCACGAGGACTTGAGGCACAACCGCCGCATCCGCTTCGTCGCCGACCGCCTCGCCGACGGTCTCGCAAAACGCATCGCCCGGACGACACCATGACCGCCGACGAGCTTGCCACCCTCCCCGCCCTCGAACTGGCGCCGCTGCTGATCGGCGCCACGCTGATGGTGGACGGCATCGGCGGCGTCATCGTCGAGACCGAGGCCTACGAGGCCGACGACCCCGCCTCGCATTCCTTTTCCGGCCCGCGCCCGCGCAACAAGGCGATGTTCGGCTCGCCGCTCACCGCCTATGTCTACCGCTCCTACGGCGTCCACTGGTGCTTCAACATCGTCTGCGGCCCGCCCGGCTACGGTGCCGCCGTGCTGGTGCGGGCGATCGAACCGACTGTCGGCCTCGAAATGATGACCATGCGGCGGCGCACCGCCGAGGCGCGTCTCCTTGCTTCCGGCCCCGGCCGGCTGACCGAGGCGTTCGGCATCACCATTGCCCACGACGGTCTGCCGCTGACCGCGCCACCCTTCCGCCTGACGCCGCGCGACAAGGCGCCGGAGATCGTCACCGGCCCGCGCATCGGCATCACCAAGGCGGCCGACCGCCCCTGGCGCTTCGGCCTCAAGGGCTCGCCCTTCCTGAGCCGGCCGTTCCCGCGCGACTAGCGTAACAGGCGCAGCGAGCCGGTCAGCGACTTCACCCACTTGGCCGGGCCGCACAGGCCGACGCCGTCGATCGCTTCGTCGGCAAGTTGCCTGCCCGGCAGTTGCGCTTCGTATTCCTGATAGTCGTGCAGCGCCCGCGAGAAGGCCGGGAACACCACCAGCGCGTTGTCGTCGCCGCGCGGCATCGCCTTCAGCATCAGCGCGCGAATCGCCTCTGGGCTAGCCGACAGGATCGGCACCGGCAGGATGGAACTGTCGTCGATGGTCCGGCCGTCGGCGTCGGTGAGCGGCCGGTTGCCGAGCCACGGCAGGCGGGCGCCGAGGCCGATGCCGATGGCGCCGACCGTGTTGGCGAGAAGGCCGGGCGGCAATTCGGGATTGACGATGATGGCGAGACGGCTGTCGGGGATCATGGCAACTCCGGCTTCGGACAAGAACGCTGGCAGGGTATCCCGATGTCCGTGGCAGTTCCTGCCGGAGTTTGCGGCACGGCCGCAAATTATGGTAGAACTTACCTGAATTTACGGAATAGAAGGCAGGACATGCCGAACACACCCCTCGAACCGGTCGACGTCAGGATTCTCGACGCGC
The DNA here is from genome assembly GCA_001603295.1 of Rhodobacterales bacterium Alpha_02. Lineage (GTDB taxonomy): Bacteria > Pseudomonadota > Alphaproteobacteria > Rhizobiales > Pleomorphomonadaceae > Pleomorphomonas. The sequence goes on from LUYO01000093.1 coordinate 10,883, forward strand.
TCCAGTCGGACGGCCGCCTCACCAATCAGGCTCTCTCCGCCGAGGTCGGCCTGTCGACCTCGCCCTGCTGGCGGCGTGTGCGGCAGCTCGAGGAGGCCGGCGTCATCGGCGGCTACCGCGCCGCGCTCGACCGGCAGAAGATCGGCCTGGGCGTGCTGGCCTTCGTCCGCGTCAAGATCGACAGCCACAGCGAGGCGGAGGCCGAGGAGTTCTCGAAGAGCGTCGCACGGCTCCGCGAGGTAATCGCCTGCTATTCGATCGCCGGCGACGCCGATTTCCTATTGCAGGTGGTGTCGCCCGACCTCGACACCTACGCCGATTTCGCCATGTCGGTGATCCGCCGCCTGCCCCGCATCAAGGAAATGCAGACCACCTTCGTCCTGAAGGAGATCAAGCCGTTCAAGGGCTTCCCGGTGGGGCTGTGAGGCGGCCTGTACCGGCCGTTCGTTTTATCCTGGCCGAGATCCTCCGCGTGCGCGGAGGATCTCGGGTCGAAAAGGGCAATAGGCGGATATAGGCCGCTCGGTCAATACACCGGCTTGCCGCCGATGGTCAGCAGGCCGAGCATGTCGTCGTCGTCGTCCACCCAGCGCTGGAGGGCGGCCACCGTCACCATGTCGGTGCCCTCCTCGTCGCCGACGCCGGCGATGTGCTGGTAGGGCTCGAAGGTGTCGCCGAGATGCGACAGCACGGCGAAGGCGGTGCTGAAATCGTCGTTGCCGGCGTAGCGGCTCGGCGTGACGATGGTCCGGATGCCGGCCGCCGTGGCGGCGGCAAGGCCAGGACCGTTGTCCTCGAACACGATGGCCGCGCGGGCCGAAAGGCCCAACCGGTCGAGTGCCGCCAGATAGACGTCGGGCGCCGGCTTGGGCGCCACCGTGCCGGCGCCGCCGACGATGGCCGTGATCTTCTCCAAGCCGTCGAGCCCGAAATTGGCGAGAATCAGCGCCTCGGCATTCTCGACGCTCGACGTGGTGGCCAGCACCACCGCGAGCCCTTGCGAGCGGGCGTCGTCGATCAGCCGCTCGATGCCCGGCCGCGGCCGGGCCAGCCGGCGGTCGACCAGCTTGGCGAACAGGCGCGTCTTGGCTGCATGCAACTCGGCGACCTTGCGCCGCCCCTCCTCGGCCATCGGCGGCACGTAATGCTCGATGAAATGCTCGAGCCGCGCCCGCCCGCCGTGCACGGCGAGCAACTCGCCGTAGAAGTCCGGCTCCCACACCCAGGGCAGGCCGGCGTCGGCGAAGGCGCGGTTGAAGGCCAAGCGGTGAACCTCCTCGGTCTCCGCCAGCGTGCCGTCGACGTCGAAGATTAGCGCCTTGACCGGTGCCATCGCATCTCCCTAGCCGAGCTTCTCCAGCACCGCCGGCAGGCCGCGGAAATCGTCCATCACGAAATCGGCCTTGAGTTCGTCGGCGGGAACCTCGGTGTAGCCATAGCGCACCAGCGCCACCCGGATGCCGGCCGACCGCGCCGAGGCGACGTCGTTGGCGCTGTCGCCGACGAACAGCAACTGCTCCTTCGGCAGGCCGAGCCGCTCGGCCACCAGCCACAGCATGTCGGG
>LUYO01000008.1:0-26200 GCA_001603295.1 Rhodobacterales bacterium Alpha_02
GCGCGCGGCTTCGTCCCCGAGCCGATTTCGCTAGCTGAAGACGGACCGGCGACGCTGGCCCTCGGCGCCCATCTCAAGGCGACGGTGACGCTGACGCGCGGCCGCGAGGCTTTCGTGTCGCAGCACGTCGGCGATCTCGATACCGCCGAGACGCTGAAATTCTACCGCGAGACCATCGACCATCTCGTCGACATCGTCGGCGCGCAACCCGAACTGGTTGCCTGCGATCTTCATCCCGACTACCGCTCCAGCCAGTTCGCCGACGATTTCGGCCGGCCGGTGATCCGCGTCCAGCACCACGCCGCGCATGTGGCGGCGGTTGCCGCCGAAGCCGGCCTTGAGGGACCAGCCCTCGGCCTCGCCCTCGACGGTCACGGCCTCGGTGATGATGGTGGCGCCTGGGGCGGCGAACTGCTGCGAGTGGACGGCGCGGCGCATCGCCGCCTCGGCCATCTGGCGCCGCTGCCGCTGCCCGGCGGCGACCGTGCCGCCCGCGAGCCCTGGCGGATGGGCGTCGGCGCGCTGGCCGCGCTCGGCCGGCCCGATCTGGCGGCTGTCTTGTTCCCCGACCGGCCGCTGGCCGGCCCGATCGCCGGCCGCGTTGCCTCGGGTGCCGACCGACTCGCCACGACGTCGCTCGGCCGGCTGTTCGACGCGGCAGCCGCCCTTCTCGGCGTCCGCGCCGTGCAGGACTACGAGGGCCAGGCGGCGATGGAGCTAGAGGCGCTGGTGGACAAGCCGGCAGCGCTTGACGGCGGCTTCAAACTCGCGGACGGCGTGCTCTCGTTCATGCCGCTCCTCTCCCACCTCGCTCTCACCCGCCCCGACGCCCGCCTTGGCGCGTCGCTGTTCCACGGCACGCTGATCGCCGGTCTTGCCGCCCTCGCCCGCCATGGCGCCGCCGCAACCGGCCTCAAATCGGTCGCCCTCGGCGGTGGCTGCCTGATGAACCGCGTGCTGGCCGAGGGCCTTTCAGCGGCGCTCGCCCAATCCGACCTCACTCCCCTCCTCGCCCGGCGCCTGCCGGCCAACGATGGCGGACTGTCCTTCGGGCAGGCCGTCCTCGCCCGCCGGGCCTTCTCGGAGACCTGAACCATGTGCCTTGCCGTTCCCGCCCTCGTCACCGAGCTTCTGTCCGACAGCATGGCGAAGATCAGTCTCGACGGCGTCTCGATGACCATTTCCGTGGCGCTGGTGAAGAACGTCGCCGTCGGCGACTACGTCATCGTCCACGTTGGCTACGCGCTGTCCAAGGTCGATCCGGACGAGGCGCGGCGCACGCTCGATCTGCTTGATGAGGCGCGCGGCCTGCCGCTCGCCGCGGGAGGTGCCCGATGAAATACGTCGACGAATATCGCGACGGCGACAAGGCGCGGGCGCTGGCCGCCGCCATCGCCGCCGAGGTGCGACCCGACCGCTCCTACGCCTTCATGGAGTTCTGCGGCGGCCACACCCACGCCATCTCCCGCTACGGCATCGAGGACCTGCTGCCGAAGAACGTCCGGATGATCCATGGTCCCGGCTGCCCGGTCTGCGTGCTGCCGATCGGCCGCATCGACGACGCCATCCGCCTTGCCCGGCGGCCGGAGGTGACGCTCTGCACCTATGCCGACCTGATGCGCGTGCCGGCCTCCGGCGGCCTCAGCCTGATGAAGGCCAAGGCGGCCGGCGCCGACATTCGCATGGTCTATTCCTCGCTGGACGTGCTGCGCATCGCCGAGGCCAATCCCGAGCGGCAGGTGGTGTTCTTCGCCATCGGCTTCGAGACGACGACGCCGCCGACCGCCGTCGCCCTGAAGACGGCCGAGGCCAAGGGCCTCACCAATTTCTCGATCTACTGCAACCACGTGCTGACGCCGGTGGCCATGCGAGCCATCCTTGACCGGCAGCCGACGCCGGACGAGCCGCCGATCGCCATCGAGGGCTTCGTCGGGCCGTCGCACGTCTCGACGATCATCGGCATGGAGCCCTACCGGGTGTTCGCCCGCGACTATCGCAAGCCGGTGGTGATCGCCGGCTTCGAGCCGCTCGACGTGATGTATTCCATCCTGATGCTGGTGCGGCAGGTCAACGAACAGCGGGCCGAGGTGGAGAACCAGTATATCCGCGCCGTCCGCGCCGACGGCAATTCCGTCGCCATCGATCTCTGCGACGAGGTGTTCGAGCTGCGCGACAGCTTCGAGTGGCGCGGCCTCGGCACGGTGCCGCGCAGCGCGCTGAAGCTCCGGGACGCCTACGCCTACTACGACGCCGAGAAGCGCTTCGCCATCGAGACGCAGCCGGCCGAGGACAACCCGGCCTGCGAATGCGGCGCCATCCTGCGCGGCCAGAAGAAGCCCGCCGACTGCCGGCTGTTCGGCACCGTCTGCACGCCGGAGACGCCGACCGGCGCCTGCATGGTGTCGTCGGAAGGCGCCTGCGCCGCCCACTGGACCTACGGCCGCTTCCGCGATCGCGAAGCCGGCGCCGGCCTCAGGAAAAGCGCATGAGCAAGACCTTCCGCCGCAAGCTCGACCTGAAGAACGGCCGCGTCGACATGAGCCACGGCGCCGGCGGCCGCGCCATGGCCGAGCTGATATCCTCGATCTTCAAGGATGCCTTCGGCAACGAGTTGCTCGACCAGGGCAACGATCAGGCCAGCTTCCCGACGCCGGCCGGCGGCCGCATGGTGATGACCACCGACGGCTATGTCGTGTCGCCACTGTTCTTTCCAGGCGGCGACATCGGCTCGCTGGCCGTGCACGGCACCGTCAACGACCTCGCCATGGCCGGGGCGAAGCCGCTCTATCTCTCGGCGAGCTACATCGTCGAGGAGGGCTTCCCGCTCGGCGACCTGAAGCGCATCGCCGAGTCCATGGGCGCGGCGGCCAAGGCGGCCGGCGTGCTGGTCGTCACCGGCGACACCAAGGTGGTGGAGCGCGGCAAGGCCGACGGCGTGTTCATCTCGACGGCCGGCGTCGGCGTGGTGCCGGATGGCCTCACGCTCTCCGGCGACCGGGCGCGGCCGGGCGACAAGGTGATCGTTTCCGGCTCGATGGGCGACCACGGCGTCGCCATCATGTCGAGCCGCGAGAACCTGACCTTCGAGACGGAAATCCTCTCCGACAGCGCGCCGCTCAACGGCCTCGTTGAGGCGATGGTGGCAACTGCCGGCCCGCACCTTAAGCTGATGCGCGATCCGACGCGCGGCGGCCTCGCGGCGACGCTCAACGAACTCGCTCACCAGTCGGGCGTCGGCTTCCGCGTCGTCGAGGACCACATCCCGATCAAGAAGCAGGTGGCCGCCGCCTGCGAACTGCTCGGCCTCGATCCGCTCAACGTCGCCAACGAGGGCAAGCTCGTCGTCGTGGTGGCGCCGGAGGCGGCGGAAGCGCTGCTCGCGGCGATGCGGAACCATCCGCTCGGCGCCGACGCGGCGATCATCGGCGACGTGGTGGAGGACGACCAGCACTTCGTGCAGATGACCACCGGCTTCGGCGGCGGCCGCATCGTCGACTGGCTGGCCGGCGAGCAGTTGCCGCGCATCTGCTGAGGGACGGGCCGCGGCATCCGTGCAACAGCGGCGCCGCCTCGGACCACCTGAATGGATTGAAGACCAACAAACAATTTCGGGATTGGCGGCGAGCCGATATGCTCGCCGCCACACCTTGAGTCTTCCTGACAAGCCGCTCCTCCGGCGCCGATCGCGCGCCGCTGCCGCGGCGCCCGCACCGGCCGGTGCGGGGCAGCCGGCCATTCTGGCGCCGGCCTTCACGGAGCCGCCGGGCGCGGCTCGAACCCGTACGGGGAATAAAAGTGACCATGCCGATCGCAGCGGCCCTTCTGAGCGTCGCCGGTCTTGCCGTCGTCGCCGTGGTGGCGCCGGTCCTCACCGTCCGCCGCGTCAGGTGGGCGACGCCCGCCGTCTATGGCGCCTGTCTGCTGTTCGCCGCCGTGCTGCTGGTCTGCGGCCTGTTCGGTCTTCTCGGCGGCAGCGCCTTCTGGGGCGGCGTCCGCCTTCCGGTTGGCCTGCCGTGGGTCGGCGCCAATTTCACGATCGATCCGCTCAGCGCCGCCTTCCTGATCATCGTCAATCTCGGCGCCGTCGCCGCCTCCTTCTACGCCGTCGGCTACGGCGCCCACGAGGAGGAGCCGGGCCGCGTTCTGCCCTTCTACCCGGCCTTCCTGGCCGGCATGAACCTCGTCGTGCTCGCTGCCGACGCCTTCAGCTTCCTGGTTGCCTGGGAGTTCATGTCGCTCTCCTCCTGGGCGCTGGTGATGGCCCATCATCATGAACCGGAAAACCGCCGCGCCGGCTACATCTACCTGCTGATGGCGTCGTTCGGCACGCTGATGCTGCTCCTCGCCTTCGGCCTCTTGGCCGGGCCGGACGGCGGCTATGCCTTCGAGGCCATTCGCACCGCCGAGCATGTGCCCTGGGTGGCCGGTCTGGTGCTGATCCTGGTGTTGCTCGGCGCCGGCTCCAAGGCCGGCCTGGTGCCGCTGCACGTCTGGCTACCGCTCGCCCATCCGGCGGCGCCGAGCCACGTGTCGGCGCTGATGTCCGGCGTGATGACCAAGGTCGCCGTCTACGGCTTCATTCGCGTCGCCTTCGACCTCGCCGGTCAGCCGGACTGGTGGTGGGCCGTCGTGGTGCTGATCCTCGGCGCCGGGTCGGCGGTGCTCGGCGTGCTGCACGCCGTGCTCCAGCGCGACCTCAAGCGCCTGCTCGCCTATTCGACGGTCGAGAACATCGGCATCGTCTTCATCGGCCTCGGGCTTGGGTTGGCCTTCAAGACCAATGACATGGCCGGCGCGGCGGCGCTGGCCGTCACTGCCTCGATCTTCCACGCCTTCAACCACTCGCTGTTCAAGAGCCTGCTGTTCTTCGGCGCCGGCAACGTGCTGACCGGCTCCGGCGAGCGCGACATCGAGAAGCTGGGCGGCCTCATCCACCGCATGCCGGAGACCGCCTACCTGTTCCTCGGCGGCTGCCTCGCCATATCGGCGCTGCCGCCGCTCAACGGTTTCGTCTCCGAATGGCTGATCCTGCAGGCGATCCTCTTGTCGCCCGACCTGCCGCAATGGGCGCTGCGCTTCCTGGTGCCGGCGTCGGGCGCCATGCTGGCCTTGGCCGCCGCGCTGGCCGCCGCCTGCTTCGTGCGCGCTTTCGGCATCACCTTCCTGAGCCGGCCGCGCTCGCCGGCCGCCGAGACGGCGCAGGAGGTCGGCCGCTGGCAGCTCCGGGCGATGTATGCGCTGATCGGCATCTGCCTCGTGGCCGGCGTGTTTCCGGGCCCGTTCCTCGACGCGCTGTCGCCGGCCTCGCAGTTGCTGGTCGGCGGCGCCATGCCCAAGCAGCCGATCCTGCCGCATCTCGCCATCATACCGATCTCCGAGAGCCGCAGCTCCTATTCCGGCTTCCTGGTGTTTTTCTTCATCCTGATGGCCAGTTGGGCGGCGATCCGCGTCATCCACAATTTCGCCTCGCGCGCCGTGCGGCGGGCGCCGCCCTGGGACTGCGGCTTCCCCGACGCTTCGCCGCAGACGCAATACACCGCCGACAGCTTCGCCCAGCCGATCCGCCGGGTGTTCGGGCCGATCGCCTTCCGTGCCAAGGTCACGCAGACCATGCCGCCGCCCGGCGACACGGCGCCGGCCCGGCTGACGCTCTCCTTGCGCGATCTCGTCTGGGAGTTCGTCTACGAGCCGCTGGAGGGGGCGGTGCTCTACGCCGCCGAGCGGCTCAACGTCCTGCAATTTTTGACCATCCGCAGCTATCTCAGCCTCGTCTTCGCGGCGCTGGTCCTCCTCCTCGTCTTGGTGGCAACATGGGCCTGATCCTCGCCATCCTCGTCCAGGGCGCCCAGATGGTGCTGGTGCTGGCGCTGGCCCCCGGCCTCGTCGGCTTCACCCGCAAGGTGAAGGCACGCCTGTTGCGCCGGCAGGGGCCGCCGATCCTCCAGCCCTATCGCGACCTCTACCGCCTCGTCCGCAAGGAGGCGGTGCTGGCCGACAATGCCTCGTGGCTGTTCCGCAACGCGCCCTACTTGATCTTCGCCACCACCTGGGTGGCGGCGGCGCTGGTGCCGACCTTTGCCACCGGCCTGCACTTCTCCTGGGCGGCCGACCTGATTGCCATCACCGCCCTACTCGGCTCGGCGCGCTTCTTCCTGGCCTTGGCCGGCATGGACATCGGCACCGCCTTCGGCGGCATCGGCTCCAGCCGCGAGATGCTGTTCGCGACGCTGGCCGAACCGGCGATGATCATGATCGTCTTCACCGTGGCGCTGGTCGCCGGCTCGACGCAGCTGTCCACCGTCGCCGCCTTCATGGTCGACCACGCGACGCTGCGCGTGTCGCTCGGCCTCGCCCTGATCGGCCTGATCATCGTGGCGCTGACCGAGAACGCCCGCGTGCCGGTCGACAATCCGGCGACGCATCTCGAACTGACCATGGTGCATGAAGCGATGGTGCTGGAATACTCCGGTCGCCACCTCGCGGTGATCGAGCTGGCCGCCGCTCTGAAGCTGTTGCTCTACATATCCCTGATCGCCTGCATCTTCGCGCCCTGGGGCATCGCCCGCCAAGGCGACGGCCTTCTCGAAATGGCCTTCGGCGTCGTCACTTTTGTCGGCAAGTTGGCCGTCGGCGGCTTCCTGATGGTGGTGTTCGAAACGGCGATCGCCAAGATGCGGGTGTTCCGCGTACCGGAATTCGTCGGCGGCGCCTTGATGCTCGGCTTCCTCGGCACGCTGCTGCTGTTCGTTTCGAGGAGCTTCTGATGGAGCGGTTCTCCCTCGACGCCGCGCATCTCCTGGCCGGCGGCATGGTGCTGGTGAGCTTCATGATGCTCTACCAGAACCGTATCCTCGGCCTGCTCAACGTGTTCGCGGCGCATGCCGTGGTGCTGTCGCTGTCGGTCGCCTGGCAAGCCTATATCCAGGCGGCGCCGCACCTCTACGTCACCGCCGCCATCGCGCTGATCCTGAAGGCGATCATCATTCCCGTGGCGCTGCATCACATGGTGGTGCGGCTCGGCGTCCACCGCGACATCGAGACGGTGGGCGGCATCGGCCCGACCATGCTGATGGGCATCGGCCTCGTCGCCCTGTCCATGGTCGTCATGCTGCCGGCCGCCGCCGAGGCCGACCCGATCGCCCGCGAGGATCTCGCGCTCGCCCTCTCCGTCATCCTGCTCGGCCTCTTGATGATGGTGACGCGCCAGAACGCCATCAGCCAGATCGTCGGCTTCATGAGCCTCGAAAACGGTCTGGTGCTGGCCGCCACCGGCGCCCGCGGCATGCCGCTGGTGGTGGAGATCTCGGTCGCCTTCTCGGTACTGGTCGCCTTCATCGTCATCGGCGTGTTCCTGTTCCGCATCCGCGAGCGCTTCGACACCATCGATACCCAGGCCCTCGACGACTTCCGGGAGGGCCGGGAATGACCGCCTTTCTCCATCTCCTGCCCTTCGCCCCCATCGATGCCCTGCTGGCGGTGCCCGGAGCGGCGGCGCTGATCCTCGCGCTGATCCCGCAGTACCGGCTCGGCGCCCGCATCAACATGCTGGCCTCCGGCATCACCTTCCTGTTCGCGCTGACGCTGCTGTTCGAGCGGCCGGATCCGGCGGTGGGCTTCCTGTTCGTCGACGATCTCAACATCGTCTTCATCGTACTCGGCACCTTCGTTGGCTTCACCACCTCGATCTTCTCGGCCAGCTATATCGGCCATGAGATCGAGATCGGCCGGCTGAAGCCCGGCTACATCCGCTTCTACCACGGCATGTATCAGGCGCTCAGCCTGTCGATGAACCTCGGGCTGACCGCCAACAACGTCGGCCTGATGTGGGTGGCCGTCGAACTGGCGACGCTGACCACCGTGCTGATGGTTGGCCTCTACCGCACGCAGGCGGCGCTGGAAGCCGCCTGGAAATACTTCATCCTCGGCTCGGTCGGCATCGCGCTGGCGCTGTTCGGCACCATCCTGATCTACATGGCCGCCCGGCCGGTGATCGGCGAGGGCCACGACGCCATGGTCTGGACGACGCTGGTCGCCCACGCCGCCGCCTTCAGCCCGGAACTGCTCAACGTCGCCTTCGTGTTCCTGATGCTCGGCTACGGCACCAAGGTCGGCCTCGCGCCGCTGCACGCCTGGCTGCCCGACGCCCACGCCGAGGGACCGACGCCGATCTCGGCGGTGCTGTCCGGCCTGTTGCTCAACGTCGCGCTCTACGCGCTGCTGCGCTTCAAGATGCTGCTCGCCGCCAACCCGTTCGCGGTGGCGCCGGGACCGCTGCTCGTCACGCTCGGTCTGGTGTCGCTGATCTTCGCCGGCTTCATGCTCTACCTCAGGCGCGACATCAAGCGGCTGTTCGCCTACTCGTCGATCGAGCACATGGGCCTGATCGCCTTCGCCTTCGGCATGGGCGGGCCGCTCGCCAACTTCGCCGGCCTGCTGCACATGACCATGCACTCGCTGACCAAGTCGGCGATCTTCTTCGCCGTCGGCCAGGTGGCGCAGGTCAAGGGCACTCAGAAGATCGCCGACATCCGCGGCCTCACCGAGAGCCACCCGACGCTCGGCTGGAGCCTCGTGGTCGGCGTCGCCGCCATCGCCGGCCTGCCGCCGATGGGCATCTTCATGAGCGAGTTCCTGCTGGTCAGTTCCACCTTCGCGCGGCAGCCGCTGCTCGCCGTGCCGCTGGTGTTCGGCCTGCTGATCGCCAGCGGCGCGCTGGTCTGGCGGCTGACCGGCATCGCCTTTGGCAAGCCCTCCCCCAGCGTCGTTGACGCCGGCAAGCGGCCATCGATGCTGCCGCTGATCATCCACCTGCTGCTGGTGCTGATCGCCGGCCTCTACCTGCCGGGGCCGCTGGTCGCCTGGTTCCAGAACGTCGCGCGGATGCTGGGGTAAGATCATGAGCACGCTCCGCACCGCCCTTCTCAACGCCGCGCTCACCGTCGAGGAGCAGAAACCCTGGCCGCGCATCACCGTCGATGCCGACCTCTGGCGGCAAGCGACGCTGGCCGTCGCCGCCGGCAATGCCACGCTGGCCGGCCTGTGGGCCGAGCCGCGCGCCGTGCACATGGCCGTGCTCGACGACGAGGACGGCGCGCTGACCGTGCTGACGCTCGCCGCCCCCGACGGCAGCTTCCCGTCGGTCGGCCTCACCCATCCGCCGGCGCTCCGCCTGGAACGGGCGATCGCCGACCTGCACGGCCTCACGCCCGAGGGCATCCCCGACGACCGGCGCTGGCTCGATCACGGCCGCTGGGGCGTCCGGGCGCCGCTCGGCGCCGCCACGCCGGCGACGGCGAGCGGTGACGCCTATCCGTTCCTCGCCGCCGAAGGGCCGCCGCTGCACCAGATCGCCGTCGGTCCGGTGCACGCCGGCATCATCGAGCCCGGCCATTTCCGCTTCTCGGCCAACGGCGAGATCATCGTGCGCCTCGAGGAGCGGCTCGGCTATGTCCACAAGGGCATCGAGGGGCTGCTGACGGATACGACGCTGGACGAAGCGGCGCGCGTCGTCGCCCGCGTCTCCGGCGACAGCACGGTCGCCTGGTCCTTCGCCTTCGCGCGGGCGGCCGAGGCGGCGCTTGGCGTCGCCGTGCCGCAGCGGGCGATCTGGCTGCGCGCCCTGATGGCCGAACTGGAGCGGCTCGCCAACCACCTCGGCGACATCGGCGGCATCTGCAACGACGCCGCCTTCGCGCTGATGCTCGCCCATTGCAGCATGTTGCGCGAGGAGGTGCTGCGCGCCTCGAAAGCCGCCTTCGGCCACCGGCTGATGATGGACCGCATCGTGCCCGGCGGCGTCGCCGTCGATCTCCACGACGCCGCGGCGATCAAGGCGATGGCCCTCCGCATCCGCGAGCGGTTCCCCCGCCTCGTCGAGCTTTACGACAACACCGCGTCGCTCCAGAACCGCACCGTCGCCACCGGCATCCTGTCGGCCGATCTCGCCCGTCGCTTCGGGGCCGGCGGCCCGGTCGGTCGCGCCTCGGGCCGCGCCTTCGACGCGCGCAAGACGCCGGGCTATCCGCCCTATGGCGATCTCGACTTCAAGCTGGTGAAGCGTGAGGACGGCGACGTCAACGCCCGCGTCTGGGTTCGGATAAACGAGGTCTACGAGAGCCTGGAACTGATCGAACAGATCCTCGACCGGCTGCCGCCCGGGCCGATCGCCCATCCGGTGGAGGCCGCCCTGAGCGAGCGGCGGGTGCCGCAGGCCGGCGGCCTCGCCCACGAGCCGCATGACACCTCCACCGAGGGCCTCGCCATGGTCGAGAGCTTCCGTGGCGACGTGCTGGTCTGGCTGAGGATCGATGAGGACGGCCGCGTGCTGCGCGGCGCCTTGCGTGACCCCTCGGTGTTCCAGTGGCCGCTCTTGGAAGCGGCGATCGAGGGCAACATCGTCGCCGACTTCCCGATCTGCAACAAGTCGTTCAACTGCTCCTACTCGGGCAGCGATCTCTAGAGCAATCCCAGCAAAAGTGGAAACCGGTTTTGCGTCCGGGATTGCGTGAAAACAAACAGATAGAGCACATTCGGCGAACCGGGGTTCGCTGGATGTGCTCTAGAACTGGAGCCGAAGATGCGCCGCATGCTGCTCGAAGGCCTGTTCCGGCGGCCGGTGACCGAACAGGCGCCGGCGGTTGCCGATGCCGAACTTGAGGAACTGGCCGCCCGCCTCGGCGCCGTCGCCAGGGCGCGGCTCGGCCGCAGCCTGTCGATCCGCGAGGTCGACGCCGGCTCCTGCAACGGCTGCGAGCTGGAAATCCACGCGCTGAACAACAGCTACTACGACGTCGAGCGCTTCGGCCTGCGCTTTGTCGCCTCGCCGCGCCATGCCGACGTGCTGATGGTTACCGGCCCGGTGACCGCCAACATGCGCGAGGGCCTCGAACGCACTTATGCCGCGACGCCGGCGCCGAAATGGGTGGTGGCGGTGGGCGACTGCGCCGCCGGTTGCGGCGTCTTCCGCAAGAGCTACGCGACGATCGGCTCGGTGTCGGCGGTCCTCCCGGTCGACCTCGTCATCCCCGGCTGCCCGCCCGAGCCGATTGCCATGCTCAAGGGCCTGATCGGTCTCATCGAGGCGAGCGCCAGGGGCTAAAGTCGCCGCCCGAACTTCCAGAGGATCAGCGGCTTCCGCCAGTTGGCCAACTCGGCCACCGGGCCGTAGGGCGGCGCCTTGGCGAGCGCATCGAGATAGGGCCGGATAAAGGCGAGCGGCAGGAAGGCCGGCTTTGCGCGTCGGTCCGCGCCAGAGAGCGCCGCGAGCGCCTTGTCGAGATGGTCCGCCGCCTGCCGGCGGAGATCGGCGAGGACGCCGGCCAGTTCCTCCGCCTTGCGGCCGTGGCGTACGTCGTCGGGATCGATGCCGGCCTTTCCGAGCAGGTCGGCCGGCAGGTAGACTTGGTTGCGGCGGGCGTGGATCGGCAGCGCCCGCATCAGACCAGTCAGCGCATAGGCGACGCCGGCATGGCCGGCGGCGTCGGCCGCCCTGGGGTCGGCGCCGTCGCAGAGCACCTGCGCCACTTCCAGGAACAGCACCGACGCCGTCTCGCCGGCATAGCCTTCAAGGTCGTTCAGCGTCGGCATGGCGTCGTCGTAGAGATCGAAGCGTCGTGCTTCCAGCAGGTTGACGAAGCCCGACCGCCGCAGCGAGAAGCGGCGGATGGTGTCGATCAGCGCCGCCGCCACCGGATGGCCGGCAACGTCGCCGCGCGCCTCGCCCTCGATGGCGTCGATCCACCATTGCAGGCGGATTTCGCCCGGCATGGCGTCGCGGACGGTCTCGCGGACACGCCCCGCCTCGTAGGAGAAGGCGTGGATGGCCAGGGCGTGCCGGCGGCACTCGTCCGGCAGCAACCGGTCGGCCAGCCAGCGGTCGCGGTCGTGGTCGCGGACGAGGTCCTCGCAGTAACGGTAGGCGTCGTCGAGGCGGGCGACCGACGTCATCAGTCGACCGCCAGCAGCGCGGCGGCGAAGCGGCGCCGCTCGTCGAGCATGACGTTGATGAGGCGAACGGCGGCGCCGGTCGACATGGCTTCAAAAGCGGTGCCGCTGGCCCTGAGCGCGGCGGCGACATCCTTCGGCAGCGGCACGAGGTCGCGGCCGGTGCCAACCAGCAGCATGTCGATNNGGGCGTCACAGCCGCCCAACCGTGCACGCCCGACGGCAGGATCAGGATCGATCCGCGATGCGACATGCCGCCGAAGCGGAAGCCGCCGTTGCCATAGGCGTCCACCGGCACCTGCTCGGGCAGGTGCTGGTCGCGACGTTCCAGGGGACGGCCTCGCGGCCCGAACAGCTTCATCGGCGGCACCTCCCGAAGGGGGTATCGGATGAGGGCTATATAACAGCCCTGCTCTGCCTCACCAAATCACGCCGGCTCGGCTGCCTCGTCGCCGTCGTCCTCGACCTTCTTCGCCGACTTGTCGCCGGCCAGCTGCGGATCGAGGAAGATCAGGATCGGCGCGGCGATGAAGATCGACGAGTAGGTGCCGATCACCACGCCGAACAGCATCGACGCCGTGAACGAGCGGATCACCTCGCCGCCGAAGATCACCAGCGCGGCCAGCGCCAGCAGCGTGGTGAGCGCGGTGTTGGTGGTGCGGGTCAACGTCTGGTTGATGGCGAGGTCCAGAAGGACGACGAGGTTGAGGCGCTTGTACTTGCGCCGCATCTCGCGGATTCGGTCGTAGACCACGACGGTGTCGTTCAGCGAATAGCCGACGATGGTCAGGATGGCGGCGATCGACGACAGGTTGAATTCGAGCTGGGCAACGGCGAAGAAGCCGATGGTCATCACCACGTCGTGCAGCGTGGCGATCACCGCGCCGAGCGAATACTGCCACTCGAAGCGGAACCAGACGTAGACCATGATCAGCGCCAGCGCGGCGAGAACGCCGATGATGCCGTTCTCGGCCAGCTCGCCGGAGACGCGCGGACCGACCACCTCGGTGCGGCGGTATTCGACGCTGTCGCCGAAGGCGGCCTGCACCTTGGTGACCACGGCGGTCTGCGCCTCATCGCCGCCCTCCTGGCGGACGATGCGGATCAGCACGTCGTCATCGGCGCCGAAGGATTGTACCTGCACTTCGCCGAGACCGAGGGCGTCGAGCGTGTGGCGGATCCCCTCGAGATCGGCGGGGCCGGACTTGGTCTGGATTTCCATCAGCGTGCCGCCCTGGAAATCGATGCCGGTGTTCATGCCGTGGGTGTAGAGGAAGATGAAGCACAGCACCGACGCAACGCCGGAGAACAGGAAGCTCCACTTCCTCCACTTCATGAAGGGAATTTTGGTGTCGTCGGGAAACAGGCGAAGCAGGCGCATGATGGAGCCTCGGGATCCGGATCAGAGCGGAACGACGGACGGCCGCCGATAGCGGACCCAGGTCGACACGACCAGTCGGGTGAAGGTGATGGCCGTGAACATGGTGGTGACGATGCCGATGACGTGCGTCACCGCGAAGCCCTTCACCGGGCCGGAGCCCATCTGGAACAGCACGATGGCGGCGATCAGCGTGGTGATGTTGGCGTCGAGGATGGTGCCGAAGGCGCGGCGGAAGCCGGCGTCGATCGCCGACACCGGCGAGCGGCCGAGCCGCTGCTCCTCGCGGATGCGCTCGTAGATCAGCACGTTGCTGTCGACGGCCATGCCCATGGTGAGCACGATGCCGGCGATGCCGGGCAGCGTCAGCGTCGCCTGCAGGATGGTGATGATCGCCATGATCAGGATCAGGTTGACCACCAGCGCCACATTGGCAAAGATGCCGAACAGGCCGTAGGCGGCCAGCATGAAGATGACGACGGCGACTGTGCCGATCAGCGCGGCCCGCTCGCCGGCGGCGATTGAGTCGGCGCCGAGGCCGGGGCCGACGGTGCGCTCCTCGGCGACGGCGAGCTTGGCCGGCAGCGCGCCGGCCCGGAGCAGCACGGCGAGGTCGTTGGCGCTCTCGACGGTGAAGTGGCCGGAAATCTGGCCGGACCCTTGCGTGATCGGCTCGTTGATGCGCGGCGCCGAGATGATCTCGTCGTCAAGGACGATGGCGAACAGCCGGCCGACGTTGTCGGTGGTCACTTGCGCGAACTTGCGGGCGCCCGACGTCGACAGGCGGAAGGAAACCACCGGCTCGTTGGTCTGGCTCTGGAATGAGGTCTGGGCGTCGGTGAGATCCTCGCCGCTCATCAGCGGTGACTCGTCGACCACCATCGGCATGCCGCCGGGTTCCTTCTGCTTCAGCAGGATTTCGCCGGGCGGCAGGTTGCCCTTGGCCGCCTCGTCGGGCGACACGTTGAGGTCGACGAGGTGGAAGGTCATCTGCGCCGTGCGGCCGATGATGTTCTTGAGTCGCTCCGGGTCCTTCTCGCCGGGCGCTTCGACCAGGATGCGGTCGGAGCCCTGACGCTGGATCGACGGCTCGACGGCGCCCATCTGGTCGACGCGACGGCGGATGACTTCGATCGACTGCTGCACCACGGTGCCGAGCCGCTTGTCGAGGCCGGACTGGGAGAAGCCGAGGCGCATCAGGCCATCGGAGCCCTCTTCGAGCTGGAATTCGGAGACGGCGGCGCCGCCGAGCGCGCCGGTCGACAGCGGATTGAGCAGGTTGCGCAGACGCTTGGCCGCATCGTCGACCTTGTCAGCGTCGCGAATCTTCAGCTGGACGACGTCGCCCTGGATGCTGAGCCCGGTGTAGCCTATGCGCGGCTCGTCGCGCATGGCCTGCCGGATGTCGCCCTCGAGCGCCTTGAGGCGCTTCTGCTTGTAGTCGTTCACGTCGACCTGGTAGAGCAGATAGACGCCGCCCTGCAGATCAAGGCCGAGAACCACCTGACGTCCCGGTAGCCAGGACGGCCAGTAGTTCTTGAGCTGGTCGGAGGTCAGGTAGTTGGGAACCAGGACCACGAGGCTGACGAAGATCGTCAAAAGGATCGCGGTTACTTTCCAGCGGGAAAAATAGAGCATTTGCTGCCTCGGACCTTATTGGCCGAAAGCGGGCAGCCGGGCTGCCCGCCTTCCATCTTGTACCGCCTCATGCGGTCAGGCGCCTTCCTTGACGGGCTCGCCCTTGGCGCGGAGCTGCTGCACCAGACCGGCAGCGACGCGCACCTGCACCTTGGCGGTGCCGTCGCCGACGTCGAGCAGCAACTCGTTCTCGTCGACAACCTTGACGATCTTGCCGATCAGGCCACCCTGCATGACGACCACGTCGCCGCGCCGAAGGTTCTTCAGCATGTCCCGGTGATCCTTGGCCTTGCGCTGCTGCGGCCGGATGAGCAGGAAGTACATGATGACGAAGATCAGGATGAACGGCGCAAACTGCACCAGGAAATCGGCGCCGCCGGGGGCAGCGCCAGCCGCCTGGGCGAAGGCTGGGGTTACGAACATCGGGTCAACTCCATTGGCCTGACGCCGCCCGCAAGCCGGACCGACGAGGCATAGTGTCTTCGGGAGGACGGCGAGACGTCCACGCGAAAGTGGCCGGAATATACCTAGGCCGGGGGACTTTGCAAACCAAAGCTACGTGTAGGCGCTCTCGGGGCCATGGACTAGGTAGTCTCCGGCAGGAAATGCGCCGAAGCGTACCGGAAATGGCCTTCCGCGGTTTGCATCGGGGCGGGCCGAGCAATAAAGAAGACAGGAGAGTACCGCTTGGTACTGAAGCGGCATTGAGGAGACCGGATGTGAGCGCTTCCCCCATCGACACGCTGAACGCCCATCTCGAACGCATCGCCGGCCTTATCGAGCGGCTGGCGCCGCCGGCGCCCGAGACGCCGGACTTCGAGGCGGCCGACGCCTTCGTCTTCGTCGCCGATCCGGCATCGCTGCAACCCGTCAAACGCGTCAATCGCGTCGAGATCGGCCTCCTCAAGGGCATCGATCGCAATCGCGACATGATCGTAGCCAACACCGAGCGCTTCGCCCGCGGCCTGCCGGCCAACAACGTGCTGCTGTGGGGCGCTCGCGGCATGGGCAAGTCGTCGCTGGTCAAGGCGGCCCAGGCCGAGGTCAACCGGCGTCTGGCCGGCGAGGGAAACTTCACGCCGCTCAAGCTGATCGAGATCCACCGCGAGGACATCGAGAGCCTGCCGCTGTTGATGAAGATGCTGCGCGACAGCCGCCATCGCTTCGTACTGTTCTGCGACGACCTGTCCTTCGACCACGGCGACACCTCCTACAAGTCGCTGAAGGCGGTGCTGGAAGGCGGCATCGAGGGCCGGCCGGACAACGTGGTGTTCTACGCCACCTCCAACCGCCGCCACCTGTTGCCGCGCGACATGATGGAGAACGAGCGGGCGACGGCGATCAATCCCGGTGAGGCGGTGGAGGAGAAGGTGTCGCTCAGCGACCGCTTCGGCCTGTGGATCGGCTTCCACAATTGCTCGCAGGATGATTATCTCGACATGGTATACGGCTATGTCGCGGCCTTGGGGCTCGACGTCGATCCGGACCTCCTGCGGGCGGAAGCGCTCGAGTGGGAAAGGACGCGCGGCGCGCGGTCGGGACGCGTCGCCTGGCAGTATGTCCAGGACCTGGCCGGCCGGCTGCGGCTCGGCGCCTGACGGCCGCCCCACGGCGGAGGAGAGAATCATGTTGAAACGCGTCGCGGCGGCGGGGACGCTTCTGTTCCTTGCCGGCTGCGTGTCCGGCCCGGTGCCGGTGGTCTACAAGGCCGGATCGAGCTTTGCCGAACGACAGTCGGCGGCCGATGCCTGCCGCATCGAATCGCTGGAGAAGATCCCCCAGGCGTTGGTCACGGAAATCCGGCCGCCGGTCTACCGGCCCGGCTACACCGAATGCCGCGAGGATCCGGTCAGCGGCCGCCGCTATTGCCGCAAGGCCGGCGGCTTCGTCTATCCCGGCAGCAGCCACACGCGCGACGTCAACGCCGAGCTGCGCGAGCGCTACATCGGCGCCTGCCTGCGCCAGGCCGGCTTCGAGGTAATCGCCAGGCCGATCTGCGGCAGCGACGCCGGCGCCGCCTATGTCGCCGGCCGCAACGCCCAGCCGCCGGCCGACAGCCTTGCCTGCGTCACCGACGACGAGCGCGTCATCCCGCGCGACTGGCGCTGAACCGGCAGACAAAAAACCGGCGGCTTTGACGCCGCCGGTTGAGGACCGTGCTGTCGGATCGTCGGCCGTCAGCCGCTGAGATAGGGCAGCGGATCGACCGGCCGGTTGCCGTTGCGGATTTCGAAGTGCAACTGCGGCCGGCTGACGTTGCCGGTGGCGCCGACCTTGGCGATGGTCTGGCCGCGCAGGATGCTGTCGCCGCGCTGCACCAGCACCTCGCTGGCGTGGGCATAGGCCGACACGAAGCCGTTGGGATGCTTCACCAGCACCAGGTTGCCGAAGCCCTTCAGCTCGTTGCCGGCGTAGATCACCTGTCCGCCCTCGGCCGCCTTGATCGGCGTGCCCTCGGGCACCTCGATGTTGATGCCGTCGTTGCGCTCGCCGCCCGGCTTGACGCCGAAGGCGGAGATGACGCGGCCGCGCACCGGCCAGCGGAAGCTGCCGTCGGCGGCGCTCTCGACGCCGGTAGTGGCCGGCGTGGCGGTCTTGGCGCTCGGCTGGGTCTGGCTCGGCGCCAGCGCCGCCGTCTGCTGCCCGGCCTGCTGGGCGGGCGTGTTGCCGGCCGGCGGCAGAAGGCCGGGCCGCGCGTCGGAGGCCGTCGACGTCGCCATGGCGACGGTGGTGGTGGCGGGCGCGGCCGGCTTGGCCGGCGCGGCGGCGGCAACCTGGCTCGACACCGACTTCGGCACCGGCGGCTTGGTGGGCGGCAGCTGGCCGAGCACCTGCGGGCCGGGCGCCATGCCACCCGTGGCGGCGGCCGGAGCGGCGCTCGCCGTGGTCGGCTGCGTATAGGCCGGAATGACGATGGTCTGGCCGGGCGTCAGCTGGGCGCCGGCGACGAGGCCGTTGGCGGCGAGCAGCGACGATTCGGCAACGCCGTAGCGGCGGGCCAGCACCTGCACCGTGTCGCCGGGCTTGACGGTGATCGACGTGCCGTTGGCGGGCGCCCAAGGCTGGGTGGTCGGCGGCGCGGGCAGCGCGGCGGTCTGGGTCGGACGGACATAGGCGCCGTTGTTGACCACGGCCCCCGGCGCCGGCGGCAGCGCACTGGAGGAAACCGCACCCGAGGGATAGGTGGAGGCCGGCGCGGCATAGGTCTGCTGCGTGTAGGCCGGTTGCGCATAGGCGGGCTGCGCGTAGGTCGCCTGGGGATTTATGGATCCGGTCGGCATGGGATCGGCGCGACCGATGATCTGATCCTGATTATCGGTCTCGGCGAATATGTTGCCGAAACGGCTCGTGTCGCCGCTGCAGCCGGCCGAAAAGCCGGCCACCAGCGCGAGGGCGGCAGCCTGGACCAGGAAACGGGAGGTGCGGCGGATCGCTAGGTTACTCATGGATCAGGTCTCGCCTGCTCGACATCAACTGCAATGATTAAGCCGCAGTAACGTTGATAAAGGTTTAAGGCGACGCGGCGACCTCGTGTGGAGAAGCCGCAAAGGCAGGGAAAACCGCCGAATCCCGCAAGACTTTCGGCGAAGCCAAAAGCATCCGGCGCCGGACTCACAGCCGCCGGGCAACGCCCTCGCGCAGCGGAAACTGCTTGATGCGGCCGAGTTCGGCGCGGTGGAACAGCCGGCCGTCGCGTGAGATTCGCACCAGCGTCTGGGTGTGGCCGGTCCCGACCGGAGCGACCAGCGTGCCCTTGTCGGCAAGCTGGTCGAGCAGCGCCGTCGGCACCTTCTCGACGGCACCATCGACCAGGATTCGATTGTAGGGCGCGTAGCGGGTGAAGCCTTCGAGCCCGTCGCCGAGCAGCGTCGTGACGTTGGCGATCTTGAGGGCGACCAGCCGGTCCTCGGCGATGTCGATCAGGCTGCGGAAGCGGTCCATCGTCACCACCTGCGCCGCGAGGTGGGCGAGGATGGCCGCCTGGAAGCCCGAGCCGCAGCCGACCTCCAGCACCTTGTCCTCCGGCCCGACGCCGAGCGCCGACACCATCAGCGCCACCGTCGAGGGGGCGTTGAGCGTCTGGCCGCATTCGATGGGCAGCGAACGATCGAGATAGGCGCTCGCCTGATGGGCGGCGGCGACGAACATGCGGCGGGGGACGAGTTCGAGCGCGCGCAGCAGCCGGGTATCGGTGACACCCATGCCACGGAGCTTCATGGTCAGCTCCGCGATCGCCACCTTGTCCGGCTCGAAAGGCCTCATCGACACCATTACTCTCGCGCAATGCCGCAAAACATGAATTGCGACGCTGCATTTACGACGGAGGTGTCAAAAGTAAGACCAACGGCCTTGATAAAGTGTTGAAGCCGGCAAAATCGCGGCGCCCGGAGGCCGTTTGAAAACTTGATCCGACAAGTCGACAGGCCCGGTTTTCGAGAACCGGAGGCGCGACGACAGGTCGGAGCGGACGGCCGCCGGAGCGGTCTCTCAGAACAGGCCGCGCATCCGCTCCATCGCCTCGATGTCGGTGAGGTCGAGGCGCAACGGGCTGACCGACACCTTGTTGCGCGAGATGGCGAAGGCGTCGGTGCCCTGCGCGCACAGCATCTCGCCGCGCTGGAAGGTCAGCCAGTAATAGGGCTTGTGGCGGGCGTCGATGCGCTTCTCGACGTCGATGCCGTGGTCGTAGGCGAAATTGCCCTGCCGCGTCACCTCAATGCCTGTCACCTCGTCCGGCCGGCAGTTGGGGAAGTTGACGTTGACGAAGGTGCCGTGGGCGATGCCCTGCCCCGTCAGCTTCCGCAGGACGTCCGGCCCCAGCGCCTCGGCGGTCTCGAAGGGAATGCGCCCGACGAAATCCTCGTAGGCCTGGGACAGCGCCACGGCCGGGATGCCCAGCAGCGTCGCCTCGATGGCGCAGGCGACGGTGCCCGAATAGGTGACGTCGTCAGCCATGTTGGTGCCGGCGTTGACGCCGGACAGCACCAGGTCCGGCTTGCCGGGCAGGATGTGGCGGACGCCCATGATGACGCAGTCGGTCGGCGTGCCGCGCACGGCGAAGCGGCGCTCGTCGATCTTCCTGGCGCGCAGCGGATCGTGCAGCGTCAGCGAATGGGCGAAGCCCGACTGGTCGGTCTCCGGCGCCACCACCCAGACGTCGTCGGAAAGCGCCCGGGCGATGGTCTCCAGCGCCACGAGCCCCGGCGCGTGGATGCCGTCGTCGTTGGAAATCAGGATGCGCATGGCCGCCTCTTCTCCCTCACGCCTTCTCGAGGCGGGTGATGCCGCCCATCAGCGGCCGCAGGACGTCCGGCACCGTCACCGAACCATCCTCGTTCTGCCACGTCTCCATGACGGCGATCAGCGCCCGGCCGACCGCGACGCCCGAACCGTTCAGCGTGTGGACGAAGCGCGTGCCCTTCGGCTCGCCGGCCGGACGGTAGCGGGCGTTCATGCGCCGGCCCTGGAAGTCACCGCACACCGAGCAGGAGGAAATCTCGCGGAATTTCTTCTGGCCGGGCAGCCAGACCTCGATATCGTAGGTCTTGCGGCTGCCGAAGCCCATGTCGCCGGTGCACAGCGTGACGACGCGGTAGGCGAGATCGAGGCGCTTCAGCACCTCCTCGGCCGCCGCGAGCATGCGCTCGTGCTCGTCGATCGACGTCTCCGGCGTGGTGATCGACACCAGCTCCACCTTGTTGAACTGGTGCTGGCGCAGCATGCCGCGCACGTCGCGGCCGGCCGAACCGGCCTCCGAGCGGAAGCAGGGCGTCAGCGCCGTGAAGCGCAGCGGCAGTTCCTTTTCGTCCAGGATCTCCTCGCGGACGAGATTGGTCAGCGGCACCTCGGCGGTCGGAATCAGCCAGCGGCCGTCGGTGGTGCGGAACAAATCCTCGGCGAACTTCGGCAACTGACCGGTGCCGTACATCACCTCGTCGCGCACCATCAGCGGCGGAATCACTTCCGTGTAGCCGTGCTCCATGGTGTGGAGGTTGATCATGAACTGGCCGAGCGCTCGCTCGATGCGGGCGAGATGGCCCTTCACCACGGTGAAGCGGGCGCCGGCCAGCTTGGCGGCGCGCTCGAAGTCCATCATGCCGAGGCTTTCGCCCAGCTCGAAATGCTCCCTGGCCCAGTTGAACTGGCGCGGCTCGCCGAAGCGGTGATGCTCGACGTTGGCACTCTCGTCCGGACCGTCAGGCACCGCGTCGAGCGGCGGGTTGGGGATCACCGACAACGCCGCGTCGAGGGCGGCGTCAAGCTCGCGCTCCTTCGCTTCGCCTTCCTGGATGAACGACTTGATGGCCGCCACTTCGTCCATCAGCGCGGCGGCGCGAACCTCGTCCTTGCCGGCCTTGGCCTTGCCGATCTCCTTGGACGCGGCGTTACGGCGCTCCTGCGCCTCCTGCAGCGACTTGATGTTGGCGCGGCGGGCGTCGTCGAGGCGGATGGCCTCCGACACGGTGGCTTCGGCGATGTCCGCCGACTGGCCGCGCCGCATCAGGGCGTGCTTCAGGGCTTCCGGATTGTCGCGAATCCACTTGATGTCGAGCATTGGCTTTCCCCGCGCGGCACGTCCGCCGGGGCCGACTCATCAGCTTTCGGTGGTGGAGACGTCCCGGGACTGGCCGCGCTTGTTGATATACCTGACGGCAATGATGGACACTTCGTAGAGAAGCATCGTCGGAACCGCAAGCAGGATTTGGCTCATCGGGTCCGGCGGCGTCAGCACGGCGGCCACCACGAAGGACAGCAGGATGGCGTAGCGGCGCCAGGATCGCAGCCCCGCCTCAGTGACGACGCCGATGCGGCCGAGCAGCGTCAGCACCACTGGCAGCTGGAACACGATGCCGAAGGCGAAGATCAGCGTCATGATCAGGCTGAGGTATTCCGACACCTTGGGCAGCAGCTCGATCGCCGCCTGCCCTGGCCCGCCCGTCTGCTGCATCGACATGAAGAAGATCATGATCGCCGGCATCACAAAGAAGAACACCATCAGCGCGCCAAGCACGAACAGAATCGGCGTGGCGATCAGGAACGGCAGGAAGGCCTGACGCTCGTGCTTGTAGAGGCCGGGCGCCACGAACATGTAGATCTGGTTGGCGATCACCGGGAAGGCGATGAACATCGCGCCGAACAGCGCCAGCTTCAGCTGGGTGAAGAAATACTCCTGCGGCGCGGTGTAGATCAGCCGCACGTTCTGCGCCTCACCGGCCGCCCGCTCATAGGGAATGACCAGGATGTTGAAGATGTGCTGAGCGAAGAAGAAGCAGATCAGGAAGCAGACGAGAATCGCCACCACCGACTTCAACAGGCGCGAGCGCAATTCGGCGAGATGCTCGATCAGCGGGGCCTTGGAGGCCTCGATCTCGTCTTCTTCATCCTTTTTGGTCATGTGGCGCTCCCGTCCTTGTTCTCCGGGGCGGGGGTTTCGGCCGGCGTCTCCGCCGGAACCGGCGGCGGCACCTCGGCTGTAACCGGCGGCGAAACCTCAGCCGGGGCCGGCTCGGCGGCCTTGGGCGCGATCGGCGTCGTTACGGCAGTCTTCAGGTCGTCGCCGAGAGTGCGCACGGGATCGAGGGTCTTCTTGATGTCGCTCAGCGGATTGGCGTCCTGGATGCTTTTCCTGAGGTCGGCGAGGTCAGCCTCGCGCTCGGCCTCGCGCAGGGCCTGATTGAACTGCGCCTGCATGTCGCCGGCCATGCGCCGCGCCTTGCCCACCATCTGGCCGACCGTCCTGAGCAGGCGCGGCAGATCCTTGGTGGGGAAGACGATGAGCGCCACGATGGCGATCACCAGGATTTCCGACCAGCCGACTTCAAACATCGTTCACTCGCCCGCCATCGGCGCCCGCCGCGCGGAAGGGCGCGGCGCCTTCAGAAAAACACACCCGATGAGGATCGATCAGGCCTTGGGGGCGTCGTCGGTCTTGTTCTCGACGGGCTTGGCCGGCGTCTCGTCGTCGTCGGACATACCCTTCTTGAAGTTCTTGATACCCTTGGCGAAATCGCCCATCAGCTCGGGAATCTTGCCCCGACCGCCGAACAGGATGAGGACGACGACCAAGACGATCAGCCAGTGCCAGATGCTCAACGAACCCATTTCTGTCTCCTGAGGGCGGTGCCCGCCCGAAAGTGGCGGCACTCTTGCACAACGGACGCCCCGTCGCAAGAAACTGCGACGAGGCTATGGAGGAAATCCGGCATTCTGAAGATGCCGCCGCAAAGCCCTCAATCTTCGGGCGGCAACGGCTCGTAATCCTGGAAATCCAGCTCGGTCAGCGGGTCCTCGTCGGGCATCAGCGTGTCCGAGGCGTTGGGCACCGGCACGCGGAAACCGGGCGGCACCGCGCCTTCCAGGAAGCCGGCCGCCTTGAGATCGTCGACGCCCGGCAGATCGGTCACCGCCTCGAGGCCGAAATGGACGAGGAAGGCCTCGGTGGTGCCGTAGGTGAGCGGCCGGCCCGGCGTGCGGCGGCGGCCGCGCATCCTGATCCAGCCGGTTTCCATCAGCACGTCGAGCGTGCCCTTGTTGGTGGATACGCCCCTGATCTCCTCGATCTCGGCGCGGGTGACCGGCTGGTGGTAGGCGATGATCGCCAGCGTCTCCAGCGCGGCGCGCGACAGTTTCTTCGGCTCCACCTGCTCGCGGGTGAGCAGATGGGCGAGGTCGGGCGCCGTGCGGAACATCCACTTGCCGGCCACCTCGACGAGGTTGACGCCGCGCGAGGCATAGATGGTGCGGAGATCGGCGAGCACGTGCGCCACGTCGGTGCCCGGCGCCAGCCGTTCGGCGAGGTCCTCGGCGGCTACCGGCTGGGCCGATGCGAACAGGATGGCCTCGGCGCCGCGGATCGCCGCCATCCACGCCTCGTATTCGGCCGGATCACGATCGCCGGCGAACAGCCGGAGCTGGCCGTGCGGCGCGTCGTCGGTCGTGCCCGAACGGGTCATCAGGCGCCCTCCTCCGGCGTATCCGGCCGGCCCTCGCCCTTGCGCATGTAGAGCGGTGCGAAGGGGCCGGACTGCATCAGTTGCATCCGCCCCTCGCGGACCAGCTCCAGCGCGGCGGAAAAGGCCGAGGCGCGGACGGTGGCCCGCGAGTCCGGCCCGGTCATGTAGCGGACGAGATAATCGTCGATCGGCGTCCAGTCGGCAATCGTGCCGACCAGCCGTTCGAGGATGTCGCGGGCGTCGGCCAGCGCCCAGACCTGGCGCTTGCGCACGGTATGGACGCGCACCATGTCGCGCTGGCGCTGGCGGCCGTAGGCGTCGAGCAGGTCGAAGAGGCTCGCCTCCCACAGCGATCGCCTGACGAGGCCGGTCTCCTCCGGCGCGCCGCGCGGCAGCACGTCGCGGCCGAGTCGCGAGCGGTCGAGGAGGCGGCCGGCCAGGATGCGGATGCCTTCGAGGCGCTTGAGGCGCATCGCCAGCATGCCCGCCAGTTCCTCGGCCGACGGCTCGTCCTGCGGCGTCTCGTCGGGCGGCAGCATCAGGCGCGACTTGAGATAGGCCAGCCAGGCGGCCATGACCAGATAATCGGCGGCCAGTTCCAGCCGGTGCTCGCCCAGCTTTTCGATGAAGGCCAGATACTGGTCGGCCAGGGCCAGGATGGAGATGCGGGCGAGATCGACCTTCTGGTTGCGGGCGAGCGTCAGCAGCAGGTCGAGCGGCCCCTCGAAGCCGTCGAGATCGACCACGAAGGCCTCGCCGGCCGTGGGGTCGACGTCGAGCCGCGCCTCGCTCCACTCGTCGGTGGTCACCATCGGCAATGCCGCTTCCTCAGACGCCGGCGGCGTCGTAGATGGCCAGCGCCGCGTCGAGCCGCGCCAGCACGCCTTGCGGGTCATCATGCGGCGATGCGGCACGCCGCTTCAATGCCAATTCTGCTCGCGCCGCGGCTTTTCCCGTCAGTTCCGGCGCCTCGGCGGCGACGGCGACCATTTCGGCCATGTCGCCGGAGCAATGCAGCGCGATGTCGCAGCCGGCGGCGAGCGTCGCCCGCGCGCGCTCGGCAAGCGTGCCCTTCAGTGCGTTCATCGAGAGATCGTCTGAGAACAGCAGGCCGTCGAAGCCGATGCGGCCGCGGATGATCTCCGAGATGACGGCGGGCGACTGCGTTGCCGGCCGCTCGGGATCGATCGCCGTGTAGACGAGATGAGCGGTCATGGCGGCCGGCAGATCGGCGAGCAGCTCGAAGGGGCGGAAATCGGTGGCGGCCAGCGTTTCGAGGCTCGCGTCGACCACCGGCAGCTCGTGGTGACTGTCGACGCGGGCGCGGCCGTGGCCGGGCAGGTGCTTGATGACCGGCAGCACACCGGCGGCGATCAGGCCGTCGGCGAAGGCACGGCCGGCGGCGGCCACCAGATCGGCCCGCCCGCCATAGCTGCGGTCGCCGATGGCCGGCGTCATGCCGTCGGTGGCGACGTCGAGGCAAGGCGCGCAGTCGACGTCGATGCCGACGGCGGCGAGGTCGTCGCCGATCAAATGGGCGATGTCGGTGATCAGCGTCGGGTCGCCGGCCATGGCCGCCGCACCTGCGAGGCGTCGCCCGGACGGATACTTGCGCCAGTGCGGCGCGGTCAGCCGTTGGACGCGGCCGCCCTCCTGGTCGATCAGCGCCGGCGCGTGCCAGCCGGCGGCGTCGCGGAAATCGCCGGTCAGGCGACGCAGTTGCTCGGGGTCCTCGACGTTGCGGCGGAACAGGATCAGCCCCCATGGCGCCGCGTCGGCCATGAAGGCGCGCTCGTCGGGCAATAGCGTCGTGCCCTTGAGGCCGGTCACGAAAGCGCGGGGCATCGGCGGGTCTCCAAAGGAAAGACCGCGCCGGATGCCGTCCGGCACTCCGACGCGGCCGCAGAAGGCGGGCTCAAGTCAACGGGCGATCAGGCAGTCGCCGCCGGCCGCGCGGAGCTGCTCGCAGAGCGAGACGGCCGCTTCGCGGGTCGGCGCACCGACGCGCGCCCGGTAGTAGACACCCTTGGCGCCGAGATCGGCCTGCTGGATATCGACGGTGGCCGAACCGAGAACCGACGGGAATTTCTTCTGTAACGCGGCGAAGGCCGAACGCGCGGCGTCGGCGCTGCGCTGCGAGGACAGCTGCACATAGGCAGCCGAACCGCCGGTGGCGGCGGGCGGTGGCGCGGCCTCAGTGGCCGGCGGCAGACTGGCCACCTCCGTCGGCGCCGGAGCGGCCGGCTGCGGCTGCGAGGCGGCGGCCGTCAGGTCGAGCGGGCCGGAC
>LUYO01000094.1:0-15382 GCA_001603295.1 Rhodobacterales bacterium Alpha_02
CTCGAGGAGATGCCGATGGTCGAGCCCAAGGGCTTCACCATCACCACCACCCGCTTCCGCCGGCCGACCATCGAGTGCATGCCCACCGACGCCAAGGCGGCCTGCCTCTACCCCAACAACGCCCGCATGCTGCGCGAGGCGCAGGCCAAGGGCTTCCAGAACGCCCTGGTGCAGGACTTCGCCGGTAACGTCGCCGAGCTGGCCACCGCCAACGTCTTCCTGGTCAGGGGCGGCGAATACTTCACGCCGGTGGCCAACGGCACCTTCCTCGCCGGCATCACCCGCTGGCGGACGATCGGCCTGTTGCGCGAGGCCGGCGAGACCGTCCACGAGATGACGCTGACGCTCGACGACTTCCGCGCCGCCGACGAGATCTTCTCCACCGGCAACATCTCCAAGGTGGTGCCGGTGATCGGCTTCGACGACAAGGCGCTGGCCTTCGGTCCCAAGGGCCGCAAGGCGCGCGAACTCTACTGGGCCTGGGCCCATCGCTGAGGAGAGATCATGTCCACCGTGAAACTCTGGACCGACGCCGAGGCCGAAGCCGATCCGCGCGTCAAGGCGGTGTTCGACGACATCCGCGCCACCCGCAAGTCGGACTTCGTCAACAACTTCTGGCGCGGCCTCGCCAACCAGCCGCAACTCCTCGAGCGCACCTGGGCCGGCCTGAAGGAGGTGATGGTGGCGCCGGGCGAGCTGTCGCCGGTGGTCAGGGAGATGATCTACATCGCCGTCTCCACGGTGAACGGTTGCAGCTACTGCATCCATTCCCATACCGCGCAGGCCAAGGCCAAGGGCATGACCGACGGCATGCACGCCGAGCTGCTGTCGGTGATCGGCATGGCTTCGCAGACCAACGCCATCGTGCAGGCGCTGCAGGTCCCAGTCGATCCGCAGTTCTTGGCCTGACGGAGATCAGCATGTCGAAAGCCCTTGTGCTCGGCGCCCCCGGTGGCCCGGAGGCGCTGCGCTGGCAGGAGGTCGCCGACCGCGCGCCCGCCGCCGGCGAGGTGGCCGTCCGCCACACCGCCGTCGGCGTCAACTTCATCGACACCTACTACCGCTCCGGCCTCTACGCCTGGCCGGAAACGCCGCTGATCGTCGGCGCCGAGGCGGCCGGCGTGGTGGAGGCGGTGGGGCCCGAGGTCGAGGGGCTGGCGGTCGGCGACCGCGTCGCCTACACGACGCCGCTCGGCGCCTATCGAGAGCGGCGGACGATCGCCGCCGACCGGCTGGTCAGGCTGCCCGACGGCATTTCCGACGAGATCGCCGCCACCGTCATGTTGAAGGGGTTGACGGTGCAGTATCTCGTCACCTCAACCTTCGCGGTGAAGGCTGGCGACGTGGCGCTGGTGCACGCGGCGGCCGGTGGCGTCGGCCTCATCATGGGGCAGTGGCTGAAGGCGCTGGGTGCCACGGCCATCGGCACCGCCGGTTCGCCTGAGAAGGTGGAACTTGCCCGCGCCCACGGCTACGACCACGTCATCGACTACCGCCGCGACGATTTCGCCGCCGCGGTGCGCGACATCACCCAAGGCCGCGGCTGCGACGTCGTCTACGACAGCGTCGGCCGCGACACCTGGGCCGGCTCGCTGAAATGCTTGCGGAGGCGCGGCGCCTTCGTTTCCTTCGGCCAGTCGTCGGGGCCGATCGAGGGATTCTCGCTGGCCATGCTGGCGCAAGGCGGCTCGCTCAGCGCCTGCCGGCCGATGCTGTTCCACTACATCGAGGAGCGGGCCGAACTGGAGGCGCGCGCCGCCGACCTGTTCGCCCGCCTCGCTTCCGGCGCCGTGCGGGCCGAGGTGCGACAGCGCCTTGCCCTCGCCGCCGCCGCCGACGCCCACCGGGCGTTGGAGGGCCGGGCGACCACCGGCGCCTCGGTGCTCATCCCCTGACCGCCCGGCAACCTTGCGAGGCCCCGCCATGGACGACCGGCCGATCAGGTTCGAAATTTCCGCCATCCGGTTGCGGGTCACGCCGCTGACGGCCCATGGCCGCCGCTTCGTCGAGGCGCTGGCCGCCCACGTCGCCCGCCAGCAGGAGCCAAGCGGCTTGCTTGACAGCCTCGGGAATTGTCCCTACAAAAAGTGAAACCGCTTTCACAATAGAAATAGCGGGGGAACGAGGGTTGCGCTTCTGGAGGGTGATCGAGCCCTACATCGGCTTTCTGCTGCAAGGCTTCGCGCTGACGGTCGCCGCCTGCCTGCTGGCCATCATCGGCGCGGTGCTGCTCGGCGCGCTGACCGCCTCGATGCGCTCGTCGAATAACCGGCTGGTGCGCGGCATCGCCAACGTCTACGGCGACGTGTTCCGCAACGTACCCTTCCTCGTGCAGCTGTTCTTCTTCTTCTACGGCCTGCCCGAACTCGGCATCTACATCGGCGCCTTCGAGACCGGCGTCATCGCCCTGTCGATCGCCGGCGGCGCCTTCGTCTCCGACGTCATCCTCTCGGGCATCCTGACCATCGACCCCGGCGTCATCGACGCGGCCAAGGTGTCCGGCCTCAGCCAGACCAAGATCTTCACCCGCATCGTGCTGCCGATCGCCCTGCGCGTGTCGGTACGGCCGATGGGCTCGGTGCTGATCAACCTGATCCTGACCTCGTCGATCCTCTCCACCATCACCGTCAACGAGCTGACCGGCGCCGCCAAGATCGTCGCCGCCACCACCTTCAAGCCGTTCGAGGTCTACGCGGTGCTCCTGGTGCTCTACGCCGCGCTGACCACGCTGATGTCCTTTGCCATCTCGGCGGCTCATCGCCGCCTCAACCGCTTCATGACGGGGGGCTGATGCGCTACGCCGACTTCACGCCCTACGACATCGTGCTGCTCTTGCAGGGCCTCGGCGTGACGCTGGCTCTCTTCGTCGGCACGACGGTGATCGGCCTCGCCATCGGCCTCGCGCTCGCCGTCGTCCACCACTACCGCGTCCCCGGCTGCCGGCCGGTGATCGTCGTCGTCACCGAGGCGCTGAAGAACTCGCCGGTGCTGGTGCAGTTGTTCCTGGTGTTCTTCGGCATCCCGGCCTTCCTGCACGTCCGCATGACGCCGGTCGAGGCGGCGACGCTGACCATCAGCCTCAACACCGCCGCCTTTGCCTTCGTCATCTTCCGCTCCGGCATCGAGTCGATCGAGCGCGAGCAGATCGAGGCGGCCGAGGTGTTCGGCCTGTCCCGCTCGCGCATCCTGCGGCTGATCATCGCGCCGCAGGCGGCCGCCTTCTCGGTGGGGCCGCTCGTCGGCATCCTGGTCAACCAGCTCCAGGTCACCTCGCTGATCTCGGTGATCGGCGTGTTCGACCTGACCAAGATCGGCAACATCCTCAATCTGAGGACACTGCAACCCTTCATCGTCTGGGCGGTGATCGGCCTCATCTACTACATTGCGGCGAAGACGCTCGCCCATTTCGGCGGCCGTATCGAGGCGGCCTTGCGCAAGTCCGTCAAGTGGGGAGGCATCTGATGATCGTCGCCGAGAACGTCGAGAAGCGCTTTGGCGACATGCCCGTGCTGAAGCGCGTCAACCTCACGGTGGCGCCCGGCGAGGTGGTGACCATCCTCGGCGCCTCCGGCTCCGGCAAGTCGACGCTGATCCGCTGCATCAACGGCCTCGAACAGCTTTCCGGCGGCAAGATCACCATCGACGGCCACGACGTCTCGACCAAGGCTGGCCTTGTCGCCGCCCGGCGGGCGTCGGCCACGGTGTTCCAGCTGTTCAATCTCTACCCGCACATGACGGCGCTGGGGAATATCACCCTCGCCCCGATCGAGGTGCTGAAGCTGCCGAAGGCAGAGGCCGAGGCACGCGGCCGCGCCCTTCTCGAGCGGGTCGGCCTCAGCGCTTATGCCGACGCCTATCCGCAGCAGTTGTCCGGCGGCCAGCGCCAGCGCGTCGGCATCTGCCGGGCGCTCGCCATGCAGCCGCGCTACCTGCTGCTCGACGAGGTGACCTCGGCGCTCGACCCGGAGATGACCGGCGACGTGCTGCGCATCCTTGCTCAACTCGCCGCCGACGGCACCACCATGGTGTTCGTCACCCACGAGATCGAGTTCGCCCGCCACATCTCCAGCCGCATCGTCTTCCTTGAGCAGGGCGAGCTGATCGTCGACCTGCCGACCGCCGATTTCTTCGCCGAGGAGGGCGGCCTCGCCGTACCGCGCATCCGGCAGTTCCTGTCCAAGCTGAAGAAGGACTGAGCCTTGATCCTGCTTGCCAACACCGAGGCCGAACCCGGCTTCTCCGAGGCCGTCGGCATCCTCACCGCCGGGGGCGCCGCCCTCGACGCGCTGGTGACCGGCATCGGCCGCGTCGAGGCGGCGCCGAGCGTCCGCTCGGTCGGCTACGGCGGCTGGCCCAACATGGTCGGCGACATGGAATGCGACGGCGCCGTCATGGACGGCACCACGCTGTCGGTCGGCGCGGTCGGCGCCGTGCCGCGCACGCTGCACGTCGCCGCGCTGGCCCGCGAGGTGATGCGCCGCCTGCCGCACGTCATGCTGACAGGCGAAGGCGCGCGCCGCTTCGCAAGTGAAATCGGTTTCACCGAGGACGACGTGCTGTTCCCCGACAGCAAGCGGGTCTGGCGGGAAAAGCTCGACGATCTCCTCGACGAGAAGGCGCGCGCGGCCTTCCCCGACGTGCCGCTGATCCCGCTCTCCAACGCCATCACCGATCCCGAGCGGGTACGCGACACCACCGTCTTCCTCGGTATCGACGCCGGCGGCAACGCCGCCGTCGCTACCTCGACCTCCGGCTGGGCCTGGAAATATCCCGGCCGGCTCGGCGACAGTCCGATCCCCGGCGCCGGCTTCTACGCCGACAGCCGCTACGGCGCCGCCGCCTGCACCCACACCGGCGAGATGACCATGCGCTGCGCCACTTCGCATGCCGTGGTGCAGGGACTGAAATTCGGCCTTTCCCTCGATGCGGCGGTGGAGCGCGCCGCCGAGGACCTCCTCGCCCTCAAGGGTGGCTTCATCGGCGAGGTGGTCATTCATGCGCTCGACATAAATAACAAGCATCGCGTCGTGACGCTCAGGGGCGATACGCCGGTTTCCTACTGGTTCTGGGAACCCGGCATGGCCGCGCCCGAGCGGCGGCAATCGGAACAGCTCTGATTCATCAAGGAGACAGGACATGCATCGGCTTCTGAAGACAACGCTCACCGCCGCCGCCGTCTGCCTCGCGCTGGTCGGCAGCGCCAGCGCCGGCGCCAAGCTACAGGAAATCCTCGACGCCGGCGTCATCCGCATCGGCGTGTCGCTGGGCGGCGAGCCGATCGGCTTCCGCGACGACCAGAACAACCCGATCGGCTACGACGTCGACGTCGCCACCATGCTGGCCGACAAGCTCGGCGTGAAGGTGGAGTTCACCGACGTCTCCGGCGACGCCCGCGTCTCCATGCTGGTGGCCAACCAGCTCGACCTGGTGGTCGCCAATACCTCGGCGACGCTCACCCGCGCCAAGACGGTCAGCTTCTCGATCCCCTACAACCGGGCCGGCCTGCGCATCATCGTCCAGGCCGATGCCGGCATCACCACGCTGGAAGGTCTGGCAGGCAAGAAGGTGGTGGTCGGTCGCGGCACCACCGGCGAGACCTTCCTGAAGCGCGCCGTGCCCACCGCCGAGCTGGTCTACACCGACAACTTCTCGCCGGACGGCGTGCTGCTCCTCAAGCAGAAGCGCGTCGACGCCGGCATCGAGGACTCGTCGATGCTCGACTACCTCGCCACCAAGGACCCGTCGCTGACCACCCTGCCCGGCCTCTACTCCAACGACCCCATCGGCATCGCCATTGCCCAGGGCGATCCGGAGTTCCAGCGCTGGGTCGACATGTTCGTCTCCGACTACATCCAGTCGGGCGCCTATGAGGCCAATTACAAGAAGTGGTGGGGCGAGAAGGCCAACCCGCCGGTGCTGACCCCGATCTGGTAATCCCCGAAGGAGATCGCCACCCGTCAAGCCCCGGCGCCGGCATCCCCGGCGCCGGGGTTTTTATATCTCCACGATATCGGCTGGTGCCGAAAGACGCGCGCCTTTGGCTCCGATGCCTCAGCCGGTGGCGCGGGCGATGAAACGGGTGGGGATGTCGAGCCCGGTCGCCGGGAACTCGCCCGGCGCCTTCAGGTAGGCGAGGATGCCGGCCACCAGCGCCGTCCGGTCGAAGCCGACGCTGGAGACGTCGTAGGCGGCGAAATTGCCCCTGTCGACGGCGTCGAAGCCGTAGATGAGGTAGTCGGCCGGCGGCCGCAGCCCGTCGCGGACGAGGCCGTCCATCACGCCCATCGCCATGGAATCGGAGGTGCAGAACACGGCGTCCGGCAACGCGCCGGCGATCGCCGCCGCCGCCTCGCGGCCGGAGCCGTAGGAATAGTCGCCGCTCACCTCGCGCACGAGACGGATGCCGACGCCGGTGCAGGCCGCCCGGTAGGCGGCAACGCGTGCCTCCTCGACCAGCGAACTGGCCCGGCCGGTGACCAGCGCCGCCGTCTCGACGCCGCGGCCGCGGGCGTGACGGGCCAGTTCGGCGATGCCAACCTCCTCGTCGATGCGGATGCGGGCGCTCTCGGCGTCGAAGCGGCCGTTCAGCATCAGCACGTTGTCGCTGTGGAACAGGGCGCGCACCTCGCCGGCGCCGGCAAAGTCGGAGAACACCAGCGCCGCGTGCACGTGGTAGCTGAGCGAATTGCGCAGGAAGTCGTCGATGCGCTTGGTGCGGCCGACGCGGATCAGGATCGCCTGCTTGCCGAGCGACTGGATGCCCTCGAGGAGCGGATCGAACAGGTCGAGGTCGGAGAGGTCGGAGAGGTGGTTGATAATCACCGCGACGAGGTCGATCGACTTGGTGGCGAGGCCGCGCGCCAAGGGGTTCTGATGGTAGCCGAGTTCGGCCGCCGCCTTCAGCACCCGCTCCTTCTTTTCCAGCGACACCGGCCGGCGGCTGGGCGACAGCGCCCGCGACACGATGGCCGGCGCCACGCCGGCGGCGCGCGCCACGTCGGCGATCGTCGGGCGCTTGCCCGCGCGAGGCGGCTTTTCGGTCATGATCGGCGATGTCCGTTCGGGAATGCGATGCACGGGCTTATCGCACGTTTGACGGCCGGGTTGGAAGCGCCCTCGCCGCCCGATCCGCCGGACTTTCATGGTGAACAGATATTTCATTCTTTTCTGAAAGGCTGCGGACCCAGCACAGGAGAGACGAGTGGCATCCGAGAGCATGGACCGGCAGGCCGATCTCCGCGCGGTTTCCGACGAACTCGAGGCCGCCCGATCGCGCATCGAGGAGCGTTTCGTCGAGGGCGGCCGGGCACTGATGACCGCCTACGACATCGTGGCGCGGCTGCTCGGCGCAATCGAGGGCATCACCGGTGCCCTCGACGACCAGACCTGCGACGCCGCCGCCGCCCGGCTGACCGCCACGCTGGCCGGCCTTGCCGACCTCGCCGCCACCGACGCCGCCGCCGGCCGGCGCCTCGCCTCCGTTCTTTCCGACGGCGGGGCGATCGCCCCGCGCATCCGCGACATGCAGCGCTCGCTGCGTTACCTCACCACCTGCGCCATGGAGACCCGAATCGCCGGCGCCGGCGTGACGGAATTCGCGCAGTTCGCCGACGACGTCGACAAATACGTCGGGTCGGCCATCGAGCAGATCGACGTGTTCGCCGACAAGGTCGGCGAACTGAGCGGACAAGTGGCGGCGGCCTGCGGCGGCGGCGGCAATCTTGCCCAGCGGGTGCCGGCCGTCTCCTCGATGCTGACCGAGGCTTTGGCTGCCGTCCATCACCGCCGCGCCGAACTGAGGCGGCTCGCCGTCGGCGTCGAGGGCGTGGCGCGGTCGGTGCAGGACAAGGTCGGCAAGGTGCTGTCGGCGCTGCAGGTCGGCGACGTCGCCCGCCAGCGCATCGAGCACGTGCAGGCCGGCATCGCCATCCTGATCGACGAGCTTGGCCGCTGCGGCTCCGAGCGGCAGGCCGAAGCGCTGGCCGGGGTCGGCATCCGGCTGCTGGCCGCCCAGACCTCGGCGCTGATCGCCGATTTCGCCGAGCAGACGCGGGTGGTGGTCGCCTCGATCGAGGGGCTGGCCGGCGAGGCCGAGCACGTGCTGGCGCTGACCGGCCGGGCCGGCGGCGACAGCGGCGAGGCGATGCAGACGATCGAGGCCGGCGTGGCGCTGGCCCGCGGCGTCGTCAAGGACATCGAGCTGTCGGGCAATCTGGCGGCCGCCGCCTATGCCGCCACCAAGCGCGTCGCCACCGAGCTGCTCAGCAACATGGGCAACATCGGCAACATCCGCAGCGTGCGCGACGACATCCGCTGTCTGGCCATCAACGCCTACCTCCGCAGCAACCGGCTCGGCGCCAAGGGCCGGGCGGTGGGCGTGGTGGCGGCGGAGATGAACACCTACGCCGCCCGGCTCGGCGTGGCCGCCGAGGACATCCTGCAACGCCTGTCGGCCATGCGCGAGACCGCCGAGCATATCGACGGCGAGACGGACGGCCGGCACATCGACATCGTCGGCGAGATCGACGGCGCCGTCGTCACCCTGCGCGAGGCGAGCGGCCGCACCGGCCGCTTCCTGGCCGAGACGGCGGAAAGCGGCAACGCGGTGGCCGAACGCATCGCTCACATCGCCCGCGACATCGACTTCCGCCGCGATCTCGGCGAGCATCTCGACGCCTGCCGCCGGCTGTTCGGCGGCGACGACGGCCGCGGCCCGGCAGCCGACGCCGACCGGTACGCCGGCTTCTCCGAGCGGCTCTACGCCGTTTACACCATGGCCGCCGAGCGCGACATCCATCAGAGAATTCTGAAGGTGGCCAACGCTCCGTCGGGGGCGCCCATGCTGGCGCCCGCCGCCGCGCCGGGCGGCGAAGAGCTGTTCGACGACGTGCTGTTCTGACCTCTCATCCCGACGCAGCCTTTCGTGGATCGTTCCAAGCGCGGACATGACGGCCGGCGACGAGGCTCCTATACTCCCTCCGGGGAAGGGACGGCCGAGGAGGGCCGTCGCCAACGACCGGAGAGGAAAATGAAAAAGCGCCCGCTCGGGAAAACCGGCTTCGACATCGCACCGCTGGTGTTCGGCGGCAACGTCTTCGGCTGGACCATCGACGAGAAGGCCAGCTTCGACGTGCTCGACGCCTTCGTCGACCACGGCTTCGACGCCATCGACACCGCCGATTCCTATTCCCGCTGGAAGCCCGGCAACCAGGGCGGCGAATCCGAGACGATCATCGGCCGCTGGCTGAAGGCGCGGCCGGGCCTCCGCGACAAGCTGAAGATCTTCACCAAGGTCGGTTCCGACCTCGGCCGCCCCGGCGAGAAGGGTCTCAGCGCCAAGTGGGTGACCGAGGCGATCGACCGGTCGCTCAGCCGGCTCGGCATCGACCGCGTCGACCTCTATTTCTCGCACTGGCCGGACGACACGCCCTACGAGGAGACGCTCGGCGCCTATGACAGGCTGATCGCCGCCGGCAAGGTCAGGGCGGTGGGCGTCTCCAACGTCAACGCCGAACAGCTCGCCGCCGCGCTCGCCGTGTCGCGCGACCGGCACCTTCCCGCCTATCAGGTGCTCCAGCCCAACTATAGCCTCGCCGAGCGCGACCGTTTCGACGGCGACCTGCGCGATCTCTGCATGCACGAGGAGATCGGCGTCGTCCCCTATTACAGCCTCGCCTCCGGCTTCCTCACCGGCAAGTACCGCTCGGCCGACGACCTCAAGGGCAGCAGCCGGGCCGGCGGCGTCGAGAAATATATGAACCCCCGCGGCTTCGGCATCCTGGCGGCGCTCGACCAAGTGGCCGAGGCCCATCACGCCAAGCCGGCCGAAGTGGCGCTCGCCTGGCTGATGGCGCGGCCGGGCATCACGGCACCGATCGCCAGCGCCACCAAGGTGTCGCATGTCGAGAGCTTCGCTCACGCGGCAACGCTGCACCTGACGCCGGCCGAGATCGAGCTGCTCGACAAGGCCAGCGGCTGACCGTTCCCCCGAAAATCGCCGCGCTCGCCCTGTCCGGGGCGGGCGCGGACCCTTGATCGGTCTCAGCCCTCGAAAAGCGCTTCCCGCATCAGCGCGACGCCGCGGCTGGTGCCGACGCGGCTGGCGCCGGCCGCCACCATCGCCATCGCCTCGGCGAACGAGCGAATACCGCCGGACGCCTTGACGCCCATCT
This sequence comes from Rhodobacterales bacterium Alpha_02, assembly GCA_001603295.1. Lineage (GTDB taxonomy): Bacteria > Pseudomonadota > Alphaproteobacteria > Rhizobiales > Pleomorphomonadaceae > Pleomorphomonas. The sequence goes on from LUYO01000094.1 coordinate 10,173, forward strand.
CCGGCCCGACGGTGCGGCGCATCAGCGCCACCGCCTCGACCGTGGCGCCCTTCTGGGTGAAGGCGGTGGAGGTCTTGACGAAGTCGGCGCCGGCCGCCTTGGCGGCCAGCGAGGCGGCGACGATCTCCTCGTCGGTGAGCAGCGCCGTCTCCAGGATCACCTTGAGCCGCGCGTCGCCGCAGGCCGCCTTGAGGGTGGCGATCTCCTCGCCGACCGGCCCGGCGCCGGCACTTTTCAACGTGCCGATGGAAATCACCATGTCCACCTCGGCCGCGCCCTCGGCGACCACCCATTCCACCTCGTGGCGCTTCAGCACGGTCGGCGCGGCGCCGAGCGGGAAGCCAACCACCGAACAGGCCTTGACGGCGGAACCGCGCAGCGCCGCCGCGACGCGCGGCACATAGAGCGGGTTGACGCAGACGGCCGCGAAGTTCCACTGAAGCGCCTCGGCGCAGAACTGCTCGACGTCCGCCTCGGTGGCGTCCGGCCGCAGGATGGTGTGGTCGATGATGGCGGCGAGCGCCGTCGACGAAGTGATGGCCATGCTGTCTCCCATCGCATGCGCGTGCGACCGTTCCGGCGATCCGCCGGCCGCGCGGTCGATTGGCTAGGTGGTAACACGCTTTTTCCACCGATCCCAGACGGCTCGCCCGACTGCTCTCAGGAGGCGCGGGTGTTGGCGCGGATATAGTCGAGGCAGGGTCCACCGGCGAGCGGCTGCGAGAACAGGTAGCCCTGGAAGCGGGCGCAGCCGAGATCGACGAAGCGCGGCAGTTGCTCGGGTTGCTCGATGCCCTCCACCACCGGCGTCAGGCCGAGCGTGCGGCTCAGCGCGACGATCGAGCGGATGACGTGCTCGTTGAGGTCGCCATGACTGCTGAAGGTCAGCGAACGGTCGATCTTCAGCGTGTCGAGCGGCAGCTCGCGCAAGTAGCGCAGCGAGGTGTGGCCCATGCCGAAGTCGTCGAGCGCGATGCGGATACCGACCTCGCGCAGCCGCTGCAACGCCTCGACCGCCTGCAGCGCCGGGGCGAGGGAGGTCGATTCGGTGATCTCCAGCTCGAGGAGGCGCGGCTCCAGCCCCTCCTCGGCCAGGACGCGCAGCACCATGCCGTCGAAGCCGGGCTCCTGGAGCTGGCGCGGCGACACGTTGACCGATATGACGAGGTCGTCGGCCACCGCATTGCCCCAGTCGGCGCGCTGGCGGCAGGCAAGGCGCAGCACGTGCTCGCCGAGCCGGTCGATCATCCGCATGTCCTCGGCGAGCGCCACGGTCACCGGCGGCGGAATGGGGCCGTAGACGTCGTGGTTCCAGCGAAGGAGCGCCTCGACGCCAAACACCCGCCGCTCCTCGACGCAGATCTGCGGCTGATAGTTGAGATAGAGCTTGTCGGGCGCCTTCAGCGCCTCGGCGAGGTCCTGGGCGAGCGCGTTGGCGAAGCGGCCAGCGGTGCCGGGCAGGTCGATCAGCCGGCGCGACTGCGCCGTCTCGTCGGCCTCGGCGGCGACGAGCAACGTGCTGAGCGCCTCGGCGTTGGCCACGTGCCGGAGGCGCGCCGCGATGCGGACGAAAGGCCAATAGATAAGCGTGCCGCCGACGATGCCGATCGCCTGCACCACGGCGCCGGCCGGTGAGCCGGTGGCGAGATAGCCGCTGAACAGCGGCGGCATGGTCCAGGAAACCGCCAGATCGGTGGGCGGCACGAAGCCGAGGACGGTGGCGCCATAGCCGAGCAGCGCCAGCACCACCGGCGTCAGGATGAACGGCGCGGCATAGACCGGGTTCAGGATCAGCGGCAGGCCGAACACCAGCGGTTCGTTGACGTTGATCAGCGCCGGCAGCAGCGATAGCCAGGCGAGGCGGCGGGTGGAGGGATCGCGATCGCCGAGAAGCAGGGCGGCGATCAGGCAGAGGGTCGCGCCGGAGCCGCCGAAGGCGGTGTAGACGGAGAAGAAGCTCCAGGTGATGGCGCGGGCCTGACCGGCGCCGTCGGCGGCGGCCTGGGACGCCGGCGACATGATGTGCTCCAGCACCGGTGCCATGATGTTGGCGCCGTGGCCGCCGAGAAACCAGATCACCTGGCTGGCCAGCGCATAGGCGGCGGCGAACAGCGCCGAAGGACCGGCGCCGGCGAACGGCGCCTCGATGGCGGCCGACAGCGCGGAGGTCAGATCCGGGGCGCCCAGCCCCACCTGCGCCTGGCGGACCAGCGCGAAGGCGGCGATGGTGACGGCGCCGGCCGGCAGAATGGCGAACAGGTCGCCCACCAGCGGATCGCCGCCCGAGCCTCGCAGCGTCAGGCGGAACAGCCGCCGCCGGGCTAGGAACAGGAACAGATAGCTGGCACTGACGGCGACGGCCAGGGCGGCCGGCAGCCCGCGTCCCGCCGACAGGGCGGCCTTCCATTGGTCGAGCGTGTCGGGAGCTACGGTGATGAAGAAGCAGGTCAGGGCCACAACGCTGGCGCCGGACGGCCTGACCGGATAACGGTCGGCCGGCGAGCCGGTCAGGGCGGCCAGCGAATGGGAGAAGCCGATCACCACCACCAGCGCCACCAGGCCGAAGGTGGCGTCGACGATCGAGGCGCAGACGGCGCGGACGATGTCGGCGCCGCCACCCAGCAGTTCGGCGACAGCCGGAAATGCGGCGATGGTGGCGACGAAGAGGGCGAAGGCGCCGACCAGCACCAGCGGCAGTGACAGCAGCAGGCCGCGCCGCAGCGCGATCATGAACGGCCGGGCGGCGAAGCGCCCCACCGTCTCGATCACCGGAAACGGCGATCGGCCGCCGGTGACCGGTGCTCCGGACGACGGCTCCGCCGCCGCTAACCGTCCTTGACCTTCAACTGCGATCGGCTCATCCGTCATGGCTATCGCCCATGCTGTCCCGGTGGCGGCCCGCCGCCCTCCTCCGAAGGCGGCACGGATGACCATCCTTGATCAGAAACCTTGCCGAAATACTGAATCCGTGGCGAGAGGCGGTCATTGTTCAACGAGCATGACATATCGGCCGTCGGCAGCACGCGCCGCCCCCCGCCGTCGCTCAGCCGGACGCAAGAGCGGCATTTTCCTGAGAAAACAGCCATTCGAGGCCGACCGGACTCGCTTCCGTCCGCCATCTCCTTGGCGGGGAAGGCTGTTCGGAGGCTTGCGGCACCGTACCCGCCGGGACCCGGCGGCAGGCATTGGCGGCACCATTTTGAAGTTAAGGTTATCGGAAGGTTGCCGGGATCGCGACACAATGGAGTGTGGCGCGCCAGCGGCTGCCATACTATTAACGTATGGTTGACCGAAGATGCCTTGGGGGCCGGGTATTAACCGGCCCGTTCGATCGGCCGGGCGGGCGTTTCCCGCCGGCGCGGCCGGCCGCAGACGCTTCGGGGTCGGGAAAGGTGGAGAAGCGGCATGTCCGGGGGAGCCGATCTGTTCACAGTCCTGAGCCAGACGGAAAGCGGCAGAATGCTCGCCGCCGACACGCGGCCAGCCGTGGTGGTCGACCGTTCCGGCACGCGGCTCCTGTGGGCCAATGCCGCCGGCGCCGCCTTCTTCGGTGTCTATACGGTGGACAAGCTGGCGGCGCTGCGTTTTGCGGCCGGATCACCCTTTGCCCGCCGCATCGCCACGCTCGACGACACGCTGACCAGCGGCCAGGACCGGATCGAGCGGCTGCCGCTGCAACGCGGCTTCCTGCCGCGCCCGACGGTGTGCAAGGCGAGCCGCGTCGCCGTCGACGGCGTCAAGGCGATCCTGCTGACCATCGTCGACGGCACGGGCTCGCTGGCCGGCGACCCGGCAACAGCCTTCGCCGCCCTCGCAGCCACTGCGCGGCCCGCGTCCGCTCTGGCGGCGCCGGTCGAGGAAACGCCGGTCGAGGAGATCGCGCCCGAGCCAGAGGAAGCGGTCGAGGCCGTCGTCGAGGAAGTCCTGCCCGAGCCGGAAGCCATCATGGCAACCGAGCCGGAGGAAGCTGCCGAGGCCGTTGCCGCGGAAGCCGCTCTGGAACCGGCCGATGCTGTCGAGGAGGTCGCGCCCGAGCCGGAAGCGATCGCCGGGGAAGTCGCCGCCGAGCCTGAAGAGGTCGTTGAGGCTGCTGCCGAGGGAGCAGCGCCGGAGCCGGAAGCAGCCGCGCCGGAGCCCGAAGAAGTAATCGAAGAAATGTTTGCCGAGCCGGAGGGAATTGCCGAGGTCGTTGCCGAAGAGATCGCGCCCGAACCGGAAGAGGCCGCCGAAGAAGTCGCCGCTGAGCCTGAAGAGGTCGTTGAAACTCCTGCCGAGGAAGATGCTCCGGAGCCTAAAGGAGCCGCGCCGGAACCTGACGAGATAGCCGAAGAAGTTGCCACCGAGCCGGAGGGAATTGCCGAGGCCGTTGCCGAGGAGATCGCACCCGAACCGGAAGAGGCCCTCGAAGAGGTCTCCGCCGAGCCTGAAGAGACCGTCGAGACCGCTGCCGAGGAAGCCGCTATCGAAGAGGCGGCGCCCGAACCTGAGGCTGTGCCCGAGCCTGCCGCACCGCTGTTTTCCTTCCCGCGCCACGGCCGTGCCGTGCGCTTCGTGTTCGAACTGGATCCGCTGCTCGCCTTCACCTTCGTGTCGTCCGACCTCGCCGAGACGGTCGGTCCCGGCATGTCCGACATCATTGGCCGCACCTGGAGCGAGGTGGCCGGTCGCCTCGAGTTCGATCCGGCAGGCCGTGTCGCCGAGGCGCTCGGCCGCCGCGATACCTTCACTGGTCTCACCGTCGACTGGCCGGTGGAGAATGAGAGCTTGCGCGTGCCATCCGATCTGGCGGGCATGCCGGTGTTCGGCCGCGAGCGGGCGTTCCTCGGCTATCGGGGCTTCGGCGTGCTGAAGACCGGCGCCGCCTTCGAGGCGCCAGTGCCGGCCAAGCCGATTGCCGCCTCCGAACCCGACACGCCGGTCGCGGCCGTGCCGGTCGCCATGGAAGAGCCGGAGACCACCGCCGAAAGCGGTACGGAGGTCGAGGTGACGCCGCCCGTCGAGGCCATCGAGGAGACCTTCGAGGCCGCACCCGAGGAGCCGACGCCGGTCGACGAGGCGGTTGTCGATGAGCTGGAGGCAGCGGCCGGGGCCGATCTTCCCCCGCCAGCCGATATCGCCATCGAGGCGCCGACCGAGGACGTTGCCGAGGTGGTGGAAGAACCCGCCGACACCGAAGCTGCCGTCGAGATCGAGGCCGCATACGAGGAGCC
>LUYO01000009.1:0-36503 GCA_001603295.1 Rhodobacterales bacterium Alpha_02
GGCGGGCGCAGTCGTCGATCAGCGCCTGCAAAAGCCGCCTGCCGATGCCCCGCCCCTGATGGGCCGGGTCGACGTAGATCGAGTTCTCGACGGTGAAGCGGTAGGCGCGGCGCGGCCGGTAGGCGCCGGCATAGGCGTAGCCGGCCAGCACGCCGCCCGCCTCGGCAACGAGATAGGGATAGCCGCCCTCAGTAGTCGCCTCGAAGCGCCGCAGCATCTCCGCGTCGTCGGGCGGATCGAGTTCCCAGGTGGCTGTGCCGGTCTCGACGGCGGCGCGGTAGAGGCTGGCGATGGCGGCAATGTCGGCGGCGCGGGCGGGACGGATGGTCAGCATGGCGGGGATCCGGAACGGGATGGCGCGGGCGTCCCTACATGCCACGCGGTTCCCCCGCCCTCAAACGAAAACGGCGCCGGGTTGCCCCGGCGCCGCGCCATCGCTTCCATTCACCAACCGTCAGCGGCGGTCGCCCATCAGGCGCAGCAGCATCAGGAACAGGTTGATGAAGTCCATGTAGAGGTTGAGGGCGCCCATGATCGCCTTGCGGCCGGACGTCGCCGCGTCGTCGCCCTCGTAATACATCTCCTTGATGGTCTGCGTGTCGTAGGCGGTCAGGCCGGCGAAGATGCCGACGCCGATCACCGAGATGGCAAACTCCATCGCCGACGACTGCATGAAGAGGTTGACCAAGGAGGCGATGATCAGGCCGAACAGGCCCATGATCAGGAACGAGCCCATAGCGCTGAGGCTGCGCTTCGTCGTGTAGCCGTAGAGGCTGAGACCGGCGAAGGCGGCCGCCGAGATGAAGAACACCTGCGTCACCGACTGCCCGGTGTAGACCAGGAAGATCGACGACAGCGACAGGCCCATCAGCGCCGCGAAGGCCCAGAACAGGCCCTGCGCCACCGGCATGCTGAGGCGCTGGATGCCGAAGGAGAACACCAGCACCAAGCCGAGCGGCGCCAGCATCACCAGCCACTGCAGCGGGCTGGTGTAGAGGGCGGCGCCGAAGGAGCTGAGCGTCAGCGGCTCCCAGCTTGCCACGGCGGCATTGGCGGCCATCGCCGCGACGCCGCCGGTAACCGCCAGGCCGATCGCCATGTAGTTGTAGACGCGCAGCATGTAGCTGCGGAGACCCTGATCGATCTCCGCGGAATAGGCCCGGGAACCGTAACCCGAGGGGATGTTGCGTTCAGGGAATGCCATCTGTGGCCTCGATCCTTCCTAAGGTGCGAAGTCATGGGGAAGGCGAGCCTCCCCCGCTCGAAAATGCAATATGGGCGTACGGGCATGAAAGCTCAAGGGCCCGGCCGGCCACCCCGCCAACATGACGAAGATTTAAAGATTCCGCAGCACCGGCGCCGCCTTGGCCGACAGCGCCCGGAAGGTGCCGAGCAGGCCGAAGCCGATGGTCAGGAGCAGCGCCACGGCCACCGCGCCCATCGCCACCCAGGGATTGAGATCGACCGGCACGTCCATGATGCCGGTGAGCACGCCCCAGGCGGCGGCCGCGCCGGCCATCAGCGCGAAGATGGCCGTGAGAAAGCCGAGGGCGGCGTATTCCAGCGCGAAGGCGAGCAGGACGCGGGCGCGGGTCGCCCCGAAAGTCTTGAGCAGAACGGCATCGTAGACGCGCCGGCGGTGGCCGGAGGCGAGCGCGCCGGCCAGCACCAGCACCGAGGCGGCCAGCGCGATCGAGGCGGCAGCGCGGATCGCCAGCGTCAGCGACCCCACAAGATCGTTGACGGTGGCCAGCACGTCCTTCACCCGCACCAGCGTCGCCGTCGGGAAGGCGGCGACCACCGCCCTCATCAGCCGCGCCTCGTTGTCGCGGTCGCCGACGGCGGAGCCGCTCGGCGGCAGGGCCGCCGTCGACAGCACCGAATAGGGCGCGCCGGCGAAGGTATTGGGCGAGAACACCATCACGAAATTGATGGAGAGCGATTGCCACTCCACCTTGCGCGTGCTGGCCACCCTGGCGGTGATCTCACGACCGAGCACGCTGACGGTGACCGTGTCGCCGATCTTCAAGCCGAACTCTTGTGCCAGCTTGTCCTCGAAGGACACCAGCGGTTCGCCCGCGTAGTCCTTCGGCCACCAGACGCCGGAGGCGAGCGTCGCGTTGTCCGGCAGCTCGGCCGACAGGGTGATGCCGCGGTCGCCCGACAGCGCCCAGCGCGCGCCTTCCGGCGCGTCGATCCTGTCGACCGGCGTTCCCTTCAGCGCCGTGATGCGGCCGCGCAGCATCGGCACGGTCTGCAACTCGGTGCCCGGCACGGTGGCCTTGACCAGTTGCGCGAAGGCGTCAAACTCGTTCGAGCGGATGTCGAGAATGAAGAAGGTGGGCGCCTTGTCCGGCAGGGTCGAGGTGAGCTGGCGGCGGAGGCCGGTGTCGATCAGCGCCAGCGCCACCATCAGCGTCAAACCGAGCCCGAGAGACAGCACCACCGACAGCGTCAGGCCGCCGCGACGATGAATGTTGCGCAGCGCCAAGCGGAACTCCGCCGAACCGACCGCCGGCAGACGGCCGGCGAGGCGGCGGATCAATCCGGCCACGCCGGTCAGCACGAGGAAGATCGCCGCCATCGACAGCACGAAAACCACCGCCACGAAGCGATCGGCAGCCGAGGCGATAGCCAACGCGCCCAGCAGCAGGACGGCGACCGCCGTAGCCGCGACATAGGCCCGGCGCGGCAGGCGCCGCTCCGGCGCTACCTTGTCGCGGAACAGCGCGCTGACCGGCACGTCGTGCGCCCGGCCGAGCGACCAGATGGCGAAGGCGAAGGCGGTGAGGAAGCCATAGGCGGCGGCGAGCAGTAGTTCGCCGGGATAGACGCCGATCTCGATCGGCAGGTCAAGCGCCGAGGCGATCAGTCCGCCGGCAAAGAACGGCGGCAACAGGCCGAGCACCAGTCCGAGCACCACGCCGATGCCGGCAATGACGCCGATCTCGATCAGATACACGGCGACCACGAAGCCGCCCGGCGCCCCCACCGCCTTCAGGGTGGCGATAGTATCCCGCTTGCGATCGATGAACGCCTTGACCGCATTGGTGACACCGACGCCGCCGACGATCAGCGCCGTGAGGCCGACCAGCGTCAGAAACTGCGAGAAGCGGTCGACGTTGCGCTCAAGGCCGGGCGCCGCGTCGAGCCGGGTGGACACGAGACGTCCGCTGTCCGACTGCGCCGCCTTGATCTCGTCGGCCGCCGCCGCCACGGCGGCGTCGGTCGCGCCGTCCGGCAGGGCCAGGCGGACGGTGTTGGCCACCAGGCTGCCCGGCTGCACGATGTCGGTCGCCGCCAGCGCCGCCCGGCTCATCATCACGCGCGGTCCGTAGGCAATGCCGGTGCCGACCTGATCGGATTCCTTTTCGATCAGGCCCCGCACTTCGGCGGTCGCCCGGCCGATGGCCAGGCGATCGCCCACCTTCACGTCGAGACGATCGGCAAGCATCGGCTCCACGACGATGCCGATCGATCCGTCGGCGCCCGGCGCCAGGGCATCGGTCAGCCGGCCGCCCCCTTCGATCCGCAACTCGCCGACCAGGGGGTAGGCGTCGTCCACCGCCTTGATGCGCACCAGCGCCTGGGCGTCGCCGTCGATGCGGCGGGCCATGGAGTTGACCAGCGTCACCGTCGACAGCCTGCCGCGGGCACCCAGTGCGGCCAGCACATCCTCGGGCGGCACCTCGCCGCCGAAACGGACCGCGACGTCGCCACCGAGGATCTCCCGCCCCTGCAAGGCGATGCCCTCGGTGATCGCCCGGCTGGTCGAGCCGACGGCGGCGATGGCCGCGACGCCCAGCGCGATGGCGGCGATGAAGATGCGAAATCCCTTGAGACCACCGCGCGCCTCGCGGGCAGCGAGACGGCCGGCGACCCGCCAGCCTGGCGAACCGCCGCTCATGACACGCTCTCCGCCACGACGTCCTCGACGATCTCGCCGGAGCGCATGATGATGCGGCGATCGCAGGCGGCGGCCAGCGTGCGGTCGTGGGTGACCAGAAGCAGCGTCGCGCCGCGCCTGGCCCGCGCCTCGAACATCAGGCGGACGATGTCGCGGCCGGTGTCGGCGTCGAGGTTGCCGGTCGGCTCGTCGGCGATCAGGATCGACGGCTCCGGGGCCAGCGCCCGGGCGATGGCGACACGCTGCTGCTCGCCGCCCGACAGTTCGGCCGGGTGATGGTGCAGCCGGTGTGCAAGACCAACCGCCGTCAGTTCGGCCTCCGCCCGCGCAAACGCGTCGCGCCGGCCGCTGAGTTCCAGCGGCACCGCGACGTTCTCCAGCGCCGTCATGGTCGGCATCAGGTGGAAGGACTGGAAGATGATGCCGACCGAGCGGCCGCGGAAGCGGGCGAGCGCATCCTCGTCCATGCGATCGAGCCGCTCGCCGCCCACCGTCACCGTGCCCTCGTCCACTCGTTCGAGGCCGGCCAGTACCATCAACAGCGTCGACTTGCCCGATCCCGACGGGCCGACGATGCCGACGCTGCTGCCGGCTTCGACGGCAAAGCTGAGGCGCTTCAGGATATGGACGCGGGCGGCGCCGGAGCCGAGGCTCAGATCGACGTCGGAGAGGACGATGGCGGGATCAGGCAAGGAGGACTTTCCGGAGGTTCGGGCCGACGTGACTTTGGCGGGGCTTGCCGAAGAAAGCCCGAGCCTGTCATATGGGTGGTTGGTAAACCATAGCAAGCCGGGTCAAAAGGCCGTGAGACAGCCGATCGTCGCGTTCGTCCTCGCCCTCCTCGCCGGTGTCGTCGGCGCGGAGGCCAAACCCATGCGGATCGTCGCGCTCGGCGACAGCCTGACCGCCGGCTACGGCGTCGCGGCGGCGGATGCCTTTCCGAAGAAGCTCGAGGCGGCGCTGGCCAAGCGCGGTCACGACGTCGAGATCGTCAACGCCGGCGTCTCCGGCGACACGGTGGCCGATGGCCTCGCCCGTCTCGACTGGGCACTGGCCGACGGCGCCGACGGTGTGATCGTCGAGCTGGGCGCCAACGACATGCTGCGCGGCCACGACCCGGCCAGCGTCCGCGACGGCCTCGACAAGCTGATGTCGCGCCTCAAGACCACCGGCGCGCCGGTGCTGATCGCCGGCATGATGGCGGCGCCCAACCTCGGCTCCGACTATGCCGCCCGCTTCAACCCGATCTACCCGGAGCTGGCCGGCAAATACGGCGCTCTCCTCTATCCCTTCTTCCTCGACGGCGTCGCCTCCGACGCCGGTCTCAACCAGAGCGACGGCATGCACCCCAACGCCGCCGGCGTCGACGTGATCGTCGGGCGCATGCTGCCGTCGGTCGAGGCACTGATCGCGCGGATCAACGGCCGCAGCTAGGGCAATTCCGGCAAGAGCGGCAACCGGCTTTGCGCCCGGAACAGACGGAGCCAGAACGGCGGCAGGAAAGGAACGACATGAGCAGCCTCGACCATTTCCGGCTGATGGCGCCCTACAATGCCTGGATGAATACCCGCCTCTACGTTGCCGCCGAGCGGCTGACCGCCGACGAGATCGCCCGCGATCGCGGCGCCTTCTTCGGCTCGATCCTCGGCACGCTCAACCATCTCGTCGCCTCCGACCTGATCTGGTTCGGCCGCCTTGCCAACCATCCGCCGCTGTCCGGCCGCATCAATCTCGCCGGCCTGCCCGAGCCGACCAGCGTCCGCTTCACCGTCGCCGACGACCTCGTCGGCCTCAGGCCGATCCGCGAGCGCCTCGACCGCATGATCGTCGGCTTCGTCGACGGCCTGACCGAGGCCGACATCGGCGGCGTCTTCGACTATCGCCGCACCGACGGCACGCACCAGCGCAAGGTGCTGTCGTCGGTGTTGTCGCACATCTTCAACCACCAGACCCACCATCGCGGCCAGGTCACGACGCTGCTGTACCAGGCCGGCATCGACGTCGGCGTCACCGATCTGCTGGCGCTGATCCCCGACGCCGGCTGACCTAAAGCGTTTCCGGTGAAATCCGGTTCACCGGAAATGCTCTAACTCTTTGTTTAGACGCAATTCTGGACGCAAAACCGGTTCTCACTTTTGCTGGAATTGCTCTAGCTCAAACAGGTTCCCCATGCAGAAACGCCGCCTCGGCCGTTCCGATCTCCTCGTGGCGCCGCTGACGCTCGGCACCATGACCTACGGCGAGCAGACGGGCGGGGCCGACGCCTTCGCCATCCTCGATCGCGCCGTCGACGCCGGCATCAATCTCCTCGACATGGCCGAGATGTATCCGGTGCCGCCGCGGCGCGAGACGCAAGGGGCGACCGAGACCATCGTCGGCGCCTGGCTGAAGGCGCGCCGCCGCCGCGACGAGGTGCTGCTCGCCACCAAGGTCTGCGGCCGCAGCGGCAACGACTGGTTCCGCGACGACGGCGCGCCGACCCGGCTCACCCGGCCGCAGATCATCGAGGCGGTGGAGAAATCGCTGCGCCGGCTCGGCACCGACCGCATCGATCTCTACCAGATCCACTGGCCCGACCGCGTCACCTCGGCATGGGGCACGGTGCCCGCGCGCTTCAAGCCGTTCGCGCCGGCCGCCGACGAGACGGCGATCGAGGAGACGGCCGCCGTCTTCGCCGACCTGATGCGGGCCGGCAAGATCGGCCAGTTCGGCCTTTCCAACGAGAGCCCCTACGGCCTGATGCGCTTCCTCGCCGCCGCCGAGCGCGGCATCGGCCCGCGTCCCGTCTCGGTGCAGAACGCCTACAGCCTGGTCAACCGCACCTGGGAGGGCGGCCTCGCCGAGATCGCGCTGCGCGAGGAGATCGGCCTCCTGCCCTACTCGTCGCTGGCCCAGGGCTATCTGACCGGCAAGTATCTCGGCGGCGCGCTGCCGGCGAGAAGCCGCAAGGCGCTGTTCAACCGCCTGCAACGCTACGAGAAGCCGCATGCCGACGCGGCGATCGCCGCCTATGTCGACCTTGCCGACGATTTCGGCGCCGATCCCGTGTCCTTCGCCCTCGCCTTCGCGCTGAACCAGCCGACGGTGGCCTCGGTGATCATCGGCCCCAGCGCACCGGACCAGCTCGACAGCAACCTCGCCGCCCTGCATCTTGCCTGGACGGCGGAGATGCAGGCGGCCGTCGACGACCTGCACCAGCGCTTCGGCAATCCCTGCCCGTGAGATGCCTTGTACCAATTCGCGAAGATGCTGACGCATCCGTTCATTGAGGCCATTGCCGATTTCTCATGTGCATCAGTGGCATAAGAAATCGGCAAACGGAATACCCGGGAGGCATTTCAATGCCTCCCGGGTATCATTCGGCAACGCTGAGCCACGACTTGTCGAGCACCCGCAGCACGCGGCCGAGATCGCCGCCGCGCTTCAGGATCATGCCGGTCTGGGCGATCACCGAATAGGCGCCCTGCCGGCGGGCCAGCTTGGGGTTCTTCTCCACCCGGTAGAGCGGCATTTCCGACGAGCGGCGGAAGATCGAGAACACGGCACGGTCGGGCAGATGATCGATGGCATAGTCGCGCCACTCGCCGGCCGCCACCATGCGGCCGTAGACCTTGAGGATTTCCGACAGCTCGTGCCGGTCGAAGGCGACGTAGGATTTCTCGCGCGGCGCCGGCGAAAGCCCACGCGCCAGCGCGATCAGATTTGCGGGTTCGCCCGCCCCGTCGTCGGTGTCGCCGCTCAAGCGCACCTCCCGGCCGCGATCGTCATCTCGCCGTCATCTTTGCCCCTGACGCCGGCGGATGCAACAGCGAAGGTTCTCGTCACTCCGCCAGCTCGGCAACCAGACCGGCCGCCACCGTCAGCTTGGCCACCGTCGGCGGGCCGACCAGCAGGTCGCCGACCAGCTGGCGCAGCCGGCCGATGCGCGCCTCGCGCGCCGTCGTCCAGAGGTCGGCGCCGCCCTCGGCGATCGCCTGGGCGACGATACGGCGGCGGGCGGCGCCGAAGGCGCGGCGGGCGATCTCGGCCGCCTGTCCCTCGTAGAGGTCGGTCGGCCGCACCGTCTCGGCGAGGTCGGCGACCAGATCGGCGGCGATCGCCTCGTCGATCACCGTCACCACCGGCAGCACCTCGTCGACGGCGCGGCCCGATGCTTCGCCGATGACGATCAGGTCGAGACTGCCGAGTTCGGCCGGCAGCGCCGCGAGGCGGCCCGCCAGTTCCTCGGGCACGCCGGAAGCGACGAGCGCCGGATCGGCCGCGCCGGCCGGCGCGCTGTCGCGGAAGCGGCCAATGCCGGCGGCAAGCCGCTCGATGGCCGTGGCGAGGTCGCCCTCGGCGGCGGCGTTCTCGGCCACCCACAAGGTGGCGTCGGTGAGGAAATCGGCGACGCGGCGGCGCAGTTCCACCCAGGTGGCGCCGGCGATCCGGCCTTCGAGGGCGTCGATGCCGGTGGTCACCGCGTCGGTGCCGAAGGCGGCGGCGGCCACCACCAGCGCCCGCACCGCGTCCTCGGCGTCGACGCCGGCCTCGTCGCCGAGCCGGCTGACGAAGGTCGGCCCGGCGGCGTCCACCGCCGCCCCGGCGATGCGGGTGGCCAGGATGTCGCGGGCGAGGCGATGGGCGGCGATGTCCTCGGCGAAGCGCGCCCGCATGGCGGCCGGGAAGGCGTGGGTCAGCCAGTCGGCCAGCGCCGGATCGTCGATCAGCCGGCCGGCCAGCAGTTCGTCGGCCAGCATCAGCTTGGCATGGGCCATCAGGATGGCGATCTCCGGCCGCGACAGCGTCTCGCCGGCGGCGGCCAGCCGGCCGGCCGCCACCGCGTCGGGCAGACCCTCGCGGCGCGGATCGAGCAGGCCCTTCTCGGTGAGCAGCGCGGAAAGGCGCATCAGCCGCGGCAACTCGCCGGGACCGCGCGCCCGCGTCACCGACAGCGCCACCACCTGCCGGCGGCACAGCCTGAGCACGCCGCCGGCCACGTCGTCGGTCATCCCGGCCAGCAGCTCGTCGCGCTCGGCCAGCGTCAGCCGGCCGGCCGCCACCGCCCGGCCCAGGGCGATCTTGATGTTGACCTCGGCGTCGGAAGTGGCGACGCCGCCGACGTTGTCGATGGCGTCGGAGTTGATCCGGCCGCCGCGCCGGGCGAAATCGACGCGCGCCCGCGGCGTCACGCCGAGGTTGGCGCCCTCGCCGACCACCCGCGCCCGGATGTCGCCGGCCGGGATGCGGACGGCGTCGTTGGCGCGGTCGCCGGCCTCGGCGTCGCTCTCGCCGTCGCCGCGCACGAAGGTGCCGATGCCGCCGAAGAACAGCAGATCGACCGGCGCGGCGAGGATGGCGGAAACCAGGGCGTCCGGGTTGAGTGCCGCAACCTCGATGCCGAGCGCCGCCCGCGCCTCCACTGACAGCGCGATGGACTTGGCGCTGCGCGGATAGACGCCACCGCCCTTCGACAGCCGGGCCGGATCGTAGTCGCCCCAGCTCGAGCGCGGCAGCGCGATGAGGCGCCGCCGCTCGGCGAGCGCCGTCTCGGCGTCGGGATCGGGGTCGATGAAGACATGGCGATGGTCGAAGGCGGCGACCAGCCTGAGCGACGGCGACAGCAGCATGAAGTTGCCGAACACGTCGCCCGACATGTCGCCGACGCCGACGGCGGTGAAGGGATCGGCGGCGGCGTCGAGATCCAGCTCGCGGAAATGCCGCTTCACCGCCTCGAAGGCGCCGCGCGCCGTAATGCCCATCTTCTTGTGATCGTAGCCGGCCGAGCCACCGGAGGCGAAGGCGTCGGCCAGCCAGAAGCGGCGGCTGAGCGCGATGCGGTTGGCGACGTCGGAGAAGCTGGCCGTGCCCTTGTCGGCGGCCACCACCAGATAGGGGTCGTCGCCGTCGTAGCGGACGGTGGCGACCGGCGGCACCACGGCATCGCCGACTAGGTTGTCGGTGAGGTCGATCAGCGTACCGATGTAGCGCTGGTAGGCGGCGATGCCGGCCGCCGCCCGATCGGCGCCGGGCCGGCGGGCGACGAAGCCGCCCTTGGCGCCGACCGGCACGATCACCGCGTTCTTCACCTGCTGCGCCTTGACGAGACCGAGGATCTCGGTGCGGAAGTCCTCGGGACGGTCGGACCACCTGAGGCCGCCGCGCGCCACCTTGCCGAAGCGCAGATGCACGCCCTCGACGTCGGGGGCGTGCAGCCAGATCTCGGCGAACGGCCGCGGCGCCGGCAATCCGTCGATACGGGCGGCGTCGAACTTGAAGGCGATCACCGGATGCGGACCGCCGTCGGCGCCGATCTGGAAGAAGGTGGTGCGGCTGGTCGCCTCGACGAGGTTGACGAGGCGTCTGAGGATGCGGTCGTCGTCGAGGATCGGCACGTCGCGCAGACCGGCCTCCAGTTCGCCGCGCAGCCGCGAAAGGCGAACCTCGCGGTCGCCGGCAAACGTCGGGTCGAAGCGGGCGGTGAACAGCGCCGTCACCAGCGCGGCGATCGGCGCGTTGCGCACCAGCGCCTCGGCGACATAGGCATGGCCGTAGGCGACGCCGATCTGGCTGAGGTAGCGGGCGAGCGCCCGGAGCATGGCGATCTCGCGCCAGCCAAGGCCGGCGTTGAGCGTCAGCGCGTTGAGCCGGTCGCTGTCGGCCTCGCCGAGCCAGACGGCCATGAACAGCGCCTTCAGCCGGTCGCCGTCGCGGGCGAGGTCGACATCGGCGCCATCGGCGCGGCGGAGCGCCATGTCGTGCAGCACGATCACCTCGTCGTGCCGGTCGATCTCGAAGGTCTTCTCCTCGAGCACGGTGAAGCCCATCGCCTCCAGCACCGGCACGCGCGCCGACAGCGGCACCGGGCCGCCGCGGCTCATCAGGCGCATGGCGACGCGTGGAGAGGGCAGGCTGCCGCCGATCAGATCGACCGCCACCTGCCGCGTGCCGACGAACAGTTCGAGCAGCGCCACGTCGGCCACCGCCGTCTCGGCGTCGTAGCTCACGCGATAGGCCTCGGGGAAGGCGCGGCCGTAGAGTTCGATCAGCTTGCGGCCGCGCGCCGGGCCGAACTTCGCCCGGCAGGCGTCGGCGAATCCGTCCGACCAGTCGCGGGTTATGCGGGCGACCGCCGCTTCCAGCTCGGTCTGGGCGACGGCCGGCGTCGGCCCTTCGTCGCGGCCGATGATGTAGTGGACGCGGGCGAGCGGCCCTTCCGGGAAGGACGGGTAGACCGACGACACGCGGCCGGCGAAGGCTTCGGCCAGATAGTCGCCGATGGCATGGCGGGCGTCGGTGTCGTAGCGGTCGCGCGGCACGTAGACCAGGATGGAGACGAAGCGGTCGAAGCGGTCGCGGCGGGCCAGCACGCGGATGCGCGGCCGCTCGCCAAGCTCCAGGACGGCCAGTGAGAATTCCAGCAGCGTGTCGAGATCGACCTGGAACAGCTCGTCGCGCGGATAACTTTCGAGGATGTTGCGCAGCGCCCGGCCGGAATGGCTCTCGGGGTCGAAGCCGGCGCGGGCCATCACCGTTCCCACCTTGCGGCGGAGATAGGGGATGGAGTGGGTGGAGCGGGTGTAAGCCGACGAGGTGAACAGGCCCAGCAGCCTGACCTCGCTGAGCAGGCGGCCGGTGGCGTCGTAGCGCTTGATGCCGATATAGTCGAGATAGGCGTGGCGGTGGACGCGCGCCTTGACGTTGGCCTTGGCAACGATCAGCGGCTCGGCCTGGCGCAGGAACTCGGTGATCTCCGGCGTCACCTGCACCAGCTCGCGGCCGCGCCGCAGCACCCGCACCGCCGGGTCGCGCAACAGGCCGTAGCCGCCGCTCGGGGTCAGCGAGTGCGGCTCCTCGCCCTCGCCGCCGCCGATGGCGAATTCCCGGAGGCCGAGGAAGGTGAAGTTGTCGGCGTTGAGCCAGTTCAGGAATTCGGCCGCCTCGGCCACCGCCTCGGGCGGCAGCGGCGGCGGCGTGTGCCGGTAGACGTTGATCACCGACTTGATCAGCGCCTGCATGCGCGGCCAGTCGTCGACGGCGGCGCGCACCTCGGTGAGCAGGCCGTCGAGCCGCGTCTCCAGCTGCGCGGCGGCGATGGCGTCCGGCAGGCGGGCGATGTGGATGTGGATGAAGCTCTCGCGGCCGGCGTCGGGGTCCTCGCCGATCGACAACAGGCGGCCGCTCATGCCGCGCACCACAGGCAAGATCGGGTGGACCATCAGCCGCACTTCGATGCCGGCGTCGGTCAGCTCCTGCATCACCGAATCGACCAGGAACGGCATGTTGTCGTTGAGGATGTCGACCACCGTCACCGCCTTGCGGTGGCTGGCGTCGTCGTCCCAGACCGGATTGTAGATGCGGATCGAGTGGATGCCCGGCACGCGCAGCGACAGGCTGGACATCGCTCCTTCGGCGAAGGCCACCAGCTCGCCGGCCGTATAGGCGACCACGTCCTCGGCGGCGCCCTTGCCGTAGAGCGTTTTCAGGAAGCCGGCGAGTTCCGGCCTGACGCCGCCGGCGGCGAGATCGGCCGCCTCGTCGAGACGGGCCTCCTTCAGCACTTCCATCACGCGCTTCATCGACAACTCCCGACGGCCCGGACGGTCGGGCCTCCGCCGCCGCGCCACTCCCGTGGCGCCGCCCGAATACCCCGGCGGCCAGTCAAGCCGGTCGCCGGGGCAAATCCAATTCGCGCTGTTGCGGACGCGGAAGGCTTAGTCTTCGTCGTCGAACTGATCGATGTCGACGAGGAACATGATGTTGGCGCCATCCTCGTCCTCGGCGTCGTCGTCCTCCTCTTCGAACTCCTCCTCGAGGTCGTCGATCTCGGCGAAAGCGTCGATCTCGTCCTCATTGGCCGGGCGGATGACGAAGGCGGAGGCGCCGTCCCAGATGACATTGCCGCCGCTCGTGAAGCCGCGGATGTCGTCGAGGAAGTCCTCGCTCTCGAAGATCTCCCGCGCTTCCGCCTCGTCGGCGTCGGTGGTGGCGATCGCGATGCCGGCGATTTCGAGCGTGTACATGGCTGTCTCCCTGTTGTCCGGGCGAAGGCTCGGACGGATGCTTCGAGGATTGGCGTCGGCGGCCGAGGCAGCCTGCCGAGAGCCTACGGCTTCCACTATGGCTCGGGGGATGTCAATGGTTCCTCCGGCGAAGCCTTGGCCGTCGCAACCCGCCGTCGTTCGCCGAGGGCGGCGTTGAGTGTCGCGCCGTAGAGCAGGATCAGCGCCATCATATAGAGGAAGACGATGGCGGTCATCACACCGGCGAGGCCGGCATAGGTCGAGGCATAGTTGGCGAAGTCGGCGAGATAGAGCGAGAAGCCGTAGGCGCCGGCGATCCAGGCGCCGAGCGTCAGGCCGACGCCGGGCAGGATGTCGACGATGCGTCGGTGGCCGGCCGGCAGCCAGAGATGGGAGACGATGAGGCCGCTGCCGGCGATCACCAGCGTCAGGCCGTAGCGCAGCAGCGTCAACGGCCAGGCGAAATCCTCGATCGCCGGCACCAGGTGGACGAACGCCGTCCAGGCCACCGGCGCCAGCACCAGCAGGAAGGCGATGGTCAGGAAGGTCAGCGAGCCGACCAGCACGAAGCCGATGCTTTCGAGCCTGAGCCAGAGGAAATTGCGGTTCTCGACCTTGCCGTAGGCGCGGTTGAGACCGACGCGCATCGCCTCGACGCCGGAGGAGGCGAACCACAGGGCGAGCGCCACGCCGATGGTCAACAGGTCGCCGCGCGGCACCAGCAGCACGCGCCTGACCTCGCCGGCGATCGGCGCGGCGATGCGCTCGGGCACGCTGTCGAAGATCAGCGTCACCACGGTGTTCGACAGCGCGCTGAGGTCGAAGAAGGCGGCGATGGCGGTGAGGAAGATCAGGAAGGGGAAGATGGCCATCAGCGTCGACAGCGCCACGTGCGAGGCGATGGCCCAGCCGTCGGCGGCGTTGAAGGTCAGGGCGGCCCGCCAGAACGGGCCGAAAAGGCGTCCGAGTGCCCGCACGGCAATCCTCCGTTATGTCGTCAAGGTGGGTGAAATGACGGCAAATGCAAGGGCCGGCTGCAATCTGACGCTGCAATCCACCCTGATCGTCGGGCAGAACGGCCATGCCCGCCGCGCGCTTGCCCCGGCGACGCTTTGGGTGCATCGATGGCGCCTCAAGTTCCGGAGCCCGAAATGACCGTCACCCGCCAGGACATCGATTTCCTCGTCGCCACCGCCCGCGCGGCGGCGGACGTCGAGATCATGCCGCGTTTTGCCAATCTCGCCGCCGCCGACATCAAGACCAAGGCGCACGCCTCCGACTTCGTCACCGTCGCCGACGTCGCCGCCGAGGAAATGATCGAGCGGCAGGTCCGCGCCGCCTGGGGCGACGATTTCCTGTTCATCGGCGAGGAGGTGATGGAGCGCCGGCCGGCGCTGATCGACCAGCTGATGGCGGCGCCGCGCGCCGTTGTGGTCGATCCGATCGACGGCACCTTCAACTACGCAAACGGCGTGCCGGCCTTCGCGGTGATCATATCCATCGTCGAGCACGGCGAGGTGACGGGCGGCGTCATCTACGATCCCCTGCGTCGCGACGCGGCCTGCGCCATTGCCGGCGGCGGCGCCTTCCTTACCGGCGACGGCCGGCCCGACCGTCCGCTCCGCGTGGCGCCGGCCGCGCCGCTATCGGAGATGCAGGGCTGCGCCGGCTGGTACTATGCCGACGCCGACGAGCGCGACCGGCTGCTCGACGGCCTCAAGCAGGTCTCCAACGTCATGAACTATCGCTGCGGCGGGCAGGAGATGCGGCTGTTGGTCGCCGGCCGCATCGACTATTGCTACTACCACAAGCTGTCGCCCTGGGATCACGCCGCCGGCTGGCTGATCCACCGCGAGGCCGGCGGCCACTCGGCGCTCATCGACGGCACGCCCTATCGTCCCGACCTCCGCGCCGGCGGCCTGTTGATGACGCCGGACGCGGCGAGCTGGACAGCGCTGGCCGCCGCGCTCAGAGGGAACTGAGCGCGCCGTTTCCTGCCCGAGATGGTCCGCGCCTGCGGACCATGACATTGAATTTGTTGCGAACTCCGAGGTCCCCCGCGAAAGCGGGAGACCCCGGGCAGAATGAGCCTCAGTCCTTCAGCACCACCAGAAGGTCCTTGGCATCGATCTGGGCGCCAACTGTCACCAGCACCTCGGCGACGGTGCCGTCGCGTTCGGCGTGGATCGACGTCTCCATCTTCATCGCCTCGATGGAGAGCAGCACGTCGCCGGCCTTCACCGCCTGCCCGGCCTTCACCGCCAGCGTCGAGACGACGCCCGGCATCGGCGCCGCCACGTGGCCCGGATCGCCGTCGTCGGCCTTGCGGCGCTGAGTGCGCGCCGAGGCGGCGCTGGAGCGGTCGGGCACGCGCACCATGCGCGGCTGGCCGTTCAGCTCGAAGAACACCCGCACCATGCCCTCGTTGTCGGGCTCGCCGATCGCCTGACAGATCAGGATCAGCGACTTGCCGCGTTCCAGCTCGATGGTCAGTTCGTCGCCGGCCTGCATGCCGTAGAAATAGACAGGCGTCGGCAGCACCGAGGTCGGGCCGTAGCTCTCCTGCGACTTGGCGAAGTCGAGGAACACCTTGGGGTACATCAGGTAGCTGGCGAGGTCGCGGTCGGTCGGCGGCTCGGCCAGCTTCTCCGTCAGCTCGGCGCGCGTCGCCTCGAGGTCGACCGGCGGGATCAGCGAGCCGGGCGGCACGGTGATCGGCTCGGCGCCCTTCAGGATCTTGGCCTGCAAGTCCTTCGGCCAGCCGCCCGGCGGCTGCCCGAGGTCGCCGTGGAACATCTCCACCACCGAATCGGGGAAGGCGACGTCCTTGTCCGGATCCATGACCTCGGCCGGCGTCAGCGCCGAGGAAACCATCAGCAGCGCCATGTCGCCGACCACCTTGGACGACGGCGTCACCTTGACGATGTCGCCGAGCATCCGGTTGACGTCGGCATACATCTTGGCCACCTCGTGCCAGCGCGTCTCCAGGCCGAGCGAACGCGCCTGCTCCTTGAGGTTGGTGAACTGGCCGCCCGGCATCTCGTGGAGATAGACCTCCGAGGCCGGCCCCTTCAGATCGTTCTCGAAGGCGGCATAGTGGTTGCGCACCGCCTCCCAGTAGAAGGAGATGCGGCGGATGGCCTCGAGATCGAGGCCGGTCGGCCGCGGCCCGCCGTCGAGCGCCGCGACGAGCGAGCCGAGGCAGGGCTGCGAGGTGTTGCCGGAGAAGGCGTCCATGGCGGCGTCGACGATGTCGACGCCCTCGTCGACGGCGGCCAGCACCGAAGCAGCGGCGATGCCCGAGGTGTCATGGGTGTGGAAGTGCAGCGGCAGGTCGGTGGCCTCGCGCATCGCCCGGAACAGCACGCGCGCCGCCGCCGGCTTCAGGAGCCCCGCCATGTCCTTGATGGCGATGATGTGGGCGCCGGCCCGCTCAAGTTCACGCGTCATGTTGACGTAATACTTGAGGTCGTACTTGGCGCGGTCGGGATCGAGGATGTCGCCGGTGTAGCAGATGGCGGCTTCCAGCACCTTGCCCTCGTCGAGCACGGCATCCATGGAGACGCGCATGTTGTCGATCCAGTTGAGGCAGTCGAAGACGCGGAACACGTCGACGCCGGCACTGGCGGCCTGCTGCACGAAATAGCGGACGACGTTGTCGGCGTAGTTCTTGTAGCCGACGCCGTTCGAGCCGCGCAGCAGCATCTGGATCAGGATGTTGGGCGCCTTGTCGCGGATCTTCTGGAGCCGCTCCCACGGGTCCTCGGTCAGGAAGCGCATGGCGACGTCGAAGGTGGCGCCGCCCCAGCACTCCAGGCTGAACAACTGCGGCAGGCCGCGCGCATAGGCCTCGGCGATGCCGGCGATGTCGTGGGTGCGCATGCGGGTGGCCAGGAGCGACTGATGGCCGTCGCGCATGGTGGTGTCGGTGACCAGCACGTTGTGCTGCTCGCGAATCCACTTGGCCAACGCCTCAGGTCCGCGCGAGGTCAGGAGGTCGCGGGTACCGGGCTGCATGGCGCCGGAGAAGGACGGCACCACCGGCTTCGGTCCCTCGCCCGGACGCGGACGGTTGCGCGTTTCCGGATGGCCGTTGACGGTGACGTCGGCGATATAGGTCAGCAGCTTGGTCGCCCGGTCGCGACGCTTGACCAGCTGGAACAGCTCCGGCGTCTCGTCGATGAAACGCGTGGTGTAGCGGTTCTGCTGGAACTTCGGATGCGAGATGATGCTTTCGAGGAAGGTCAGGTTGGTGGCGACGCCGCGGATGCGGAACTCGCGCAGCGCCCGCATCATGCGGTTGATCGCCTCGATCGGCGTCGGCGCCCAGGCGGTGACCTTTTCCAGGAGCGGATCGTAGAAGCGGGTGATCACCGCACCGGCATAGGCGGTGCCGCCGTCGAGGCGGATGCCGAAGCCGGTGGCGCCGCGATAGGCGGTGATGCGGCCGTAGTCGGGAATGAAGTTCTGTTCCGGGTCCTCGGTGGTGACGCGGCATTGCAGCGCATGGCCGTGCAGGCGGATCTCCTCCTGAACCGGCACGCCGGATTCGGGGGTGCCGATGCGGGCGCCTTCGAGGATGCGGATCTGGGCGCGCACCACGTCGATGCCGGTCACCTCCTCGGTGACGGTATGCTCGACCTGAATGCGCGGATTGACCTCGATGAAGTAGAAAGCGCCGCTGTCGGCGTCCATCAGGAACTCGACGGTACCGGCGCCGTAATAGTTGGCGGCCTTGGCGATGGTGACGCCGTAGCCGGTGATCTCCTCGCGCTGGGCGTCGGTGAGGTAGGGGGCGGGCGCCCGCTCCACCACCTTCTGGTGCCGCCGCTGCACCGAGCAGTCGCGCTCGAACAGGTGGACGATGTTGCCGTGGGTGTCGCCGAGGATCTGCACCTCGACGTGGCGGGCCCGCTCGACCAGCTTCTCGAGATAGACCTCGTCCTTGCCGAAGGCGGCCATCGCCTCGCGCTTGGCGGTCACCACCTCGCGCATGAGCGTCGCCTCGTCGCGGATGACGCGCATGCCGCGACCGCCGCCGCCCCAGGAGGCCTTCAGCATCACCGGATAGCCGATGCGCTTGGCCTCGGCCTTCACCACTTCCATATCGTCGGGCAGCGGATCGGTGGCAGGCATCACCGGCACGCCGGCCTCGATGGCCAGGTTGCGCGCCGCCACCTTGTTGCCGAGCTGGCGCATGGTCTCCGGCGACGGGCCGATGAAGGTGATGCCGGCGTCGCGGCAGGCTTCGGCGAATTCCGGGCTCTCCGACAACAGGCCGTAGCCGGGATGGATGGCGTCGGCCTTCGATTCCTTGGCGACGCGCAGGATCTCGGGAATGGAGAGATAGGCCTCGATCGGACCGAGGCCGGCGCCGATCTGGTAGGCCTCGTCGGCCTTGAAGCGATGCAGCGCCAGCTTGTCCTCCTCGGCGAAGACGGCAACCGTCCTGAGGCCGAGTTCGTTGGCGGCGCGGAACACGCGGATGGCGATTTCGGATCGGTTGGCGACAAGCACCTTGGTGATCGGCACGGCAGGCTCCCTCGGGCAATTCCGGGAAAGGCGGAAACCGGCTCCCCGCAATTGCGTGAAATCTGGCGGATGAAGGGCTGCCGCGATCCCATGAATCACGGAAGCCCTATACGTGAAAATACGGCTGGGGTTTCCCTAGCAGGCTCAACGACTAATGTCATATGGGAACGGCGATTTTCGCTCTCGTCCTTTGGACGGAGCGCACAGTGGCCGGCCAGCAGCCCGCCGGTCAAACCGATTTAGATTCGCAAGATTTCACCGCCACTTACGGCCGATGGGTGTCCGACGCATCAGTCGCGCCCGGAATGGGTCATGCAAAAGGCGCATACCGGCCTTTGCCGCCGCGCATGGCGGCGGCCGGACCGGTGCCGCTCAGGCGGTCCTTACGGTGGCGGACACCAGGACCGAACGGTTGAGCGGCTTCTGCGCCAGCGCTTCGAGGATGCGCGGCGTGGCGATCAGGGTCGCCCGCTCCTTGGCGTCGAGGAAGGAAACGCCTTCCTCGATGGTCTCGGCCTCGCCGATCTTGGCCAGCGCCAGCGCCGACACCGGATCGACGCGGCCGGGCGGCCGTGGCGCCATACGGTCGATCAGCGCCAGATGCTGCATCAGGAGATCGGGGTCAGCGACGATGTCGACGAGGTTCGGCGCGGTGGCGACGGCCTCGACATAGGCCGGCCGCGCCTCGTCCATGCGGCTCTGAATGGCGGGCCGCAGCGTCTCCTCGGGAATCTTCAGGAGGCCGAGCCACTTCACGCCGCGGCCGATGGCGGTCGAACCGGTGAGGCCGGAGATCGGCACCGCGAAGATCATGCCGAGGATGGCCGGCGACAGCCAGGCAAACAGCACCCAGCTGTCGGCGATCGCCGCCCAGGCCAGGGCGATGCCGGCCAGCACGTGCCAGCGGTGGCGCACGAACAGGTCGGAGAGCGGCAGGCCGCCGTCGTCGCGCCGCTGCGGCTTCCAGCCGGCGTCGCGGCGCATGACGATCTCGGTGACGGCGCCGGTCTGGATCAGCATCATGATCGGGGCGATCAGCGCCGACACCACCACCTCGAACAAGAAGGAGAGGACGAGGCCGAGAATGCCGCCCGATGCCTTGCGCTCTCGCGGCTGCAGGAAGAAGGCGAGGAGTCCGAGTACCTTGGGCAGGAACAGCACGCCCATGGTCAGCGCAAACAGCGAGAAGGCGCGCTCGGCGTCGATGCGCGGCCAGGACGGGAATAGCTGGAACTCGTCCTTGAAATACTCCGGCCGGATGTAATGGGCCTGCAAGGTCAGCGCCAGACCGGAGAGGATCAGCAGCAGCCACAAGGGCGAGGCAAGGTAGCTCATGATGCCGGTGAGGATGTGCGAGCGCGACACCCAGTGCAGGCCGCGTGCCCCGATCACCTTCAGATGCTGCAAATTGCCCTGGCACCAGCGGCGGTCGCGGATGGCGAGATCGACCAGCGACGGCGGGCTTTCCTCGTAGGAACCGGAAAGATCGTCGGCGATGATAACGTTCCAGCCGGCCCGGCGGATCAGCGCCGCCTCGACGAAGTCGTGGCTCATGATGTGGCCGCCGAACGGCGGCTTGCCGGAAAGCTCGGGCAGGCCGGCCGAGGTCAGGAAGGCCTCGGTGCGGATGATGGCGTTGTGGCCCCAGAAGTTGCCTTCCTTCTGCACCCACCAGCTGAGGCCGGTGCCGACCACCGGGCCGTAAACGCGACCGGCGAACTGCTGCAGCCGCGCCATGATCGTCGTGCCGCCCACCAGCATCGGGATGGTCTGGATCAGGCCGGCGTCGGGATCGGCCTCCATGCGCCGGGCCAGTTCGACGATGGTCCGGCCTTCCATCAGGCTGTCGGCGTCGAGCACCAAGAGGTGATCGTAGGCGCTCGCCCAGCGCTTGCAGAAATCGGCGACGTTGCCGGCCTTCTTGGCGGTGTTGTTGCGCCGGCGGCGATAGTAGACACGGGTGAAGCCGCCGATGCGCTCGCGGGCGGCCAAGAGCGCCGCCTCCTCCTGCAGCACCACCTCCGGATCGGTGGTGTCGGCCAGCACGAACCAGTCGAAAGCGTGGCTCTGGCCGAGCGACTCGACGTCGCGGGCCATCGCTTCGATGGCCGCGAAGATGCGCGAGGGGTCCTCGTTGTAGGTCGGCATCAGCATGGCCGTGCGCTTGCGCAGCGGCTCGTCCGACGGCGGCGTCGATCTCCCAAAGCGGCGGCCGACGATCTTCAGGAAGCCGAAGATCGAGGCGACCGACGACAGGGCGATCCAGGCGAAGGTAACGGTGAACAGGCCGAGCACGATGCGCTCAATCGGCGTGAGATCGCCGAGCGCCAGCACCGCGTACATCTCGTTGACGGCATAGGCGAGCAGCGCCGCCGTGCCGCCGATCACCGCGAAGCGCTTCAGGAACGACGAACGGCCGCGCGGATCGACGAGCTTGCGCCGGTCCTTGCGACGGAAGCGCCTGAGGTCCTGGGCCGGCATGTCGGCCGGCTGCTCCGGCGGCATGCCGGAGGCGTATCGCCCGCTGACGGCGACGTCGCGAACTATGATGTCCATCGGAAGGCCCAGGTCTCCGCCGTCTGCCCGGACTCGAAGGCGAGCGCCGCCGTCAGTTCGATCAGGGTCTCGTTGCCGGGATCGAGTTCGAAGGACAGACGCAGCCCCTGGGTCTCCGGATTGGCGGCGACGACGACGTTCTTCACCGTGCCCTTGGAGGCCTGTACCGACGCCTTGGCGTTGCCGAGTTTGCTCGGATCGACGCCCTCGAAATAGCCGTAGTCGATGACGAACAGCCGCACCGGCGTCGGCCCGCCGACGCCGGCCCGGCCCGAGCGTGTCGACGCTACGTAGGCGGCGCCGATGGCCAGCGCCGGATCACCGCCCCAGAACAGGCGATAGGCGAAGAAGAACTCGGTGCCGGCCGGAATCTTGTCCTGCGGCGCCCAGTAGGCGACGATGTTGTCGTGGATCTCCGAATTGGTGGGGATTTCGACCAGCGTCACCGCGCCGGCGCCCCAGTCGCCGATCGGCTCGATCCACAGCGACGGCCGCCGCTGATAGGCGGCCTCGAGGTCCTGGTAGGAAGTGAAGGCGCGGTTGCGCTGGATCAGGCCGAAGCCACGCGGGCTGCGGTCCTGGAAGGCGGAGATCTGCAATTCCTTGGGATTGGCCAGCGGCCGCCACCAGCGGTCGCCGCGGCCGGTAACCATCAGGAGGCCGTCCGAATCATGCACCTCCGGCCGGAAGTCGTCGATCTCGGTACGGCCGTTGGCCGAGAAGTAGAACATCGAGGTGCCCGGCGCCAAGCCGACCTTGTCGAGGTCGGCGCGCGGGAACAGCTGCGCCTCGACGTCGATGGTGGTCGGCAGGCCCGGCCGGACGGTGAAACGATAGGCGCCCGACACCGACGGGCTGTCGAGCAGCGCGTTGACGACGCAGGTGTCCGAGCCGGCGGCCGGCGTCTCCACCCAGAAGGCGCGGAACAGCGGGAATTCCTCGCCCTCGGGGTCGGCGGTCTTCAGCGCCAGGCCGCGCGCCGACAGGCCGTAGGTCTGGTCCTTGCCGAGCGAGCGGAAATAGCTCGCCCCCTGGAACACCAGCACCTCGTCGAACACGTCGGGCTTGTTGATCGGCGCGTGCAGACGGAAGCCGGAGAAGCCGATGTCATCGGTCGGGATCGGCTGCGGCACCAGCGGGCCGTAGTTGAACAGGTTGGGGTCGTAGGGAAGGTGCGTCGCCTGGCCGTTGTCGACCAGCGCCATCTCCACCGGCTCCTTGAAGTAGGAGCCGCGGTGGAACAGCTGCATCTGGTAGGGGAGGCCCTTGTCGGCCCAGATCGCCGCCTCGGGGCGGAAGCGGATGTCGCGATACTGGTCGTAGGTCAGCGTCTCGAGGACGGACGGCAGACTGGCATCCGGCGCCTCATAGGGCTTCTTGGCCAGCGCGCGGGCGATCTCGGCCACCGTCGATCGGGTGAACGGTCCGGTCACGGCGAACTGCTGCTGCGTCGCCGCCCAGGCCGCCGCCGGCACGCCGGTCGCCGCCACGACGGCACCCACCGCCGTCAGCGCGCGCGCCAGAAAATCGCGGCGATCGATCATGGGATTGATGGGATTCCCGACAGAAAGGTCCACAGCGGCTCCACTCGTCATTGCCGACCCGCGGCTTCACAGAGGCGTACACATGGGCGCGAAACTGCGAGCCGGAAACAAAGTTCCCGCTGCGCCGCAAGCGAAGCGGCGCCGGCTCGTCCCGCTTGCCGAATATGTCTCTTACCCCGTTGGATTCCAACATTCATGTGGATACCAGACCCGCATGATGGTGAATAGAAGCATACGCTGCCGGTCATCGAAATTATACAGCCTCGCCCGCATGCCCGCCATGAGCGGCGGCGGTCTCCACGAGGTCGACGCCCTCGGCCGCGCAGAGGCGGCGGATGCCGTCGCGCGGGCAGCGATCGGTGACGAACACGTCGGCCTGGGCCACCGAGCCGATCCGCACCGGCGCCGTGCGCTCGAACTTGGTCTCGTCGGCCACCAGGATCACCCGGCGGGCGTTGGCGATGATCGCCTGCGCCACCTTCACCTCGCGGAAGTCGTAGTCGTAGAGCGCGCCGTCCTCGTCGATCGCCGAGGTGCCGACGATGGCGAAGTCCACCTTGAACTGGCGGATGAAGTCGACCGCCGCCTCGCCGATGATGCCGCCGTCGGCATGGCGCACCTGGCCGCCGGCGATCACCACCTCGATGCCCGGATAGGCGCGCATCAGGTTGGCGACGTTGATGTTGTTGGTGATCACCATCAGTCCGGAATGCTGCAAGAGCGCCTGCGCCACCGCCTCGGTGGTGGTGCCGATGTTGATGAACAGCGAGGCGTCGTTGGGCACCAGGGCGGCGGCGGCCTCGCCGATCGCCCGCTTCTCGGCGGCGGCGATCTGCCTTCGGGCTTCATAGCCGACGTTCTTCACCGTCGAGGCCAGCACGGCGCCGCCATGCACGCGGGCCAGCAGCCGGCGATCACAGAGTTCGTTGAGGTCCTTGCGGATGGTCTGCGGCGACACCTCGAAGCGCGCCGCGAGATCGTCGACGAGGACGCGGCCGACCTCGCGGGCGATGTCCAGGATGGCGTGTTGACGATCGATCAGCATGGCTTTCCCAAGGCGAGTGGCACGGCGTCCGTGTAGCGGTCAATCGACGAACTTCACGGCGGCAAGATGGCGGACGACGCCGATCGGCCGCCGAGCTTCTGATATCGCTTCAGAAGCCGCTCGCGCTTCAGGCGCGACAGCCGGTCGATCCAGAAGATGCCGTCGAGCTGGTCGATCTCGTGCTGGAGCACGGCGGCATGGAAATCTTCGGCCTCCTCGACGGCCGGCGCGCCGTCGAGACCCTGATAGCGGACGCGCACCGTCCGCGGCCGCTCGACGGCGGCGGTGACGCCCGGCATGGCCACCGACCCCTCCTCGTTGGTCATGATCTCGGCCGACGCCCACTCGACGACCGGGTTGACGTAGGGCCGGATCGCCCCGCCCGTCGCCGGCCGCACGGCGATCAGTCGCCTGAGCACGCCGATGTGCGGCGCGGCGAGGCCGATGGCCGGCGCCGCTTCCACAGCCGCCGCGAGATCGGCGAACAGCCCGGCCAGCCCGTCGTCGAAGGCGGTCACCGGCTCGGCAACCGCCCGGAGGCGCGGATCGGGATAGGCGAGCAGCCGCGGCGGCGTCATCGGCGAAAACCTCGAAACAGCATCAATGAAGCCTTACCACCGCTGTTGAGGGGGACTTCATACGTAGTAACAATTAAGGCGACCGGAATATTCACGATTCCTAACGGCCGTTCACCGCAAAAACCGCTGAGAAGCGCCATTTCCGCCAGGTCACTGTAAACACAGCACCGCCATGGTGAACGGCTGGTTAAAGCCGGCGCCGGGCGGGTTAACGAAAGCCTGCCGGAAACGAGAGAATTGCCGTTTATGCCGGAACCGGGCCTTCAACCGGCGCTGTTAGAAGGGAGGCAACAAGCGTTCCGGAGTCCTGCAATATGAAAAGCCTCCTCGTCACCCTCGCCGCTTCCGCCCTCATCGCCGTCTCCGTCTCGGGCGCCTCGGCCTTCAACATGAACGTTCCGAAGTCGGTGATGATGGCCGCCGTCGCCGCGCCGACCGTCAGCTCCACCGAGCGGACCCTCGTCTTTCCGCCGCTCACCTTCCTGTCGGTGGCCGGCGACTACGCCGCCCGCCTGCGCGCCGAAGTGATCGACGTGTTCGCCCCCGGCCTGATCGGCGGCATCGGCGCCGCCTACCGCAATGCGCTCGGCGCGTCGGCCACCTCGGCCGTGCCCGAACTCGTCGCCATCTGAGCCGCCGCCCCGGAACGCTGAACGGCTCCTTTCCGACCCCAGACCACCACCCCCTCGTGGCCCCGGCGGCTCCCCCGCCGGGGCCACTTGCGTCGGCCCCATCGCCGGCTTAGGGTCCGCCTCGTCCCATCGTCGGCAACCGAGGCGAACCATGCATTATGTCGTCAGCTGCATCGACAAGGCGGGCCACCTGCCCGTCCGGCAGGCCAATCGCGCCGCCCATCTCGACTACGCCAAGGCCAACGCCGATACCATTCTGGTCGGCGGCCCCTATCTCGACGCCGACGGCAACATGATCGGCTCGCTGCTGATCGCCGAGGCCGTCGACCTCAAGACGCTGCAGACCGTGCTGGCCGAGGACCCCTACGCCCGCGCCGGTCTGTTCGAGAGCGTCGACATCAAGCCGTGGAAGTGGGTGATCGGCGCGCCCAGCTGACGACGCCGCGACGGGGAGATCCATGGCCCACTGGCTGTTCAAGTCCGAACCCTTCAAGTTCTCCTTCGCCGACCTCAAGGCGCGGGGGGCCGCCGGCACCGAATGGGACGGCGTGCGCAACTACCAGGCCCGCAACAACATGCGGGCGATGCAGGTCGGCGATCAGGGCTTCTTCTATCATTCCAACGATGGCCTGGAGATCGTCGGCATCTGCGAGGTGATTGCCCTCGCCCACCCCGACAGCACCACCGACGATCCGCGCTGGACCTGTGTTGACCTCAAGGCGGTGCGCGATCTTGTCCGCCCGGTCACGCTCAACGAGATCAAGGCCGAGCCGGCGCTGTCGAAGATGAGTCTGGTCACCTCCATGCGCCTGTCGGTGCAGCCGGTGACCGACGCGGAATGGGCTGCCGTGCTTGCCATGGCCGAGCGGTGAGCGATCCCTCCCGCGAAAGCGCCTTCGTTCTGCGCGAGACCCGCCTCGCCGCGCCGCCGCTCGTTCCCGAGATCCGGCTGCACCTCGCCGACGAGGCGATGGACCTCTGGCAGGCCACCGAGGCCGACCTCGGCCGGACCGGCCTGCCGCCGCCCTTCTGGGCCTTCGCCTGGGCCGGCGGTCAGGCGCTGGCCCGCCACGTGCTCGACCATCCGGAGATCGTGCGCGGCGCCCGCGTGCTGGATTTCGCCGCCGGCTCCGGCCTCGTCGCCATTGCCGCCGGGCTGGCCGGCGCTCGCGAGGTCGTCGCCGCCGAGATCGACCCCTATGCCCGCGCCGCCATCCTGATCAACGCCACCGACAACGGCGTGACCATCGAGGCGCCGGATGTCGACTATCTCGACCGCGGCGCTGCGGGCTTCGACGTGGTGCTGGCCGGCGACGTCTTCTACGAGCGGCCGATGGCCGCCCGCGTCGAGCCCTTCCTGCGCGCCGCGCAGGGCGCCGGCGCCGCCGTGCTGTTCGGCGATCCCGGCCGCGCCTACCTGCCGGCCGCCGGCATCGAGCCGCTGGCCGTCTACGACGTGCCGGTGCCACGCGCCATCGAGGACCGCGACATCCGCACCACCCGGGTCTGGCGCTTCATCTGACCGCTGCCTCCAACGCATAAGCATTGCCGCTTAGCCGGGCGGCTAATGGATTTACGTGTTTTGACGAACCATATTGGCGCCGGTTGGCGTGCGGCCGAGGGGGGCCGCGCGCGAAGGAGGATTTTCAATGTCCGGAGAGGTGTTCGAGGTGCCGGCGGCGATCGCCGCGTCGGCCTTCATCGACAACGACAAATATCAGGAACTCTACAAGCGCTCGATCGACGACCCCGAGGGCTTCTGGGCGTCGATGGGCGGCCGGCTCGACTGGATCAAGCCGTTCACGCGGGTGAGGAACGCCTCCTACGATCCGCATCACGTGTTGATCCGCTGGTACGAGGACGGCATCCTCAACGCATCCTACAACTGCGTCGACCGCCACGCCGACCGCACGCCCGACAAGGTGGCGATCCTCTGGGAGGGCGACGACCCCACCGAGCAGCGGGCGATCACCTATCGCGAACTGCAGGAGGAGGTCTGCCGCTTCGCCAACGTGCTGAAGACGGCCGGCGTCAAGCGCGGCGACCGCGTCACCATCTACCTGCCGATGATCCCGGAGGCCGCCTTCGCCATGCTGGCCGTGGCGCGCATCGGCGCCGTCCATTCGGTGGTGTTCGCCGGCTTCTCGCCCGACAGCCTGTCCGGCCGCATCCGCGACGCCGGCAGCACGTTGGTGATCACTGCCGACGAGGGCGTGCGCGGCGGTCGCAAGGTGCCCTTGAAGGCCAACGTCGACGCGGCGCTGGAAAAGTGCCCCGGCGTCTCCAAGGTGCTGGTGGTGCGTCGCACCGGCCGCCCCGTTGCCATGCAGGAGGGCCGCGACGTCTATTACGACGAGGCGGCCAACGGCGTCGCCCCCGACTGCCCGGTGTCGCCGATGGGCGCCGAGGACCCGCTGTTCATCCTCTACACCTCCGGCTCGACCGGCAGCCCCAAGGGCGTGCTGCACACCACCGGCGGCTACCTCGTCTATGCGTCCCTCACCCACCAGTGGGTGTTCGACTGCCACGACGACGACGTCTACTGGTGCACCGCCGACGTCGGCTGGGTGACCGGCCATTCCTACGTGCTCTACGGCCCGCTCGCCAACGGCGCCACGACGCTGATGTTCGAGGGCGTGCCGAGCCATCCCAATCCATCGCGCTTCTGGGAGGTGATCGACCGCCACAAGGTGACGATCTTCTACACCGCGCCGACCGCCATCCGCTCGCTGATGGCCTCCGGCGAGGAGCCGGTGAAGCGCACCTCGCGGGCCTCGCTGCGCATCCTCGGCTCGGTCGGCGAGCCGATCAACCCGGAGGCCTGGCTCTGGTATCACCGGGTGGTCGGCGACGGCCGCTGCCCGATCGTCGACACCTGGTGGCAGACCGAGACCGGCGGCATCCTGATCACCCCGCTGCCCGGCGCCACCCGCCTCAAGCCGGGCTCGGCGACGCGGCCGTTCTTCGGCATCGAGCCGGCCATCGTCGACGCGCTCGGAAACGTGCTGGAGGGGCCGACCGAGGGCAACCTGGTGCTGCTGGCCAGCTGGCCCGGCCAGATGCGCACCGTCTACGGCGATCACGACCGCTTCGTGCAGACCTATTTCTCCACCTACAAGGGCATGTACTTCACCGGCGACGGCGCCCGCCGCGACGAGGACGGCTATTACTGGATCACCGGCCGCGTCGACGACGTCATCAACGTCGCCGGCCACCGCATGGGCACCGCCGAGGTGGAGAGCGCGCTGGTCGCCCATCCGAAGGTGGCCGAGGCCGCCGTCGTCGGCTATCCGCACGACATCAAGGGCCAGGGCATCTACGCCTATGTCACGCTGATGGAGGGCGAGGAACCGACCGAGCAGCTCGCCGCCGAGCTGACGCAATGGGTCCGGAAGGAGATCGGCCCGATCGCCTCGCCCGACAAGATCCAGTTCGCCGTCGGCCTGCCGAAGACACGCTCGGGCAAGATCATGCGGCGCATCCTGAGGAAGATCGCCGAGGACGATTTCGGCGCGCTCGGCGACACCTCGACGCTGGCCGATCCGTCGGTGGTCACCGACCTGATCGACCATCGCCAGAACCGGCACGCGTGAAGGTCAGCCTCCGCCGATGATGATGCCGGCGGCGAGCACCAGCGCGCCGCCGATCACCACCTGGATCACCGCCCGGAAGAACGGCGTCTCCATGTAGCGGTTCTGGATGCCGGCGATCGCCCACAGTTCGATGAAGACGATGACCAGCGCCACGGCGGTGGCGGTCCAGAACTGCGGGATCAGGTAGGGCAGCGCGTGGCCGAGACCGCCGAGCGCCGTCATGATGCCGGAGGCGAGGCCGCGCTTCACCGGCGAGCCGCGGCCGGAGATGACGCCGTCGTCGTGAGCGGCCTCGGTGAAGCCCATGGAGATGCCGGCACCGACCGAGGCGGCCAGCGCCACCTGGAAGGTGGTCCAGGAGTTCTGCGTCGCGAACGCCGTGGCGAAGATCGGCGCCAGCGTCGACACCGAGCCGTCCATCAGCCCGGCGAGGCCCGGCTGGACGTAGGTGAGGATGAACTGGCGGCGGGCCACCATCGCTTCCTCTTCCTCGGCGCTGGGTCCGACATTCTCCTCGCGGGCGATCTCGGCGCCCTCCATGTGGTGGCGCTCCTGCTCGGCCAGATCGCCCAGCAGACGCCGGACGCCGGCGTCGGAAACGCGCTTGGCCGCCTCCGTGTAGAAGGCGTAGGCCTGCGCTTCCATGCGCGCGGCTTCCTCGCGGATGCGCTCGACGCCGAGGTTTTCGACCAGCCAGACCGGCTGGCGGGCGTAGTAGCCGGCGACGTGCTCGCGGCGGATCAGCGGGATCACCGGCCCGAACAGCCGCTGGTGCTCTGCGATCAGGAAGCGGCGGTGGCCGTCCTCGTCCTTGACCATCTCGTCGAACATCGCCGCCGTCGCCGGATAGTCCTTGCGCAGCCTTTCGGCATAACTGGCGTAGATGCGGGCGTCGTCCTCCTCGCTGGAGATGGCGAGCGCCAGGATCTCTTGCTCATTGAGGTCGGAGAAGCGGCGACGGCCGCCAAAGGCGTTGAACATGGTTGAGCCCCCGCTAGCGCCGGGCGGCGGACGAAACCGCCGCGCCGGCCATTCTGCTCAGTGCCGGATGTAGCGCATGACGTTGTCCGAAAAGTCTGCAACTTTTCGGCGTCATGCTCAGTACCAGAAGTGACGCATGACGTTATCCGAAAAGTCTGCAACTTTTCGGCGTCATGCTCAGTGCCGGAAGTGGCGCATGCCGGTGAACACCATGGCGATGCCGGCCTTGTCGGCGGCGGCGATCACCTCGGCGTCGTGGATGGAGCCGCCCGGCTGGATGGCCGCCGTGGCGCCGGCGGCGATCGCCGATTCCAGGCCGTCGGCAAACGGGAAGAAGGCGTCGGAAGCCACCACCCCGCCCTTGGCCAGCGATTGAGGCAACCCGGCCGTCTCGGCCGCCTCGCCGGCCCGGATGGCGGCGATGCGTGCCGAGTCGACGCGGTTCATCTGGCCGGCGCCGATGCCGGCGGTGGCGCCGTCTTTCACGTAGACGATGGCGTTGGACTTGACGTGCTTGCACACCTTGAAGGCGAACAGGAGGTCGGCGAGTTCCTGATCGGTCGGGGCGCGCCTGGTCACCACCTTGAGGCCGGCGGCGGTGACGACGCCGTTGTCGCGCGACTGGACGAGCAGGCCGCCGGCCACCGTCTTCGCCGTGATGCCGGCCGCATTGGGATCGGGCAGGCCGCCGGTGACCAGAAGGCGCAGGTTCTTCTTGGCGCCGACGATGGCGATCGCCTCGTCGGTCGCCGACGGGGCGATGATCACCTCGGTGAAGATCTCGACGATCTTCTTCGCCGTGTCGGCGTCGAGCGTCTGGTTCAGCGCCACGATGCCGCCGTAGGCCGACACCGGATCGCAGCGATGCGCCTTGACGTAGGCGTCGAGCAGCGTGGCGCCGGTGGCGACGCCGCAGGGGTTGGCGTGCTTGATGATGGCGACGGTCGGCACCGCCGGATCGAACTCGGCCACCAGCTCAAAGGCGGCGTCGGTGTCGTTGATGTTGTTGTAGCTAAGCACCTTGCCCTGCAGCTGCGTCGCCGTGGAGACGCCGGGCCGGATTTCCGTCGAGCGATAGAAGCGCGCCCACTGGTGCGGGTTCTCGCCGTAGCGCATGTCCTCGGCGAGCTTGCCGCCGACCGCCACGAAGTCGCCGGTCTTGCCGCCGAGCACGCTGGCAAACCAGCCGGAGATCGCCGCGTCATAGGCGCCGGTGCGGGCATAGGCTTTGGCGGCCAGCCGCTTGCGGCTGTCGAAGGTGATGCCGCCGGCGTCGATCTCGGCGAGGATGCCGGCATAGTCGGCCGGCTCGACCAGCACCGTCACGTAGGCGTGGTTCTTGGCGGCGGCGCGGATCATCGCCGGGCCGCCGATGTCGATGTTCTCGATCGTCTCGTCATAGCCGGCGCCGCGCGCCACCGTCTCCTCGAACGGGTAGAGGTTGACGATCAGCATGTCGATCGGCTGGATGCCGTGCTCGGCCATCGCCGCTGCGTGGCCGGCGTCGTCGCGCACCGCCAGCAGGCCGCCGTGCACCTTGGGGTGCAGCGTCTTGACGCGGCCGTCCATGATCTCCGGGAAGCCGGTGAAGTCGGCCACTTCCATGACGGGGACGCCGGCCTCCGACAGCAGTTTCTTGGAGCCGCCGGTGGTCAGCAGCTCGACGCCGCGGTCCGCGAGCGCCCGGGCGAAATCGACGAGGCCCGTCTTGTCGGAAACGGAAAGCAGCGCGCGCTTCGGGGCGACGCGATCGGGATGGCCAGCCATGGTGGGTTCTCCGGCGGGTGGGGATGGCGGCGCGATAGCACGATTGGCCGCGCCACGAAACCCGCGCCCAATCGATTTGGCTGTCCTGCCGGTAGGAAAGAGGCGTGTTCAGCCGCCAGCGAACAGATCCGGCCCCGGCCGGGCGTCGCGGCCGCGCGGCCGGCCGCGTTGACCTTCGGCGGTGCGGGTCAGCGCCCAGGCCACCTCCGGCGTCACCCGCGCCCGTCCCGGCAGCACGATCTGCAGGCTCTTGCGGCGGCCGAGCGTGTCGGACAGGAACACGCTGTCCTCGAGTTCCGGCGCGATCAGGCCGCAGGTGAAGGTCCAGGCCTCGCCATCGGGCGCGACGATCAGCACGTCGCCACCGGCCGTGCGGCTCGCCTTGATCAGCGGATGCAGGTGGAAGCGGATGGCGAAGCGGTCGTGGCGCGGCTTGCGGCCGGAGAAGGTCAGCCGGTCGGAGCCGACGATCTCGCCGCCGTCGGCGCGCATGACCAGACGCCGCTCATGCACGGCGCCGAAGCGGCGCATGTAGCCGTCGTGGCTGGCCACCAGCGCGATGCCGTCGGCGCGGTCCTCGCGTACCACCGGCACCTGGCGCGGGCCGTCGATCATCACCGCGCCCAAGCGACGGACGAGGCGCGGCGTGTCGAGGAAGGCGCCCGACGACACCTCCTCGATCGACAGCGTCGAGTGGGCCGGCGTCGAGCGGGCGGCCGAGTGCCAGCGCGGATCGTCGGCGGCGCCGCAGTTGACGATGAAGCGGTTGGAACCGCTGGACATCTCAAAGGACAGGCAGCCGGCGTGCGCCTTCTGGCTGACGCCGACCGGCGGCACCGGGCCGCTGTCCATCAGCATCACCGTGCCGCCGGCTTCCAGCCGCTGGTAGCCGGAATGGCTGGCGTTCTCCACCGGCCGGCCGTGCGTGTCGTCATAGGCGTTGAGCGTGGCCAGCTGGCCGGCGTGGCTGACGCTCATGCCATTGAAATGCGGCAGGCTGCCGTCCGAATGGCGGAAGAAGCGCAGCATCGGCATCATGCGGTCGATGGCGACCAGCAGCGCCTGCGGCGGATTGACGCCGCGGTTGGAATAGGCCTGGCGCAGCGGCAACAGGTCGGTCAAAAGATCGGCGATCACCGAGGGGTTGCGGCTGATGTGGCCGCCGTCGGGCAGGATCTGCCGCTTCAGTTCCTGTTCCAGTCGCTGGCCGGCCTGACGGGCGAGCCGGCCCTGGTTGTCGGCCGACAGCGCGAAGAAGCTGACGGCGATGGCGGCGACGAGGCGCGGATAGCCGTCGACGGCGTCGGCCTGACGGCCGCGCAGCCGGCGCACCTGGCGGACCAGCGAGCGCAGGAAGCGACGGTAGAAGGCGCGATCGGCGTCCTTCAGGATCAGCGGCGACTGGGTGATCCAGGCGATCACCCGCCGCGCCATGTTCTCGGTCTCGAAGGCCTCGGGCGGTGCATGCGCCTCCTGGGCGATCCAGTCGGCGGTGAGCGCCCGGGCGTTCTGGCGGGCCAGCGCGTTCTCGGCCGCCCGGAGATGGCGCAGCCAGGAGAAGCCGTGCAGCGCCCGCGTCCATTCCTGCGACGGCGACGGCATGTCGAAGGGCGAGCGGCCGCCCGTCTCCACCACCTTGCCGGCGAAAGCATAGACGCCGGCGTAGATGTCGGCGGCGATCGTCGGATCGGTGGTGCGGATGTCCTGCGGGGCGATCACCAGACGCTCGGGCGTCGAGCCCGGCCAGCGCCAGCGCGAGAAGGGCCCACGCTCCAGCGCCGTCACCGCCCGGCGCAGGGCCAGCTCGGTCGCAAAAAGCGCCAGCCGGGCCGTGCCGGCGACTTGTGCGCGCATGGTCGGGCCCCCTTTCCGGGCTGGAGCTGGAATCACCGCCCTCCGGCCGGGCCGGAGACGCTCATGATGGGATGAGACGCCCGCCTTGGTTACCAACTGGTATGCGGAGCCGATCAAATTTGCGCCGTCGCCCGGCCCGCCCCGCCGTCACTGGCGGCGAAGGCGGGCGGCGAAGAAGCCGTCGAGGCCGGAAAGCCGCCGGTCCTCAAGCTGAAGATGCGACGGCAGCGTGCGGACGAAGCCGTCGGGCGTGACGATCTCGTTCAGACCGAACAGCTCGTCCGCCGTTGCCGGCACCACGTCGAGCGGCGCCTCGATCAGCTTCAGGCGGCGAATCTGGTCGGGCCCCTCCTCCGGCTCCAGCGAGCAGGTGGCGTAGACGAGAAGACCGCCCGGCCTGAGCATGCGGATCGCCTGGTCGATCAGCTTGCGCTGCAGGGCGGCCATGGTCGCCACGTCGGCCGGCTTCTTGCTCACCGCGCCATCGGGATGGCGACGCAGCGTGCCGGTGGCCGTGCAGGGCGCGTCGAGCAGCACCATGTCGAAGGTGCCGCCCAGCCACTCGGTGGCGTCGGCCTTGACGAGGTTGGCCTTGAGGCCGAGCCGGTGGAGGTTGCGCTCGAGGCGTTGCAGACGGTGATAGGAGACGTCGAGGGCGGTGACGTCGGCGCCGAGCGCCGCCAGCTGGGCGGTCTTGCCACCGGGGGCGGCGCAGAGGTCGATCACCTTCTTGCCGCTGACGTCACCAAGCAGGCGCACCGGCAGCGTGGCGGCGGCGTCCTGCACCCACCAGGCGCCCTCCTCGTAGCCGTCGATCTTCTCGATGGCGCCGGTAACGGCGACACGCACCGAGCCGTTGGACAGCCGGATGCCGCCGAGCCGGGTCGCCCAGCCCTCGGGATCGGACTTGACGGAAAGGTCCAGCGTCGGCTCGATGGCGTTCATCTCGGCGATGGCGCGGGCGGTGTCCTCGCCATAGGCGGTGCTCCAGCGGTCCATCAGCCAGACGGGCGTGTTGAGGGCGACGGCATCCTGCTCGGCGAGGATCGCCGCCTTGTTCTCGGAGACGCGCCGCAGCACGGCGTTGACGACGCCCTTGAACGGCTGCGCCGCCTTGTCGGTGCCGGCCAGCTCAACGCCGATCGCCACGGCGGCGTGGTCGGCGGCGTCCATGAACATGATCTGGGCGACGGCGACGGCGATCACCGCCTTCAGCGTGCCGGCGTCGTCAGGCAAGGGACGGTTGAGGAAGCGGCCGACCGCATCGTCGATCTGGCCGTGGCGGCGCAGCGCGTAGCCGACGATGGCTCGGGCGAGGCCCCGGTCGCGCGGGTCGAGACGCTGGTAGCGTTCGGCCACCGCCCCCTTGTCGAGCAGCGCGTCGAGAAGGCGGCCCTTCTGCACGCCGTCGACAAGCTGCACGGCGACGGCACGCGCTTCGAGGCCTTGCGGCCGCGGCGGCCGGCGGCCGGCCTGCGGCGGACGCCCGGCGCCGGAAGCGCCCTTGAAGCCGCCCCCCTGACCATTGTTCGGCCGTCCCTCGCGGCGCGCCGGCCTTGCGGTGTCGCCGGCTTTGCCGCCCTTGCGGCCACCCTTGTCTACGGTCATCCCCACGGTCCACGGTTCGGCGGCCGTCCGGTGCCAGAAGAGCCCCCTCCGTCCCATGGACCGCGCGGGCGGTTCCAGGGACCGTCCGCCTCCGGTTGGGGGGCGGGCCGCCGGACGCCGTCGTCCGCCATGGCCATCAGGGCACGGATGCGGTTGGCGGTATCCGGATGGGTCGAGAACAGGTTGTCCATCCTGGCGCCGGACAGCGGATTGATGATGAACAGATGCGCCGTAGCAGGATTTTGCTCCGCTGTCATGTTCGGTACGCGCCGGGCGGCGCCGGCGATCTTGTCGAGCGCCGAGGCAAGGGCCAGCGGATTGCCGGAAATCTCGGCGCCGCGCCGGTCGGCGGCATATTCGCGCGTCCGCGAAATGGCCATCTGCACCAGCATGGCGGCGAGCGGCGCCAATATGGCGGCAAGAACGACGCCGATGCCGCCAAGCGGGCTCCGGTTGTCGCTGTCGCGACCCGCCGCGCCGAAGAACAGGCCGAAGTTGGCCAGCATCGAGATGGCGCCGGCGATGGTCGCCGTCACCGTCATGGTCAGCGTGTCGCGGTTCTGTACATGGGAGAGTTCGTGCGCCATGACGCCGGCGAGTTCCTCGCGGTCGAGCATCTGAAGAAGGCCGGTGGTGGCGGCGACGGCGGCGTGCTGGGGGTCGCGGCCGGTGGCAAAGGCGTTGGGCTGCGGGTTGTCGATGACGTAGACGGCCGGCATCGGCAGGCCGGCGTTGGCGGCCAGCCGTTCGACGATGGCGTAGTATTCGGGCGCGCTGGCGCGATCGACACGACGGGCATGATGCATGGCCAGCACCATCTTGTCAGCGTTCCAGTAGGAAAAGAGGTTCATGCCGGCGGCGACCACCAGCGCGATCACCATGCCGCCCCGGCCGCCGATCAGATAGCCGGCAGCCATGAAGATCGCCGTCATCGCGGCGAGCAGGAGGGAGGTCTTGAAGAAATTCATCTGTCCTTCCACGGTCCGGCGCTGCTATCCTGGTCCGGATTTTCGTGAAAAGAGATGGTGCGCGCGCCGCGCGCCATCAAGGATGCGCCCATGATCGACACGCCCGATCGTCCCGCCCCGCCGCCCGAGAGGGAGCTGACCCCGGCCGCCCGGCGGGCGCTGGCCGAGGCCGAGGAGCGCCGCCGCGCCGCCGCGACAGACCGGCCGACCGAGATCGGCGGCCGCAAGGGTCCAGAGCCGGTGCGCTACGGCGACTGGGAAATAAAGGGCATCGCCGCCGACTTCTGAGGCTCCATCACGAAGCCCTGATCGCCTTTCACAGTTTGGCCCCAATCCCGCCTTGGCGTCGCCAAGCCGGGCCGGCAGGATGATCTCGTCCCCCGGCAATGACGCCGCGGACGGGTTCCGGCTCAATCCAGCCCCCCAGCCCCCCGGAATTCGTCACCGCCGGCGTTGCGCCTTTCGAGGCGCGGCCGGGGGCGCCCCTACCCGCTGCCGGGGCCGTCCAATCACCGATTGCGTAGTGCCTTCCGAGCTGTTAGGCCGGAACGGCCGCATTCGTCGATCAGGTGCCTCATGTCCGCTCCCGCCGCCATCCGCGCTCCCGGCCTCGCTTTCCTGGCCGGTCTCTTCGCCATTATCGCCGCCTGGGGCTTCGAGATCATCGGCGGCTATCTGCCGTGCAAGCTCTGCCTGGAAGAGCGCATCCCCTATTACGTCGGCCTGCCGGTACTGCTCATTGGCCTGCTGCTGTCGAGCCGCATGCCGCGCCTCGCCCGGCTGCTCTATTTCGTCGGCGGCATCATCTTCTTCATCGGCTCGGCGCTCGCCACCTATCACGTCGGCGCCGAGTGGAAGCTGTGGCTCGGCCCGTCCGACTGCGGCGGCACGCCGACCATCGTCAACAGCGCCGCCGACCTGATGGCGGCGGTGAGC
>LUYO01000095.1:0-9805 GCA_001603295.1 Rhodobacterales bacterium Alpha_02
GCGCTGATCACCACCGTCGCCACCTTCCTGGTGTCGATCGGCATCTGGACCGGCTTCGACCCGAAGAACCCCGGCTTCCAGCTCACCGAGACGGCGGGCTGGTCCGGCTCCTTCTTCGCCTACCGCATGGGCGTCGACGGCATCTCCATCCTGTTCGTGCTGCTGACCACCTTCCTGATGCCCTTCTGCATCCTGGCGAGCTGGGAGTCGGTGCAGGTCCGCGTCAAGGAATACATGATCGCCTTCCTGGTGCTGGAAACGCTGATGGTCGGCGTGTTCTGCGCCACTGACCTGGTGCTGTTCTACGTGTTCTTCGAGGGCGGCCTGATCCCGATGTTCCTGATCATCGGCATCTGGGGCGGCCAGCGGCGCGTCTACGCCTCCTACAAGTTCTTCCTCTACACGCTGGCCGGCTCGGTGCTGATGATGCTGGCGGTCATGGCGATGTATTGGGAGAGCGGCACCACCGACATTACCGAACTGGTCAACCATCCGTTCCCGGCCAGCATGCAATGGTGGCTGTGGTTCGCCTTCTTCGCCTCCTTCGCGGTGAAGATGCCGATGTGGCCCGTGCATACCTGGCTGCCGGACGCCCACGTCGAGGCGCCGACCGCCGGCTCGGTGCTGCTGGCCGCCATCCTGTTGAAAATGGGCGGCTACGGCTTCCTGCGCTTCTCGCTGCCGATGTTCCCGCTGGCCTCCTATGACCTGGCGCCGTTCATCTTCACGCTGTCGGTCGTCGCCATCGTCTACACCTCGCTGGTGGCGCTGGTGCAGGAGGACATGAAGAAGCTGATCGCCTACTCGTCGGTCGCCCACATGGGCTACGTGACGATGGGCATCTTCACGCTGAACACGCAGGGTGTGCAGGGCGCGGTGTTCCAGATGTTCAGCCACGGCCTCGTGTCCGGCGCGCTGTTCCTCTGCGTCGGTGTCGTCTACGACCGCCTGCACACCCGCGAGATCGCCGCCTACGGCGGCCTCGTCAACCGCATGCCGGCCTATGCCACGGTGTTCATGGTGATGACCATGGCCAACGTCGGTCTGCCCGGCACCTCGGGCTTCATCGGCGAGTTCCTGACCCTGTCGGCCGCCTTCCAGGTCAACACCTGGGTGGCCGCCTTCGCGGCGCTCGGCGTCATCCTGTCGGCGGCTTACGCCCTGTGGCTGTTCCGTCGCGTCGTCTGGGGAGCGCTGACCAAGGCCAGCCTGAAGGCGATGCTCGACCTATCCCCACGCGAGGTAGCCATCCTGGCGCCGCTGGTCGTGCTGGTGATCCTGTTCGGCGTCTATCCGCTGCCGGTGCTCGACGCCACGGCCGCGTCGGTCGAGGCGCTTCTCCGTTCCGTCCATGCGGCGATCGATGCCGCCAACGCGACCGCGTCGGCCGGTTCGTTGCCGCTGATCCGCTGAGGGCACAGATGATGACCGCACTTCCCGACTTCGCCCTCGCCGGACCGGAAATCCTGCTGGCCGCCGGCGCCCTGGTGCTGCTGATGCTCGGCGCCTTCGGCGGCGAGCGGCGGGCCGGCCTCGTCTCCGGCCTGTCCGCGCTGCTGCTGGTTGTCGCCGCCGTGGCGGTGATGCTCGGCCGCGAGGGTACCACCTTCGACGGCGCCTTCGTGGTCGACGGCTTCGCCCGCTTCGTCAAGGTGCTGGTGCTGATCGGCTCGGCGCTGGCCGTGGTGATGACCAGGCGCTTCGCCGTCGCCGAGAAGTTCTTCAATTTCGAGCTGCCGGTGCTGATCGTCATCGCCACTATCGGCATGATGCTGATGATCTCGGCGGGCGACCTGATCGGCGTCTACCTCGGCCTCGAATTGCAATCGCTGGCGCTCTACGTCGTCGCCGCCTTCCACCGCGACGACGGCCGCTCCACCGAGGCCGGCCTCAAGTATTTCGTGCTCGGTGCGCTGTCGTCGGGCATGCTGCTCTACGGCGCCTCGCTAATCTACGGCTTCACAGGCCACACCGGCTTTGCCGGCATCGCCGCTGCTGCCACGGCCGGCGGCACGTCGCTTGGCCTCACCTTCGGCATCGTCTTCGTCGCCGCCGGCATCGCCTTCAAGGTGTCGGCCGTGCCGT
The DNA here is from genome assembly GCA_001603295.1 of Rhodobacterales bacterium Alpha_02. Taxonomy (GTDB): domain Bacteria; phylum Pseudomonadota; class Alphaproteobacteria; order Rhizobiales; family Pleomorphomonadaceae; genus Pleomorphomonas. Next base: position 2,086 of record LUYO01000095.1, read on the forward strand.
TCCACATGTGGACGCCCGACGTTTACGAGGGGGCGCCGACGCCGGTCACCGCCTTCTTCGCCGCCGCCCCGAAGATCGCCGCCATGGCGATGTTCGTCCGCGTCGTGCTGGAGGCGCTGGGGCCGGCTCACGTCGAATGGCAGCAGATCGTCGCCTTCATGTCGCTGGCCTCGATGGTCCTCGGCGCCTTCGCCGCCATCGGCCAGCGCAACATCAAGCGGCTGATGGCCTATTCGTCGATCGGCCACATGGGCTTCGCGCTGGTCGGCCTCGCCGCCGGCTCGGAGGCGGGCGTCTACGGCATCCTGATCTACCTCGTCACCTATCTCGCCATGACGGCCGGCGCCTTCGCGGTGATCCTGTCGATGCGGCGCGACGGCGTGATGACCGAGGACATCGACAGCCTCGCCGGTCTCTCCCGCACCAATCCGGCCGTCGCCTATCTGCTCGGCATCATCATGTTCTCGCTGGCCGGCATCCCGCCGTTTGCCGGCTTCTTCGGCAAGTATTTCGTCTTTGCCGCGGCGATCAATGCCGGCCTCTACTGGCTGGCGGTGATAGGTATCCTCAGTTCGGTGGTCGGCGCCTACTACTATCTCCGCATCGTCAAGATCATGTTCCTCGACGAGCCGGCGGCCGCCTTCGAGCCGATGGGCGGCGAGATGAAGGCGGTGCTCGGCGTCACCGGTCTGTTCGTCGCCGCCTTCGCGCTGGTGCTGGGGCCGCTCGGCGACGCGGCGCTGGCCGCCGCCAAGACGCTGTTCTGAGGCACCGATGAGCGAGGATGCGGGGCTCGTCTGCCCTGAGGGATACGCGGCCGTCCATCTCGACGCTGTCGGCTCGACTAACGCCGAGGCTTTCGCGCGGGCCGGGCAGGGCGTCGCCTCCGGTCTCTGGGTGGTCGCCCGTCGCCAGACGGCCGGCCGCGGCCGGCGCGGCCGCCTCTGGACGTCGGAGCCGGGCAATCTCTATTCGTCGCTGATGCTGCGCGATCCCATCGAGGAGGCGCGGCTCGGCGAGTTGCCGCTGGTCGTGGCGCTCGCCGTTCACGACGCCGTGGCGGCGGCGCTGCCGCCGCTCACGCGCGGCGATCTCGCTATCAAGTGGCCGAACGACATTCTCTATGGTGGCGCCAAGCTCTGCGGCATCCTGATCGAGGCGGCGAGCCAGACCGGGGGCAGGGTGGTGGTGGCCGGCATCGGCATCAACTGCGCCCATCACCCGGCCGATACGCTCTACCGCGCCACCGATCTCCGGGAAGCCGGCTATCCCACCGATCCCGAGGCGATGTTCGCGCTGCTCGCCGCCGCGATGGCCCGCCGCCTCGCCGAATGGCGGACGCGCGACTTCTCCGGCTTGCGCGACGCCTGGCTGGCTCGCGCCCGCGGCATCGGTGAGGCAATCACCGTTCGCCTGCCGGCCCGCGAGGTTGTCGGCGTCTTCACCGGCCTCGACGAGGACGGCCGCCTCCTGCTGCGCCACGACGGCGGTCTCGAGGCGATCTCGGCCGGCGACGTGTTCTTCGGCCGCTCCTGACGCCTTCGGTCACGCCGCCGTGCCAGGCTCCGGTTTCGCCGTCTTCTTTCGGAGAGTTTTCTTGACGCGGCCGCCTTTCGCGTCCACGTAGAACCCATCGAACAAAGATNNGAGACTTTACGTGACGAAAAAGAAGAGCGGGGCCGACGAGGTCATTTTCCTGCCGCTGGGCGGCGTTGGCGAAATCGGCATGAATCTCGCCCTCTACGGCCTCGGTTCCGAGGCCGACCGCAAGTGGTTGATGGTCGACTGCGGCGTATCCTTCGCCGGCCCGGATCTGCCGGGCGTCGATCTCCTGCTGCCCGACATTTCCTATATCGAAGCCTACAAGGACGACCTCGTCGGCATCCTGATCACCCACGCCCACGAAGACCATTACGGCGCCGTCTACGACCTGTGGCCGCGCCTCGGCGTGCCGGTCTACATGACGCCCTTCGCCGCCGCGCTGCACGCCGCCAAGCGTGAGATGGAGCCGGGCGCGCCGCGCGTTCCGACCAGCGTCGTCGAGCAGGGCCAGCGCTTTTCGATCGGCCCGTTCGACCTCGAGCTGATCGCCATGTCGCACTCGCTGCCGGAGCCGACGGCGGTGCTGATCCGCACGCCGCTCGGCAACGTGCTGCACACCGGCGACTGGAAGATCGACCACGATCCGCGCGTCGGCCGGCCGATCGATCTGGTCCGGCTGGCCGAGATCGGCGGCGAGGGCGTCGACGCCATGGTCTGCGATTCCACCAATGCCATGCGCGCCGGCCGCAGTCCCTCGGAGGGCGAGGTGGCGCGCGGCCTTTCCGATGTGATCGCCCGCGCCCGCAAGCGGGTCGCCGTCACCATCTTCGCCTCCAACCTCGGCCGTATCCGCTCGATCGCCGAGGCCGCCGCCAAGAACGACCGCGAGGTGGTGGTGGTCGGCCGGGCCATCCGCCGCGTGCTCGACGTGGCCGGCGAACTCGGCATGCTGGAGGGGCTGCCGCCCTTCCGCGACGAGGAGGCCTACGGTTACCTGCCGCCCGACAAGGTGGTGGCCATTGTCACCGGCAGTCAGGGCGAGGCGCGCGCCGCGATGGCCAAGATCGCCGCCGGCGACCACCGCAACATCACGCTCGATCGCGGCGACATGGTGATTTTCTCCTCGCGCACCATTCCCGGCAACGAGAAGGCGGTCGGCGCCATCAAGAACAAGCTGGTGGAGCAGGGCGTCGAGATCGTCTCCGACGGCGATGCGCTGGTCCACACCTCCGGCCATCCGCGCCGCGACGAGATGATGGAACTCTACCGTCTGGTCAAGCCGAAGGTGGCGGTGCCGGTGCACGGCGAGGCCGTCCACCTCGCCGCCCACGACACGCTGGCCCGCGAGGCCGGCGTGCCGCGCGTCGCCCGCACTAAGAACGGCGAGATGCTGCGTCTCCTGCCCGGCGACGAGCCGCGAGCGATCGGTCATGTGCCGTTCGGGGTGCTGGTCAAGGACGGCAGTCTGGTTCGCGATCCCGAGGGTTCGGGCGTCGCCGAGCGGCGCAAGATGAGCTTTGCCGGCGTCGTGGTCTGCACGTTGCTGATGAACGGCCGCGGCGACATCCTCGGCGAATACGGCCTCAACTGCTTCGGCCTGCCGGAGACTGACGACAAGGGCGAGGACTTCGAGGATGTGCTGGCCGCCGCCGTCGACGGCTGCCTGGTCTCCATCCCCAAGGCCCGCCGCAAGGACGAGGATCTGGTGGCTGAGGCGGTGCGCCGGTCGATCCGCGCCGCCGCCAACCAGCGCTGGGGCAAGAAGCCGATCACCGAGGTGACGGTGCTCAGGGTGGACTGAGACCCATCCGCGACGGATGACGTGCGAAATCGGCAGATGGTCGAAAAAACGCGGTATCGCGGCAATCTGTTGTTAGTGCCATCGGCGATATGCTCTGCCCCCTGGAGGGACCATGGGCATTCGTCGGTTTTTGCGCGATCGGGATGGCAACGTGGCGATGATCTTCGCCGTCTGCTTGGTGCCACTTCTGGTCGGCATCGGGGCGGCGGTCGATTATTCGCGGCTGGCCGATGCGCGCGAGACCATGCAGCACTCGCTGGATGCCACCGTGCTCGCCCTTTCCTCCGAGGCGCCGAAGCTCACCGCCGCGGCGCTCAACACCCGCGCCGGGCAGGTGTTCAACGTCAATTTTCCGGCCAACACCGCCACCGGTGTCACCGTTGCCGCCACCTATACGAAGACCAACGGCGCCGTGATCTCCGCGTCCGCCAGCGGCAGCGTGCCGATGACCTTCATGAATCTCGTCGGCATCGCCTCCAAGGATATCTCGGTGACGTCGAAATCCGCCTGGTCGTCGAAGCGGCTGCGCGTGGCGCTGGCGCTCGATAATACGGGATCGATGGCCTACTCCGGCAAGATGACCGCGCTCAAGACGGCGACCAAGAACCTCATCGACAAACTGAAGGCACAGTCGAGCACGGCCGGCGATATCTACGTCTCCATTGTTCCCTTCAACAAGGATGTCAATATCGGCACGAACCTATCGTCTTACGTGGACTGGGGCCAGACCGGCCGGCTATGCGTATGGAACAGCTGGTGGCGGCGCTATGACTGCGCCGACGGCTATCTCTGGACGCAGGGCAAGGCCAAGTCCACCTGGCAGGGATGCGTTGCCGACAGGACCCAGGAGTACGATATTTCCGTCTCCGTTCCGACCGCCATGTCGAACTACTATCCAGCCGAAAATTATGCCGACTGCGGCAAGGCTCTCACCCCGATGACCAATGACTGGGAGATGCTGACCACGGCGGTTGATGCCATGACACCGATCGGCGCCACCAACCAGACGATCGGTCTTGTCTGGGCGTGGCAGTCGCTGAAGTCGACTTCGCCGCTCAACGCGCCGGCCAAGGAATCCAATTACGACTATCAGGACGTGATCATCCTGCTGTCGGACGGCGAGAACACCATGAACCGCTTTGCCGGCGACGGAACCTCCCACACAACGGCGGTCGACGAACGCATGTCGAAGGTTTGCGCGGCGGCCAAGGCCGACGGCGTGATCATCTACACCGTGCTGGTGATCGAAGGCACCGAAGCCGTCCTGAAGAACTGTGCCAGCTCGGCCGACAACTATTTCAATGCCTCGTCGGCTGACCAGATCATCACCAGCTTCGGCGCCATCGGCGACAAGCTGTCGGCGCTGCGTATCGCCCAATAGGGCGCCTCAGGGATTGAGCACCGGCACGAGGCCGTGCGTCACCAGATAGAGCGTCGCGGTCACCGTCATTACCGAGGCGGCGGTGCCGATCAGGATGCCGGTGGCCGTCTCGTCGACATAGAGACGGTATTGCTGGGCGGCGGCGTAGCAGGTGGCTGCCGGCGGCAGACAGGCCATCAGCACCGCCGCGTGGAGCCATACCGGCGGAAAGCCGCCGACCAGCGTCATCATCGTCCAGGCCATCAATGGATGCACCACGAGCTTGACGGCGACCAGCGCCGGCAGTTCGCGATAGGGCCGGTCGACCGGTTGCAGCGCCACGGTGACGCCGATCGAGAACAGGGCGGCCGGCGCCGCCGAGGCGCGCAGCATGCCGATGGTGGTGGCGATGCCCTGTGGCAGTTCGATGCCCGACGCCGAGCCCAGCACGCCGGCGAGGCTGCCGAGAATGAACGGATGCGTCAGGATACGCCTGAGCACGAGCGCCACCGTGGCGCCGATCGGCCGGTCTTCGTCGCCGAACACCGCCATCAGCGTCGGCAGCAGCGTGAAGATCAGCACCACGTCGAAGCAGAAGATCAGCGCCGTCGGCGCGGCGGCGGCGCTGCCGAGGGCGGAGAGCGTCAGCGCCGGCCCCATGTAACCGACATTGGCATAGGAGCCGATCAGGCCCTGCAAGGTGGCGGTGCGGAAGTTCGCGCCGGTCAGCACCCGGCCGACGGCCACGGCGACGAGGAAGGTGAGGAAGGTCGAGGTGGTGGTGGCAAGCGCGAACGAGCCGCGCATCAGCTCGTGGAGCGGCGTCCTGGACAGGATGTCGAAAAACAGGGCCGGCAGGGCGACGTAGATCAAATAGAAGTCGAGCCAGGCGAGGCCTGTGCGCGGCAGGCGAGCGAGCTTTCCCGACAGGAAGCCGAGAAAGATGATGCCGAAGAACGGCAGCGCGAGGGTGACGACCTCGATCATGTATGACCCAATGGGCTCCCCGCCCGGGGCGGCGGAAGGGAGAAGCCGTCGGGCGTCTTCCGAATAGCTCCCGCGGCGCCTCCGGAATACTCCGGTAAACGCCGCATCGCCCGTGTCGGTTCGGCCGAGACGGGGGTGGAGGGAAGCCGCAAAATGGGATAACTGCTCGTCGCACGATTTCAGGCGGCGCGGCGGATACCGATATCGTCGCGGCCGTCGGCAAAGAGGCTTGGCACGTTGAAGCAACGAAAGGCCGCAGGGGCGGCCCGGTTCTGGCTCGAATACGCGGCGCTGCGTGCCGTGGTTGCTCTCCTGCGCCTCATTGGCGTCGATGCCGCGTCGGCGCTGATGGGCCGGCTCTGGCGATGGTTCGCACCCTTCAACCCGCGTCATCGTCGGGCCGGGCGGCATCTCGCCTTTGCCATGCCCGAGCTGACGGAATCGCAACGGTCGGCAATCCTGTCGGATATGTGGGAGAACCTCGGCCGCACCTTTGCCGAGGGACTGCTGCTGCCCGAGGTGTCCCGCCGGCCGGAGCGGGTGGTGGTGAGCGACGGGCTTGCTGCCGACATCCGGGCGTTGGGCGACGGCGGCGCCATCTTCTGCTCGCTGCATCAAGGCAACTGGGAACTGCTGGCGATCGGCAGTGCCGCCCAGGGCAAGCCGCTGGCCGGCGTCTACCGCCGCCTCAACAATCCGCTGACGGAAGCCTATTTCCGCTCGCGGCGGCAGGAAGCCTATCCGGCGGGACTGGTGGTGGCCGGCCCAGCCGCCGTGCTGCGCCTGCGCTCGATCGCCCGCAGCGGCGCCGGCGTCGCCATGATGGCCGACCTGCCCGACGGTACCGGCATCCGGGCGCCGTTCTTCGGTCATCCCTCGTCGTTGTCGAAGCTGCCAGTCACGCTGGCCCGCCATCTCGGTCTGCCCTTGCTGGCGGCGCGCTGCCGCCGGACGGACGGGGCGTATTTCTGCATCGAGGGCGGCCGCATCGACCTGCCGCAGACCTCGGACGTCGATGCCGACGTCGACAAGGGAACGCGCGCCTTGCATGCGCTCTTCGAGAGCTGGATCCGCAGCGAGCCGGAACAGTGGATGTGGGCGACGCGCAAGTGGGGAGAGGTCGACTCCGAGAGGATGTGACCGGGCCGACGGCCGTTCATCCAGCATTCATGTCAAATCGTTGAAATGACGGGGTTTCGCCGTACTTTTCCCGATTGATGCCGCATTGGCCGGGCAAGGTTCGGAACCGAAGGCCGCCGGTGTCTGTTTCTACGGCGGACTTGGCCGGCGAACACCCGCGGCCTCGGGCCGCCCGTTCGGGCACAATGCCGCGTCGCGGCGCAGACGAAGGCGGAGGAATTTTCATGAACCGATTGAAGACACTGTTGTTGGCCTGCGCCATCGTGCCGTTGTCGCAGATGGCGCTGCCGACCGCCGCCAGCGCGGAGGGACTCCTTCTCGCTCAGGCGGATCCGGCCTGCCAGCCGGACGATCCCAATTGCGTGCTGCCCGAAAAGGTGGTCCCGCGTCAGAAGGAGCCTGAGGCGCAGCCCGAGGCGCCGCCGCCGCCGAAGGAGGAGGTCGCACCGCCGCCACCCCCGAAGGAAGAGGCCGCGCCACCGCCGCGCCAGCCCGAGCCGGAGGCGCAGCCCGAGGCCCAGCCTGAGGCGCCCGCTCCCAGGCAGGAAGCCGCGCCGCCACCGCGTGAATCCGAACGCAAGGCCCGTCCGGAGCGCCGCGCGCCCGAGCCGGAGGCGCAGCCCGAGCGTCCCGCTCCCCAGCCCGAGGCTCAGCCTGAAGCGCCGGCTCCGAAGCAGGAAGCCGCGCCACCGGCTCGTGAATCGAAGCCCAAGGCCCGGCCGGAGCGTCCCGCTGCCAAGCCTGAGGCACAACCCGAACAGCCGATACCGCAACTCGAAGCTCAGCCTGAACGTCCGGCGCCGCAGCCGGAGGCCCGCCCCGAGCAGCCGGCGCCCAAGCCTGAAGCTCAGCCCGAACGTCCGGCGCCGCAGCCGGAAGGCCGGCCTGAC
>LUYO01000096.1:0-17160 GCA_001603295.1 Rhodobacterales bacterium Alpha_02
GGCCGGGCAGTAGGCCATGTCCTCCGGCTCGAAGTCGTGCTGGCAGACCGAGCAGCGGATCGTCGTCGCCTGCTTCCAGGCCCGGCGCGGCTTGCGGGCGAGATAGAAGCGGCCGCCGGTGGCGACGGCGATCAGCGGCGCGGCGAAGAAGGCGGCGATCATGGCGATGACCGGCGCGAAGGCCTGAGCGAGGCCGCCGAATAGGCCGGTGTGGGCGAGGAGGCCGAGCAGCGCCGAGACGGCCATGGCGCCGGTGCCGACCGGATTGACGTCGTAGAGATGGGCGCGCTTGAACTCGATGCCGGGCGGGCTGAGGCCGAGCGGCTTGTTGACGAGGAGATCGGCCGAGAGGGTGGCGAGCCAGGCCATGGCGACGATGGCGAACACGCCGAGCGTCTGTTCGAGCGCCCGGTAGATGCCGATCTCCATCAGGAGGAGGGCGATCGACACGTTGAACACCAGCCAGACGACGCGCCCCGGATGGCTGTGGGTGAGCCGCGAGAAGAAGTTCGACCAGGCGAGCGAGCCGGCATAGGCGTTCATGACGTTGATCTTCATCTGCGAGATCACCACGAAGGCGGCGGTCAGCAGGTAGGCGGCCATGTCCGAGGGCAGCACGTAGCCGAAGGCGACGGCGTACATGCGGGCCGGTTCGGCGGCGTGCTCGACCGGCACGCCGTGGCCGAGCGCCAGCACGGCTAGGAACGACCCGGCCACCATCTTGGGGGCGCCGAGCACCACCCAGCCGGGGCCGGCAAGAAACAAGGCGATCAGCCAGCGGCGGCGCGAGCCGTCGCGGCGGGCCGGCACGAAGCGCAGGAAGTCGACCTGCTCGCCGATCTGGGCGGTGAGCGCCAGGATCACCGCACTCGCCGCGCCGAAGGCGACGAGGTCGAAGCCCGGCGTTGCCGGGCCGTCGCGGCCGGCAAAGGCCAGCCAGCGTTCGATCGACCCCCAGTCGGAACCGGCGATGAAGGCGAAGGGCAGGATGTTGAGGACGATCCAGAACGGCTGCGTCAAGAGCTGGAAGCGGCTGATCCAGGTGACGCCGTGGGTGACCAGCGGAATGACCAGCACCGTCGACACGATGTAGGCGAGCCAGAGCGGGATGCTGAGGGCGATCTCCAGCGCCGTCGACATAATCGACGCCTCGATGGCGAACAGGATGAACGTGAAGCTCGCGTAGATCAGCGAGGTGACGGTCGAGCCGATGTAGCCGAAGCCGGCGCCGCGCGTCAGCAGGTCGATGTCGACGCCGTGGCGCGTCGCCGAGCGGGCGATCGGCCAGCCGAGCAGCAGCAGGATCAGGCTGGCGAAGACAATGGCCGAAAAGGCGTTGGTGGTGCCGTAGCTGAGCGTGATGGCGCCGCCGATCGCCTCCAGCGCCAGGAAGGAGATGGCGCCGATCGCCGTCTGGGCGATGCGGTCCGACGACCAGCGGCGAGCCGACTTGGCCGTGAAGCGCAGCGCATAGTCTTCCAGCGTCTGGTTGGCGACCCAGCGGTTGTAGTCGCGACGGATCGGAATGATGCGCTGCCGCTCTGCCATGCCTGCTCCCGGCGCAGCCCTTGCGCCAATTTCCGAGGCGGATTGCCCAAGAATCAGGCTCGGCCGGTGCCGCCCCTGTGCCGTCCGTTCTCAATGGCAGCTTCTGCATGTCGCGTGCCGCTTTTCCGGACGTGCCTCAAGGCTGGGCAGTCTTTACGTCAATCGACGTATAGGCGTTTGGCGGCACCACCCCGACAGTCGCCGCCAAGGCCGGCCGGACGTTACCGGCGCGTCCTGCAACAAGACGGGGAACACCATGAACACCTTTGCCTCGAAAAGCCTTTGCCTCGCCGCGCTTGCCGGCGCGCTTTCCGCCTCGACCGGGCTTGCCAGCGCCGAGGACACCATCAAGGTGGGCGTCCTGCATTCGCTGTCCGGCACCATGGCCATTTCCGAGACGACGCTGAAGGACACCGTCCTCTACCTGATCGACGAGCAGAACAAGAAGGGCGGCCTGCTCGGCAAGAAGCTGGAGCCGGTGGTGGTCGATCCCGCCTCCAACTGGCCGCTGTTCGCCGAGAAGGCGCGCGAGCTGATCTCGCAGGACAAGGTGTCGGTGGTGTTCGGCTGCTGGACGTCGGTGTCGCGCAAGTCGGTGCTGCCGGTGTTCAAGGAACTCGATTCGATCCTGTTCTATCCCGTCCAGTACGAGGGCGAGGAATCCGAGCGCAACGTCTTCTACACCGGCGCCGCGCCCAACCAGCAGGCCATTCCGGCGGTCGACTACCTGATGAAAGAGGAGGGCGTCGAGCGCTGGGTGCTGGCCGGCACCGACTATGTCTATCCGCGCACCACCAACAAGATCCTCGAAGCCTATCTCAAGGCCAAGGGCGTCAAGGACGAGGATATCCTGATCAACTACACGCCGTTCGGCCATTCCGACTGGCAGTCTATCGTCTCCGACATCAAGAAGTTCGGCTCGGCCGGCAAGAAGACGGCGGTGGTCTCGACCATCAACGGCGACGCCAACGTGCCCTTCTACAAGGAGCTGGCCAACCAGGGCATCAAGGCCGAGGATATCCCGGTGGTCGCCTTCTCGGTCGGCGAGGAGGAACTGGCCGGCATCGACACCAAGCCGCTGGTCGGCCATCTCGCCGCCTGGAACTACTTCGAGAGTATCGACAGCGAGGCCAACGCCGCCTTCATCGACGGCTGGCACGCGTTCATCAACAACGACAAGCGCACCACCAACGATCCGATGGAAGCCACCTACATCGGCTTCAATGCCTGGGTGAAGGCGGTGGAAGCGGCCGGCACCACCGACGTCGATACCGTCATCGACACGCTGATCGGCACCACCGTGCCGAACCTCTCCGGCGGCTACGCCACCATCATGCCCAACCACCACATCACCAAGCCGGTGCTGATCGGCGAGATCCAGGAGGACGGCCAGTTCGACATCGTCTCGCAGACGGCTCCGGTGGTCGGCGACGAGTGGTCTGACTACCTCGAGGGATCCAAGGACCTGATCGCCGATTGGCGCAAACCGCTCGCCTGCGGCAACTTCAACGTCCAGACAGGCAAGTGCGGCGGCTGACGCGCCTGATATCGCGGCGCCGGGGAGGATTTCCCCGGCGCCGCCGGGATTTGACCATCGGAAAAGCTTCATGCGCCCCATCCGCCTCATCGCCGCCGTCTGCCTCTGTCTCCTCTCCGCCTTCGCGGCCGCCGCCGCCACCATCACCGACGGCGATCTCGCCGGCCTCGTCCGGGCGCTCGGCCGGGGCGGCTTCGACGACACTGAACAGGCCGTCCTGGCGCTGGCCGCCAGCGGCGACGAGCGTGTCGCCGGCATTCTCGACAGGCTGGGCGCCGGCGACCTGGTGATCCGCAAGGCGGATGGCGCCGTATTCGTCGCCACCAAATCGGGCCGGGACCTTACGCTCGCCGATCCGGTGACCGGCGCCGACGCCGGGCCGGCGCCGAAGGGCGGCGTCGAAAAGATCAAGATCAACAACCGGTTGCGGCGCGCCATCGCCTCGGCCGTCGGCAATCTGACGCTGATGAGCCCCGACGCGGCGACGCGCCGCGCCGCGGCGGAGGCAGTGCTGAAATCGGCCGATCCCGCCGCTCTTCCCGTTCTCGACAAGGCGATCGCCACTGAATCCGTGGCCGATATCAAGGCGACGATGACGGTTGCCCGCGCCACGGCGGTGCTGGCCTCCGACGCCGCCGAGGCCGACAAGCAAGCGGCCATCGCGCTGATCGCCGGCCTCGGAACGCGCGACGCGCTGTCGTTGATCTCGCCCTACGCCTCGGCCGAGGGCGACCTCGGCGCGGCGGCCCGCAAGGCGGCGACCGGCATCGAGCATTCGCTGATGCTGTGGGACGCCGCCCAGAACGTCTGGTACGGCCTGTCGCTGGGCTCGGTGCTGCTGCTCGCGGCCATCGGCCTCGCCATCACCTTCGGCGTCATGGGCGTCATCAACATGGCGCACGGCGAGATGGTGATGATCGGCGCCTACGCGACCTTCGTGGTGCAGGAGACGATCCGCGCCTTCGCGCCGTCGCTGAACGCCTATGCGCTGCCGATCGCCCTGCCGGCCGCCTTCCTGGTCGCCGGCGGCATCGGCATCCTGATCGAGCGCACGATCATCCGCTGGCTCTACGGCCGGCCGCTCGAAACGCTGCTCGCCACCTGGGGCGTGTCGCTGATCCTGCAGCAGGCCGTCCGCTCGCTGTTCGGCGCCAACAACCGCGAGGTCGGCACGCCGGCCTGGATGGCCGGCTCCTTCGAGGTCGGTGGCATGCAGGTCACCTGGCCGCGCCTCGCCATCATCGTCTTCGCGCTGGCGGTCTTCCTGGCGCTGATCGCCGCGCTGAAGCACACGCCGCTCGGTCTGCAGATGCGGGCGGTGACGCAGAACCGCGCCATGGCCGCCTCGATGGGCATCCGCACGCCGCTGGTCGACGCGCTGACCTTCGGTCTCGGCTCGGGCATCGCCGGATTGGCCGGCGTGGCGCTCAGCCAGATCGACAACGTCTCGCCCAACCTCGGCCGCGGCTACATCATCGACAGCTTCATGGTGGTGGTGTTCGGCGGCGTCGGCAATCTCTGGGGCACGCTGGTCGGCGCCATGACGCTCGGCATCGCCAACAAGCTGATCGAGCCCTATGCCGGCGCGGTGCTCGGCAAGATCCTGCTGCTCGTCTTCATCATCCTGTTCATCCAGAAGCGTCCGCGCGGCCTGTTCGCGCTGAAAGGCAGGGCGGTCGAACAATGATCACCGGCTTTCTTCTTTCCGGCTTCGACGCCCGCGCCCGCTGGACCGTGGCGGTGCTGACAGTGCTCGCCGTGCTGGTGCCGGCCTCGAACCTCCTCTTGCCCGAGGGCTCGCTGCTGCACGTCTCGACCTACGAGCTGACGCTCGGCGGCAAGTATCTCACCTATGCGCTGCTCGCCCTGTCGGTCGACCTCGTCTGGGGCTACTGCGGCATCCTGTCGCTCGGCCACGGCGCCTTCTTCGCGCTCGGCGGCTACGCCATGGGCATGTACCTGATGCGGCAGATCGGGGCGCGCGGCGTCTATGCCGATCCGCTGCTGCCCGATTTCATGGTGTTCCTCAACTGGAAGGGGCTGCCCTGGTTCTGGCACGGCTTCGACATGGCCTGGTTCGCGGCGCTGATGGTGCTGCTGGTGCCCGGCGTGCTCGCCTTCATCATCGGCTGGTTCGCCTTCCGGAGCCGCGTCACCGGCGTCTATCTCTCGATCATCACCCAGGCGATGACCTACGCGCTGCTGCTCGCCTTCTTCCGCAACGACATGGGCTTCGGCGGCAACAACGGCCTCACCGACTTCAAGGACATCTTCGGCTTTTCCATCCAGGCGCCGGCGACGCGCGCCGCCCTGTTCGCCGCCTCGGCGCTGACGCTGGCGCTGGCCTATGTGATCGCCTCGGCCGTCACCGCCTCCAAGCTCGGCAAGGTGCTGGTCGCCGTGCGCGACGCCGAGAGCCGCGCCCGCTTCCTCGGCTACCGCGTCGAGCGCTACAAGCTGTTCGTCTGGACGCTGTCGGCCGCCATGGCCGGGGTGGCCGGCGCCCTCTACGTGCCGCAGGTCGGCATCATCAACCCCTCGGAGTTCGATCCGTCCGCCTCCATCGAGGCGGTGATCTGGGTGGCGGTCGGCGGCCGCGGCACGCTCATCGGTGCGCTGATCGGCGCCGGGGTCGTCAACTTCGGCAAGACCTGGTTCACCGGCGCGCTGCCCGAGGTCTGGCTGTTCGCGCTCGGCGGGCTGTTCGTCGGGGTGACGCTGTTCCTGCCGCGCGGCATCGTCGGCCTGTTCGGCCGCCTGAGACGCGGCGCACGCGGCCTTGCGGCCGGGGAGGTGGCGCCATGACCGGCGTGGCGGAAGGCTCGATCCTCTATCTCGACCAGGTGTCGGTGTCCTTCGACGGCTTCAAGGCGATCAACAGCCTGTCGCTGGTGCTGGAACCGGGGGAGATGCGGGCGATCATCGGCCCCAACGGCGCCGGCAAGACGACGATGATGGACATCGTCACCGGCAAGACCCGTCCCGACAGCGGCGACGTGCTGTTCGACGGCCGCGTCGACCTGACGCGGCTCGACGAGGCGGCCATCGCCAACCTCGGCATCGGGCGCAAGTTCCAGAAGCCGACGGTGTTCGAGAGCCACACCGTCGAGGACAACGTGGCACTGGCGCTGAAGGCCGGGCGCGGCGTCTTCCAGACGCTGTTCCATCGCCGCACGCCGACCGAGGCGGCCCGCATCGACGAGGTGCTCGACACCATCCGTCTGACGGCCCGGCGGCGGGAGCCGGCGGCCGGCCTCAGCCACGGCCAGAAGCAATGGCTGGAGATCGGCATGCTGCTGGCCCAGGAGCCCCGCCTGCTGTTGGTCGACGAGCCGGCCGCCGGCATGACCGACGCCGAGACGGCGGAAACGGCCGAACTGCTGAAGCGCATCGCCGAGCGGCAATCGGTGATCGTCGTCGAGCATGACATGACCTTCGTGCGCCAGCTCGGCGTCAAGGTCACCGTGCTGCACGAGGGCTCAGTGCTGGCCGAAGGCTCGCTCGACGCGGTGTCGGCCAACAAGCGGGTGGTCGAGGTCTACCTCGGGCGGTGACGCCCATAGCGAGGACGGAATGCTGAACGTCTCGAACGTCGATCTCCACTACGGCGCCGCCCAGGCGCTGCGCGGCGTGTCGCTCAGGGCGACGGCCGGCCGCGTCACCTGCGTCATGGGGCGCAACGGCGTCGGCAAGACCTCGCTGATGCGGGCCATCGTCGGTCAGCAGCCGATCTCCGGCGGCACCATCGAATGGAACGGCCGCGACATCTCGGCGCTGAGGCCCTACGACCGGGCGCGCACCGGCATCGCCGTGGTGCCGCAGGGCCGTGAGATTTTTCCGCAGCTCACCGTCGAGGAAAACCTGATGACCGGCTACGCGCCGCTGAAGCGGGCCGACCGCGACGTCCCCGACGCCGTCTACGACCTGTTTCCGGTGCTGAAAGACATGCTGCGCCGGCGCGGCGGCGATCTCTCCGGCGGCCAGCAGCAGCAACTGGCCATCGGCCGGGCGCTGGTCACCCGGCCGAAGCTCTTGGTGCTCGACGAGCCGACCGAGGGCATCCAGCCGTCGATCATCAAGGACATCGGCCGGGCCATCGTCTTCCTGCGCCGGCAGGGCGACATGGCGATCATCCTGGTCGAGCAGTATTTCGATTTCGCCCGCGACCTTGCCGACGACTTCCTGGTCATGGATCGCGGCGAGGTGGTGATCAGCGGCACGCGCGACAGCATGGACGAGGCGGCGGTGCGGGCGCGCATCGCGGTTTGAAAGGCTGGCATGGCGGTTGCTTGCTGCTGTCCGATGACCGATCTGATCAACGCTCCCTTCCGTCTCGACCAGCCGCCCGATCCGGACGCGCGCCTGCCCGGCTATATCCGCGCCGCCGGCCGGATCGCCGCCGAGTTCCGGCCGACGCCGCTCGGCACGCGGGCGATGCGGCTTGCCGAAGGCGGCGGCTACCGGCTGATGTTCCCGCACGGCCGGCGCTGCGAGGCGATGCTGCTAAACACGGCCGGCGGTGTGGCCGGCGGCGACCGGCTCGACGTCGACCTCGCCTTCGGCGACGGCACGGAGGCCGTCGTCTCCAGCCAGTCGGCGGAGAAGATCTACCGGGCGGACGGCGACGCCGCCCGGATGCGGATCGGGCTTTCCGTCGGCGCTGGGGCGCGCCTCTCGTGGCTGCCGCTCGAAACCATCCTCTTCAACGGCGCTCGGCTGGTTCGGCGCATCGACGTCGAGCTTGCCGACACCTGCCGCTTCCTGATGTGCGAGATGGCGGTGCTCGGCCGCATCGCCATGGGCGAGCAGCCGACCGCCATCCATCTCGACGACCGGTGGCGCGTCCGGGGGGGCGGTCGGCTGGTCCACGCCGAGGCGACCCGCATCGACGGCGACGCGACGCGCCTTCTGGCCGGCCGGGCGACCGGCGGCGGCGCCAGGGCGATCGCCACGCTGGTCTATTTCGCCGACGACGCGGCGGCCCGGCTGGAGCCGCTGCGCCAACGGCTCGACGGCCTCGGCCCCGACCTCGACTGGGGCGCCAGCGCCTGGAACGGCATGCTCAAGGCCCGCCTCGTGGCGGTTGACCCGGCGGCGGCGCGGCGCGCCGTCGCGGCGGTGCTGGCGGTGTTCGACGATGTGGAAATCCCCCGCGTCTGGGGGCTGTGATCGGCGGTCAACGAGAACAGGCAATGGGAGAGGGAACGGCATCATGAATCTGACGCCCCGCGAGAAGGACAAGCTGTTGATCGCCATGGCGGCGATGGTGGCCCGCCGGCGCCTCGAGCGCGGCGTGAAACTCAACCACCCCGAGGCGGTGGCGCTGATCACCGATACCGTGGTGGAGGGCGCCCGCGACGGCCGCTCGGTCGCCGAGCTGATGGAACTCGGCGCCACCGTGCTGTCGGCCGACCAGGTGATGCCCGGCATCGCCGAGATGATCCACGACGTCCAGGTCGAGGCGACCTTTCCCGACGGCACCAAGCTGGTCACCGTGCACAACCCGATCCGCGGCGCCAGCGGCGAGCTGGTGCCCGGCGCCGTCACCACGGCGCCCGGCGATCTCGTGCTCAACGAGGGGCGCGAGGCGATCACCCTGACGGTAGCCAACACCGGCGACCGGCCGATCCAGGTCGGCTCCCACTATCATTTCGCCGAGACCAACGCGGCGCTGGCCTTCGACCGCGATCGCGCCCACGGCCTGCGGCTGGACATTCCCGCCGGCACCGCCGTCCGCTTCGAGCCGGGACAGAGCCGCGAGGTGCGGCTGATCCCGCTCTCCGGCACGCGCCGCGTCTACGGTTTCCGCGGTCTCGTCATGGGCGAACTCTGAGCGAAGGAACGGCAGGATGGCCAACAGCATTGCGCGCTCCGCCTATGCGGACATGTTCGGACCGACCACCGGTGACCGCGTCCGTCTCGCCGATACGACGCTGGTGATCGAGGTCGAACGCGACTACACGATCTACGGCGAAGAGGTGAAATTCGGCGGCGGCAAGGTGATCCGCGACGGCATGGGCCAGTCGCAGGTGTCGAACGCCGGCGGCGCCGCCGACACGGTGATCACCAACGCGCTGATCATCGACCACTGGGGCATCGTCAAGGCCGACGTCGGCCTGAAGGGCGGGCTGATCGCCGGCATCGGCAAGGCCGGCAATCCCGACATCCAGCCGGGCGTCACCATCGTCATCGGCCCCGGCACCGAGATCATCGCCGGCGAGGGGCTGATCCTGACGGCCGGCGGCTTCGACACCCACATCCATTTCATCTGCCCGCAGCAGATCGAGGAGGCGCTGATGTCCGGCGTTACCTCGATGCTGGGCGGCGGCACCGGACCGGCGGCCGGCACCAACGCCACCACCTGCACGCCGGGTCCGTTCCATCTGGCGCGGATGATCCAGGCGGCCGACGCTTTCCCGGTCAACCTCGGTTTCGCCGGCAAGGGCAACGCATCGCGGCCCGGCGCCCTCGTCGAGATGATCGAGGCCGGCGCCTGCGCCCTCAAGCTGCATGAGGATTGGGGCACGACGCCTGCCGCCATCGACGCCTGCCTGTCGGTGGCCGACGATCACGACGTGCAGGTGATGATCCACACCGACACGCTGAACGAATCGGGCTTCGTCGAGGACACCATCGCCGCCTTCAAGGGGCGGACCATCCACGCCTTCCACACCGAGGGGGCGGGCGGCGGCCACGCGCCGGACATCATCCGCCTGGCGGGAGCGGCCAACGTGCTGCCGTCGTCGACCAACCCGACGCGGCCGTTCACCGCCAACACCATCGACGAGCATCTCGACATGCTGATGGTCTGCCACCATCTCGACGCGTCCATCCCCGAGGATCTCGCCTTCGCCGAAAGTCGCATCCGCCGCGAGACGATCGCCGCCGAGGACATCCTGCACGACCTCGGCGCCCTGTCGATGATGTCGTCGGACAGCCAGGCGATGGGCCGGCTCGGCGAGGTGATTATCCGCACCTGGCAGACCGCCGACAAGATGAAGCGCCAGCGCGGCAGCCTGCCGGGCGATCCGGCCCATTGCGACAATGGCCGCGTCAAGCGCTACGTCGCCAAATACACCATCAACCCGGCCATCGCCCACGGCGTGGCGCGCCACATCGGCTCGGTCGAGGCGGGCAAGCTCGCCGACCTCGTGCTGTGGTCGCCGGCCTTCTTCGGCGTCAAGCCGGATCTGGTGATCAAGGGCGGATCGATCGTCGCCGCGCCGATGGGCGATCCCAACGCCTCCATCCCGACGCCGCAGCCGGTACACTACCGGCCGATGTTCGCCGCCTTCGGCCGGTCGGTCGAGCGATCGGCGCTGATCTTCACCTCGGCCGCCGCCGTCGCCTCGGGCCTGCGCGACCAGTTGGGGGTGGCCAAGGACTTCGTCGCCGTCGAGAACGTCCGCGGCGGCATCTCCAAGGCCTCGATGATCCACAACGACGCGACGCCGCACATCACCGTCGACCCGGAAACCTACGCGGTGACCGCCGACGGCGAGCTGCTGGTGTGCGAACCGGCGACCGAACTGCCGCTCGCCCAGCGCTATTTCCTGTTCTGAGGGCCGCGCATGTCGAGAACGATTGCCACCGACCGGGATATCGTCGAGGTGCGGGCGGCGAACCTCGACGCGCTGCTCCGCCTTGCCTGGAACATCGGCAACCGGCACAGGCCGGTCGAACTCGGTCCGGATTTCATCATCGTCGAGCGCGATCCTGGGCTCGAAGAGATGATCGCCGGTCTCGGCGGCAGGACGCGGGTCGTCGTGCGGCCGTTCCATCCGGAAGGCGGCGCCTACGCGGCGACCGGAGGCGGCGATGGCTGATCCGGCCGGCATCGGCGGCGCCGACCTCCTGACGCTGTCGATCTGGCTGTCGCCGGCCTTCCCGGTCGGCGGCTTCGCCTTCTCGCATGGGCTCGAATGGGCGGTCGAATGCGGCGACATTGCCGACGAGAGCGGCGTCCGCCAGTGGATAGGCGACCTCCTCCGCCTCGGATCGGGGCGGGACGACGCTATCCTGCTGGCGTCGGCCTGGCGGGCGGCGAGCGTCGGCGATGACGCCGCTCTTCGCGAGGTTGCGGAGATGGCGCTGGCGATGCAGCCGTCGGCCGAGCGGCGGCTGGAGACCGGCCTGCTCGGCAACGCCTTCATCAAGATGGTCGGCGCCGCCTGGCTGCCCGGCTTCCGGCCGCCGGGCGACGAGGTGGCCTATCCGGTGGCGGTCGGCGTGGCGGCGGCGATGCGCGGCTTGCCGCTCGAGGCGACGCTTCAGGCGTTCCTGTCGGCCTTCGTCGCCACGCTCGTCTCCTCTTCGATCCGGCTGGGGCCGATCGGCCAGACCGACGGGCAGCGCATCCTCTCGGCGCTGATTCCGGTGGTGCTGGAGGTGGCGGCCGCCGCCGGCCGTCTCGGGCCGGATGATCTCGGCGGCTGCGTCTTCCGGTCCGACATCGCGTCCATGCGTCACGAAACCCAATACACGAGGCTTTTCCGGTCATGAGCACAACCAACGGTCCTTTGCGCGTCGGCATCGGCGGTCCCGTCGGCTCGGGCAAGACGGCGCTGATGGAGGCGCTGTGCAAGCGCATGCGCGACGACTTCGATCTCTGCGCCATCACCAACGATATCTACACCAAGGAGGATGCCCGGCTGCTGACGGTGGCCGGCGCGCTGGCCGAGGAGCGCATCCTCGGCGTCGAGACCGGCGGCTGTCCGCACACGGCGATCCGCGAGGATTGTTCGCTCAACCTTGCGGCGGTCGATGAGATGCGGCGGCGCTTCCCGAAGCTCGACCTGATCCTGATCGAGAGCGGCGGCGACAACCTCGCCGCCACCTTCTCGCCGGAACTCGCCGACATCACCATCTACGTCATCGACGTGGCCGGCGGCGAGAAGATCCCGCGCAAGGGCGGCCCCGGCATCACCCGCTCCGACCTCCTGGTCATCAACAAGATCGACCTGGCGCCGCTGGTCGGTGCCAGCCTCGACGTCATGGAAAGCGACACGCGGCGCATGCGCCGCGATCGGCCGTTCGTCTTCTCCAACTGCCGCGCCGGCATCGGCGTCGACGTGGTGATGGAGTTCATCATCCGGGAGGGCGGGCTCGAGCTGTCGCAGCGCTGACGGCCCCGGAGGCCGCGCTGTCCCTTTCCAGCATGGCGATCGAGGTTTGGCGGAATGGCATCCGCCTGCTCACATGAGGCAAATGCGCCGATCATCGCCGCCGTGGGCTTGCCTGCGCCGGTGCGATCACCAAGTCCCTATGGTTGCGCGACGCATCGTTGTCGCGGAAGCGGAACGGCACCTGGGAATGGAGCGCGCGATGTCTCGGACCAAAGCGATCGAACCTTATCGGCAGACGGCTGACGAGGTGCTTGCCGCGCTGGAGACGGATGGGCAAAGCGGGCTGACCGGCCGGGAAGCCTCGGAGCGGCTCAAGCGGGCGGGCGCCAACGCGCTGGCCGCCGAAAATCCGCTGCCCGCCTGGCGGAAGTTCCTGGCGCAGTTCGCCAATGTCCTCGTCGTCCTGCTGCTCATCGCCGCGCTGGTCTCCGCCGGGCTCTGGATTGTCGAGCGCGAGTCCGTCCTGCCGTTCGAGGCGATGGCGATCTTCGCCATCGTCATCCTCAACGCCGTCATGGGCTACGTGCAGGGCGCCCGCGCCGAACAGGCCGTTGCCGCGCTGCAGAAGATGTCGGCGGCGCATGCCACCGTCCTGCGCGATGGCACGCGCCGGAGCGTGCTGGCGACCGAGATCGTGCCCGGCGACATCATCCTGATCGAGGAAGGCGACACGGTGCCGGCCGACGCCCGGTTGGTCGAGGCCGTCTCGCTGCAGATGGCGGAGGCGCCACTGACCGGCGAAAGCCTGCCGGCGGCCAAGACCGTTGCGCCGATCTCCGACGACGTGCCGCTCGGCGATCGTCACAACATGATCTTCTCCGGCACTGCGGCGACCTATGGCCGCGGCCGTGCGGTGGTCACGGCAACCGGCATGCAAACCCAGATCGGCCGCATCGCCGGCATGCTGGAAGGTGCGCCGAAGGAAACCACGCCTTTGCAGCGGGAACTCGACCGGGTCGGACGGCTTCTCGGCGCCATCGTCGTCGCCATCGCCGTGATCATGATCGCCACCATCCTGCTGGTCGAGAACGTGCGGGGGTTTTCGGCGCTGTTCGACGTGCTGATCCTGGGCGTGGCGCTGGCGGTGGCCGCCATACCGGAGGGCCTGCCGGCCATCGTCACGGCGGTGCTCTCGGTCGGCGTGCAGCGGATGGCCGGACGGCATGCCATCGTCCGCCATCTTGCCGCCGTCGAGACGCTGGGATCGGCCGACGTCGTCGCCTCGGACAAGACCGGCACCCTGACGCGCAACGAGATGACGGTGCGGGTGGTCGCCACGGCGAGCGGGCGGGCGAGGCTCGGCGGCACCGGCTACGACCCGCAGGGCGAGGTGAGCGGCGGGGACGGAGAGGCCGTGGCGGGCGGCCTGCTCTCCGAAATGACGCAAACGCTGATCGCCGCCGACCGGGCCAACAACGCCGCGCTGCTCGAACGGGATGGCCGCTGGTCGGTGCAGGGCGATCCCACCGAGGGAGCGCTCCTCGTTGCCGCCCGCAAGGCCGGCATCGAGCGGGAGGCGCTCGACGCCCGTTTCGAGCGCGTCGGCGAGGTGCCGTTCTCCTCCGAACGCAAGCTGATGAGCACGGTCCACACCGATGCCGACCGGCCGGGCCGGCTAGTGGTGCTGACCAAGGGCGCGCCGGACGTCCTCCTGACGCGCTGCTCGCATGAGCTGAAGGGCGGCGAGACGCGGCCGCTGTCGGAGGCCCGCCGCGGCGAGATCGCCGCCGGCAACGACCAGCTCGCCGGCGAGGCGCTGCGGACGCTCGGCCTGGCCTGCCGCACGCTGCCCGAGGAGGCCGCGACGGCGGACGCTTTCGACGACGGCGTGGAGCAGGACCTGGTCTTCCTCGGCCTCGTCGGCATGATCGATCCGCCGCGCGACGAAGCCAAGGCAGCGATCGACCGGGCCGGGACGGCCGGCGTCCGTCCGATCATGATCACCGGCGACCATCCGGCGACGGCCTCGGTGATTGCCGCCGAACTCGGCGTGTCCGACGGCCGCGCCGTCACCGGCGCCGAGCTGGAGGCGATGTCCGAGGAGAGGCTCGACGAGACGGTGAGGGCGGTGTCGGTGTTCGCGCGGGTCAGCCCCGAGCACAAGCTGCGCATCGTCAAGGCGTTGCAGCGCGCCGGCCTGACGGTCGCCATGACCGGCGACGGCGTCAACGACGCCCCGGCGCTCAAGACCGCCGATATCGGCATCGCCATGGGCATCACCGGCACGGACGTCTCCAAGCAGGCGGCCGACATCGTGCTGGCGGACGACAATTTCGCCTCGATCGTCGCGGCGATCGAGGAAGGCCGGGCGATCTACGCCAACATCCGCAAGTTCCTGCGTTACCTGCTGTCGTCGAACATCGGCGAGGTGATGATCATGTTCTTCGGCGTCCTGTTGGCCGAGGTGATCGGCCTGACGGCGGCCGATGGCGGCGCGCTGGTGCTGCCGCTGCTGGCGACCCAGATCCTGTGGATCAATCTGGTGACCGACGGCGCGCCGGCGCTGGCGCTCGGCATCGATCCGGCCGACGCCGGCATCATGCAGGAGCCGCCGCGGCCGCGCGGCGAGCGCGTCATAACGCCCGCCATGTGGGCGGGCATCCTGTTCGTCGGCCTGGTGATGGCGGTAGGCACGCTGCTGGTGCTCGACGCCTGCCTGCCCGGCGGCCTGATCGAGGGCAGCGGCACCATCGTCTACGCCCAGACCATGGCGTTCACGACGCTGACCATGTTCCAGCTGTTCAACGTCTTCAACGCCCGTTCCGACCGCGCCAGTGCCTTCGTGGGCCTGTTCGCCAACCGCTGGCTATGGGCGGCCGTGGGGCTGTCGCTGCTGCTGCATGCCGGCGTGATCTACATCCCGTTCCTGCAACAGGCCTTCTCGACCACCAGCCTGAGCGCCGTCGACTGGCTTGTCTGCGCCGCCGTCGCCAGCGCGGTGCTGTGGGCGCGCGAGGCGAGCAAGCTGGTGGGAAGGGTCTTGATCAAGGCGTGAGGCCGGCAAAAGCCCGTAATCCCCGAGATGCTCCTCCGCGGTGCATGTCGATGCTGGACCATGCCACGCTCGCAACACGAGATATCCATATGTATTATACATAAGTACCAAAGAATTTCCTCATCCCGACTCTGAAGGTCGGGTTTTTCGGGAGGAAAAATCTGTGCGACACGCTCATCATTTGCAGTAGTGAATGATTCTAAATCTCGATAAACCACACGTTAACTAATTGAGACTAGCTGAATATTGGCTAAGACCGATCCTTCGCCGACCGGCCTCCGAGATAGGACGCTTGGATTATGCTGTCGAACCTCCGAATGAGAATAAAGGCAATTCTGCTGGTATCCATGGCTGTGCTCACCGCCGTGATCATGTTTGTTGTCTCCAGCACTGGTTTGTCCAGCCTGAAAACGTCTCTTGAAGAGCTGGTCCTGGCAACCAATGTCGAGCGCTATGCGTATGAGACCATTGCCCAGGAGAAGAACTATTTGCTGAACGCCAATGCTGCGACAGGCGACAGCCAATTGGCAGAGGAAGCCTTCCGTACCGCTGAGAAGAACGTTGCCACGATCACGGATACGCTGGACAAGATCGATGCCTACGATGATCCAGCCCTGATCGAGCGCTCTCGGGCTGCCCGCAAGGGGACCACCGATTATGCGGAGCTTTATCGGCAAGGCGTCGCCGCGCTGGTGGAACAGGACAAGCTGACGAAGTCGCTGGAAAACGACGGCGAGGCTGCGACGCAGCAGGCGCGCACCTACATTCGCACGATCGGAAACCCGGACAAGGCGGCGATCGCCCAGGGCATCCTCGAATACACCTATCTCATTCGCGCCAACGAAAAGCGCTATATGCTTTATCACAAGCCCGAAATCTTCGAGGCGATGAAGGCTGACTTCGCCAGCATGATGAAGCAGATCGCCGTTCTTGAAGGCAATATAGCTGACGAGCAGGAGCGGACACAGGTCGCCACCTTCAAGAAGGCCGCGGAAGGCTACGAAGCTTCAGCCCACAAGTGGGTCGAGAGCAACGACCTGCTGTTCGATCAGATTCTGCCAAAGATGCGCGATCTGGGGAAACAGGTCATTTCTCTCGCATTCGATGCTGCCAAGGCTCAGCAGGACGCGATGCTGACGACCCGGCAGACCATCCTGACGACCCTTCTTGTCGTGGCAGCCGTCATCGCCGGTCTCGGCATCGTACTGGGCATGCTGGTGTCGAACGCCATCAGCCGGCCGATCATTGCGCTGTCGAGGCGCATGACGCAAATGGGTACCGGCGATCTGACGACAGTGGTCCCCAACACCGTCCAGGCCGACGAAGTCGGCGACATGGCCCGAACGGTGGAAATCCTGCGCAGCCAGCTCATGGAAGCCGAAACGGCCCGGTCCGCGCAGGAGGCCGCCAAGACCGCGGAGGCCACCGCCATCCGCAAGCGCGCTGAAATGGCCGAGCATTTCGTCTCCCGCATGGAAGACCTCGCCCATAGCTTTGGCAAGTCGTCGGCAGAGGTGGCTGACGCGGCCAAGAACCTGTCGGCCACCGCCGAGGAGACGTCGCGGCAGGCCCAGTCGGTGGCGGGCGCCGCCGAGGAAGCCTCGACCAACGTCCAGACCGTGGCGGCCGGCGCCGAAGAACTGAGTGCGTCGATCCAGGAGATCTCCAAGCAGGTGGCCTACTCCCTGCGCATCGCCAAGGACGCCGCCACCGAGTCGGCAGCCAGCAGCCAGAACGTCCAGTCGCTGTCGTTGTCGGCCCAGCAGATCGGCGAGGTTGTCGACCTCATCTCCAACATCGCCGCCCAGACCAACCTGCTGGCCCTCAATGCCACGATCGAGGCGGCACGGGCCGGCGAGGCGGGCCGCGGCTTCGCGGTGGTCGCCGCCGAGGTCAAGCAACTGGCCGACCAGACGGCCAAGGCCACCGACGAGATTAGTCGGAAGATCACCGAG
>LUYO01000097.1:0-9483 GCA_001603295.1 Rhodobacterales bacterium Alpha_02
GTTGGTTAGAGTGCCGGCCTGTCACGCCGGAGGTCGCGGGTTCGAGCCCCGTCACTCCCGCCACTTCTTCCAGAAAAATCAAAAAGATAGAAATTTGCCGGCCACGGCAAGAGTCTGAGCTTGATCGGCAGTTCAGACGCTTTGTGCCGGTTCGTCGACAATCTGTTCGGTCGGAAAGTCGTAGGCTGAGCCTACTCCACCTGGACGCGAAACAGCGATATGCTCTCCCGGATCGGGAGCATACGAACATCATGATGCGGGTTGATGCTGGCGCGCGTAACGCGCGGTCTTTCTATTCCTGGATTGCCGGACTGTCGATGATGGCTGGCGCGGTCGCAGCGAGCGGCGCCGGCGCCGCCGAGTCCTTCACGCCGCCGCCCGGCACCGCCTGGGTGGCGATCGCCAGTTCCAAGGACCTCGATACCGCCGTCGGCATCGCCCGCCTCTACGGCGACGGCGCGCGCGTGGTGGCGGCGAAAAAGGGCTGGTATGCCGCCGTCCTCGATCCGTTGCCGGGAACGCTCGACGAGATCCGGCAGGACATATCCTGGCCGGGCCTGCCGAAGGACGCGCGGCTGTCCAACGGCGCCAACTATCGCGAAACGGTCTGGCAGCCCGCCTTGGTCGAAGCGTCGGCGACGGTGGTCCGGCCCGGCACCAAGGGGTCGGTCCGCATGGGCGACCTCGCCGTCACGCTCCAGCGCTGGAACTCGGACGAGAACGCCGAGGTGCGCGTCATCGGCCGCGAGCGCGGCAAGGTGCTGTTCGACATCCGCCACACGTTCGAGGGCGACTCGCCGGCAGAGGCCAATCTCCAGCTTGTCGAGCTCGACCCCGGCAACAGCCACCCCGAGGTGCTGTTCGACATCTTCACCGGCGGCGCCCATTGCTGCACGGCCACCGTCGCCCTTTCCGAAGCCGGCGACGGCCAATGGCGCAAGACCGATCTCGGCGCCAGCAACGGCGGCATCCAGCTGGAGGATGTCGACGGCGACGGCGAGGCCGAAATCCTGACCATGGACGACAGCTTCCTGTATCTCTTCGCGCCCTACTCGAATTCGCGGCGGCCGCTGGTCATCGAGCAGTTGCGCAACGGCGAGATCGAGGACGTCTCGGGGGATCAGGCCTTCGTCGGCCGTCAGGTCGAGTTCACCCGCGGCATGGAGTTCGAGGCCGACGAGATCGCCCCCGAAAACTGGCACGATACCGGCTTCCTCGCCGCCTGGGTCGCCTCGAAGACGCTGATCGGCGAAGGCGACGACGCCTGGCGGAAGATGCTCGGCCTCTATCGCGAAAACCCGGAGTTCGGCGTCGACGAGTGCCTGGTGGATGCCAAGCTCGAAGATTGCCCGTCCGACAAGCTGCATCGCCTGTCCTTCCCGGACGGGCTGAAACGGCACCTCGTCGACCACGGCTATCCCATCGAGTGACGGCGATCAGCCGTCGCCGTTGAGAAGGGCATGCGTCGTCAGCACCTCAATGCCGGCCGGGGCGATCAGCCTGCTCCAGACCCAGTTGTGATGCTCGATCACCCTCAGCGCCGTGAGGTGCGGCCGGTCCGACACCGTGTGAGCGTCGGCGACCGGCACCACGTGATGGCTGAGCGCCACCGCCCGGCGGACCGTGGCATCGACGCAGAAATCGGTCGCCCAGCCGGTGACCAGCAGCCGTTCCGTTCCGAGGTTGCCGAGGATCTCCGAAAGCGGCGTATCCTGGAAGGGATCGTTCAGCGTCTTGGCGACCACCAGATCGTCGGGCGCCCGCTTCAGCTCCGGCAGGAAGCGCCAGCCGGCCGTGTCCGGCTCGAAGGCATCGCCCTTGCCGCCGGTATGCTGGACGAACACCAGCCGGCCGCCGCGCCGGCGGATGGCGGCGCCGAGGGCGTTGATGCGGCCGACCACGCCGAGCAGGTCGTATTTCGGTGGACCTTCCCTGAGGCCGACCTGCATGTCGACGACGAGCATCACGTCCATGTCGGCCTCCCTGCCAATCATTGCAACACGTCAGCCAACCACGGTCCGACCGGCTTGACCATTCGGGCAAACCCCGCCTCGGCGCGGCAATTTCCAGAATGATATGCTCGCAGTGCCAGGCGGAGCGGAAGCCGGTGCGACGGTTACTGCCGCCGGCGACCGAGGCCGGAGAAAGCCCGATTCCGCTTGCCGCGGCGGCGCCTTTCCTGTATGCACCCGCCCATCGTTCAAGATGGACGATGCCCGGCTGGGGGCTGAACGGAAGGTGGCGACGTCGAAAGACGAGACCTCTGATCCCGCAAAAGGATCGTCTTCCCGTGTCTCCGCTCTCGATCTCGTATCTGTCGAGCCTTTCGGAGGGTTCGCAGAGGCTTGGCGCCGGGTGGTCGATGAACCGAGAAAGGCTGTACCGACATGGCGCTCTACGAGCACGTGTTCCTGGTCCGCCAGGACGTTTCCGCCCAGCAGGTGGAAGCGATCGCTGACCAGTACAAGGCTGTCATTGAAAGCAATGGCGGCTCCGTGAAGAAGGTGGAGAACTGGGGTCTGCGTGCCCTGGCCTACCGCGTCAAGAAGAACCGCAAGGCCCACTACGTTCTGTTCAATCTCGACGCGCCGCACGCCGCCGTCGCCGAGATGGAGCGTCAGCAGAGCCTCAGCGAAGACATTCTCCGCGTGATGACCATCCGCGTCGACGAACTTGAGGAAGGCCCGTCGGCCATGCTTCAGAAGCGCGACCGTGACGAGCGCGATGGCGCTCCGGCCGGCCGTGGCGACCGCGGCGGCTTCCGTGGCGGCGATCGCGGCCCGCGCCGCGACCGTGCCCCCCGTCGTGAAACCGAAGCTGGGGATATGGAATAATCATGGAAATCACCGCCCTCCCCGCCGCCCGCCGTCCGTTCTTCCGTCGCCGGAAGACCTGCCCGTTCTCCGGCGCCAACGCCCCGAAGATCGACTACAAGGACGTGCGCCTGCTGCAGCGCTACATCTCCGAGCGCGGCAAGATCGTTCCCTCCCGCATCACCGCGGTGTCGGCCAAGAAGCAGCGCGAACTCGCCCAGGCGATCAAGCGCGCCCGCATCCTCGGCCTGCTGCCGTTCATCATCAAGTGATGGCGGGCGCCTGACGGCGCAGTAATGAGAGATCCGGCGTCGCGGCCATGGTCGCGGCGCCGTTCCTGCAAAGTTGGGATGCGGCCATTCGGGCCCGGCACCCCTAACCGCCCGGCGGCACACGGCCGTCGATCACAGCATCGGTCGCCCTTCCGGCGATCCGCGCGGGACAGCGAGAGAGACGTGAACGGACTTCTTCTCGGCATCGCCGCAGGTGCCGCTTCCGCCCTGCTTTTCGCGGCCGTCACCAGTGGCGGTGCCCTTGGCACGCCGCTGTTCTTCGTGTCCGCCCTTCCCGTCGCCATCGTCACCATCGGCTGGGGTACCCTGGCCGGCCTCGCCGCCGTGTTCGCCGCCTTTGTCGGCCTCGGCGCCGTCATCTCGTGGAAGGCGGCGCTGCTGCATGCGCTGGTGGTCGCCGCACCGATGGCCTTCTACAGCTATCTCGTCGGCCTCGGCCGGCCGCTCGACGCCGAGGGCAAGAGCTTCGAGTGGTATCCGCTCGGCCGCGTCTTCACGGCCATGGTGCTGATCACCGCCGCCAGCATCATCGGCGTTGGCGTGTTCGTCGGCTTCGACATCGAGATGACGGCCCGCGAGGTCGCCGACATGCTGGTCGCCATGAGTCAGGGCGAGCCCGGCGCGCCGACACGCGAGGACCTGATGCCGGGCCTCATCGTCTATATGCGCCTGATGCCTTTCGCGCTCGGCATGTTCTGGCTGGTGCTGTCGGCTTTCAATCTCTGGCTGGGCGGCCGCATCGCGCGCATGTCCGGCCGGCTCAAGCGCGGCGACGATCCGATCGCCGAGACGCTGTCGCTGCCGCTCTGGCTGATCGGCGTGCTGCTCGCCGCCGCCCTGCTCGCCGGGCTCGACAGCGGGCTTGGTCTGGCGGCCGGCGTCATCGCCGGCTCGATCGGCATGGGCTTCGCGATGGTCGGCTTGGCCGTGCTGCACGTCTACGTGCGCGGCAACCCGGCCGCCCCGCTAATTCTCGGCGTCACCTACGGCGCCACCTTCGTTCTTTCGATTCCCCTCGTTCCGCTGGCCATCGCCGGCATCCTCGACGGACCGCTCGGCCTCCGGGCCAGGCGGCTCGGCAGAAGTCCGGGCGCCTGACGGCCCCCGATCCACCACCCGGCGACGACGCCGCGACAGACAAGCAAACTGGAGTACAGGACATGAAGGTCATCCTTCTCGAACGCATCGGCAAGCACGGCACCCTCGGCGAGACCGTCAAGGTCCGCGACGGCTTCGCACGCAACTACCTGCTGCCGCAGGGCAAGGCGCTGCGCGCCACCAAGGAGAACCAGGCCCGCTTCGACCGCGAGCGCGCCGCCCTCGAGGTCCGCAACGCCGAGCGCAAGTCGTCGGCCGAGCAGATCAAGATCGGTCTCGACCAGCGCTCGTTCACAGTGATCCGTCAGGCCGCCGAAACCGGCCAGCTCTACGGTTCGGTCGCCGCCCGCGACATCGTCGACATCCTGGCCGCCGCCGGCGAGACCGTCAGCCGCTCGCAGGTCGACATCAACACGCCGATCAAGAACCTCGGCGTCCACAAGGTGGAGATCGTGCTGCACGCCGACGTGCGCGCCACCATCACCCTCAACATCGCCCGCTCCGAGGAAGAGGCCCAGCGCCAGGCCAAGGGCGAGGACGTCACCGCCGGCGCCCGCGAGGATACCTTCGTGCGCGAGGTCGGTTCGGTGCTCGACGAAGAGGGCATGGACCGCGAGGAGCTCTGAGCCGCCTCGGCGTCTCCCTTGCCGAAATGGAATCGCCCCGGACCTTTGGTCCGGGGTTTTTCCTTTTGGAACAACAGGCTCCGAGTCGGGTGGCGGCGATATCGGCCGGCGGCGAGAGTCAATGGCCTTCGTCGGGGAATCCGACTCCTTTGTGAATAACGGGGGGTGGCGGCAACTGCCGTGTCCTGTCAGGACGGTGGCTTGATACTGTCCCGTCTTTAGCCCGTCAGTCTGAACAGGAATACGCCTCTCCCATGTCCACCATCCGCCGCGTCGAAGAACAGGCCACCGCGCTCGCCCGCAGCGCGCCGCACAACGTCGAGGCGGAACGGCAGCTGCTCGGCGCCATGCTGATGAACAACGAGACGTTCTTCCGCGTCTCCGACTTCCTCGAGCCCGCCCATTTCTTCATTGAGCAGCACAAGGCGATCTACGAGAAGATCGGCCAGTTGATCCGCGGCGGCAAGGTCGCCTCGCCGATCACGTTGAAGACCTTCTACCCGGCCGATTACCAGATCGCCGAGATGCCGGTGACGCAGTACTTGCTGCGTCTCGCCTCCGAAGCGACCACCATCATCAACGCCGAGGACTACGGCCGCATCATCCACGACCTCGCCGTCCGCCGCGACCTGATCCGCATCGGCGAGGACATGGTCAACATCGCCTTCGACGCGCCGATCGACATGCCGCCGCGCGCCCAGATCGAGGATGCGGAACGGCGGCTGTTCGGCATCGCCGAAAGCGGCCGTTACGAGGGCGGCTTCCACACTTTCTCCGACGCGCTGCGCGAGGCGATCGACATGGCCGCCGCCGCCTACCAGCGCGACGGCCACCTGTCCGGCATCGCCACCGGCCTCAGCGACCTCGATCGGACCATGGGCGGCCTGCAACGTTCCGACCTGGTCATCCTCGCCGCCCGCCCGGCCATGGGCAAGACGTCGCTGGTCACCAACATCGCCTTCAACGTCGCCAATTCCTACGAGGCGGCCGAGCAGCCCGATGGCTCGCTGAAGACGGTGAACGGCGGCATCGTCGGCTTCTTCTCGCTGGAAATGTCGTCCGAGCAGTTGGCCACCCGTATCCTCGCCGAGCAGTCGGAGGTGTCGTCGTCCGACATCCGGCGCGGCAACATCGACGAGAACCAGTTCGCCAAGCTGGCCGCCGTCGCCCAGCGCATGCAGACGCTGCCGCTCTACATCGACCACACCGGCGGCATCTCCATCGCCCAACTCGCCGCCCGCGCCCGCCGGCTGAAGCGCCAGCGCGGCCTCGACCTCGTGATCGTCGACTACCTGCAACTCCTGTCGGGCTCGTCGAAATCGGCCCAGAACGGCCGCGTGCAGGAGATCACCGAGATCACCACCGGCCTGAAGGCGCTGGCCAAGGAACTGGCGGTGCCGATCATCGCCCTCTCCCAGCTCTCCCGTCAGGTCGAGAGCCGCGACGACAAGCGGCCGCAACTGTCCGACCTGCGCGAATCCGGCTCGATCGAGCAGGACGCCGACGTGGTGATGTTCATCTATCGCGACGAGTACTACCTGCAATCGCGCATGCCGAAGGAAGGCACCGAGGAGTTCTTCAAGTGGCAGGCCGAGATGGATCGCGTCACCGGCAAGGCCGAGGTGATCATCGGCAAGCAACGCCACGGCCCCACCGGCACCGTGCAGCTCGCCTTCGATGCCTCGGTCACCCGCTTCTCCGACCTCGCCAAGGACGACTATCTGCCCGAACGCTTCGAGTAGAGGCGATCTTCCCTGTCCGAGGGGCGCCTGTCAGGCCAACAGGTCGTCGACGAAGCGGCCGATGCCCTCGGCGGCGCGGGTACGGTGGCTGCGTTCGGCGCGGAGGATGGCGGTGAGATCGGCGAAGGCGGCGTCGAGATCGTCGTTGACGACGACATAATCGAAGTTCGGCCATTCGGCGATCTCGCGGCGGGCATTGACCAGCCGCTTCTCGATCACCTCCGGCGCGTCCTCGGCCCGGCGGGTGAGGCGCGAGCGCAGCTCGCTCATCGACGGCGGCAGGATGAACACCGACACCACGTCGTCGGCCATCTTCTCCCGCAACTGGGCGGCGCCCTGCCAGTCGATGTCGAACAGCACGTCGCGACCGGCGCTCAGCGCTTCCTCCACCGGCGCCCGTGGCGTGCCGTAGTAGTTGCCGTGCACCTCGGCCCATTCCAGCAGCTCGCCACCGTCGCGCATCGACAGGAAGCGCTGCTGCGAGATGAAATGGTAATGGACGCCGTTGATCTCGCTCGGCCGGCGGTCACGCGTCGTCACCGAGATCGACAAGGTCATGTCGCGGTCGGTGTCGAGGATGTTGCGCGACAGCGTGCCCTTGCCGGCGCCCGACGGCGAGGAAATGACGAACATCAGCCCGCGACGGGGAAAGCGGACGTGCCTCGGCTCGTGGGTCACCATGGCGATCACTCGACGTTCTGCACCTGCTCCTTGAACTGATCGACCACCGCCTTCAGGGCGAGACCGATCCGCGTCAGGGCGGTGTCGTTGGATTTGGAACAGAGGGTGTTGGATTCCCGGTTGAACTCCTGCGCCAGGAAGTCCAGCCGGCGGCCGACGGCGGCGTCGCCGGCCAGGAGTTCGCGCGCCTGGGCGATATGCGCCTTCAGGCGGTCGATTTCCTCGCGCACGTCGGCGCGGGTGGCGATCAGTGCCGCCTCGACGTGCAGGCGCTGCGGGTCGATGTCTTCGCGGGCGAGCAGCACGGCGAGCTGCTCCTCCAGCCGGTCGCGGATCGCTTCCGGCGTGCGGGCCGGCAGCGCCTCGGCTTCCGCGACGAGGCGGGCGATCTCGTCCACCTGATCGCCGAGGATGCGGGCGAGCGCCACGCCCTCGGAAGCGCGCGAGGCCTGGAAATCGGCAAGTGCCCGGCTGAAGGCGGCAATCAATTCGGCCTCGAAGGTGCGCGCCGCCGCCTCGTCGGGCGCCGCCTCGACCACATCGACGACGCCCCGCACCGCCAGAAGGCCGTCGAGCGAGGCGTCGCGGATGCCCGGCGTGCCGGCGTAGCGGCGGGCGGTGTCGATCAGCGCGGCGAGCAGCCCCTCGTCGATGCGGAAGGTCTGCGACGACGTCTCGCGCGTCACCGTCAGGGTGATCGACACGTTGCCGCGGGCGAGCGCCGCCGACGCGGTGCGGCGCACCACTGCCTCGACAGCGTCGAAGCCGGGCGGCAGGCGCAGCCGGAGGTCGAGCCCGCGGCCGTTGACGGAGCGCAGCTCCCAGGCGAAGCGGTTGCCGCCGGACGAGCCGTCGAGGCGCGCGAATCCTGTCATGCTGTTGAGCGGCATGGTGTGTCCTCCGATCCGAACCGGCTTTTACACCAGCCGGCCGGGGCGCCAAGCGAAAAATGCGGCCAGCCCGAACCGCCGGCGGCGGCCCCGGCCTTCACAGCCCTCCGGCGCGGACCTAAAGTCCGATTCCCGTTCCGCAACCAAGGGAGATTGCCATGGAATACCGTCTGCTCGGCCGTTCGGGCCTCAAGGTTTCCACGCTCACCATGGGCACCATGACCTTCGGCGGCAAGGGCGTGTTCGCCAAGGTCGGCGCCGTCGGACTTACCGAGGCGGCGCGCTTCGTCGACCTCTGCCTCGATGCCGGCGTCAACATGATCGACACCGCCGACGTCTATTCGGACGGCGCCTCCGAGGAGATCGTCGGCGACATCCTGCGCGAGCGGCAGGGCCGGGGCATCCTGGTCGCCACCAAGGTGCGCTTTCCGATGGGTAGCGGCCCCAACGACGGCGGCCTCAGCCGCCACCACATCATCGCCGGCTGCGAAGCCAGCCTGAGACGCCTCAAGACCGAAACCATCGACCTCTATCAGGTGCACCAATGGGACGGCCTGACGCCGGTCGAGGAGTTCATGGAGGCGCTCGATAGCCTGGTGCGAGCCGGCAAGGTGCGCTACGTCGGCTGCTCCAATTTCTCCGGCTGGCACATCATGAAGGCGCTCGGCGCCGCCGCCGAACACCGCCAGCGCTTCGTGTCGCAGCAGATCCACTACACGCTGGAAGCGCGCGAGGCGGAATACGAGCTGGTGCCGATCTCGCTCGACCAGGGGCTCGGCATTCTGGTGTGGAGCCCGCTGGCCGGCGGTCTCCTGTCGGGCAAGCACCGGCGCAACGCGGAGGCGCCCGAAGGCTCGCGGCAACTCGCCGGCTGGACCGAGCCGCCGATCCGCGACGAGAATCGCCTCTGGAACATCGTCGACACGCTGGTGGACATCGCCGGTGCGCGAGGCGTCAGCGGCGCGCAGGTGGCGCTCGCCTGGTTGCTCGGCCGGCCGGGCGTGACGTCGGTGGTGATCGGCGGCCGCACCGAGGCGCAGTTCGCCGACAACCTCAAGGCGGCCGATCTCACGCTGTCCGCCGACGAACGCCGGCGGCTCGACGAGGTCAGCGCGCCACCGCTCCTCTATCCTTACTGGCACCAGATCCAGACGGCCAAGGACCGGCTCGGTCCGTCCGACCTCAGCCTGTTCGGACTGGCGCCGTAAGCGAACAGGGCGCCCGATGTCCGCCGGAGCGCTTCTTCCGGCCCGAGATCCTCCGCCCTCGCGGAGGATCTCGGTTATATATCTGTTTTATATTTATAATTCGTCATGGCCCGCGGAAGCGGACCATTTCGG
>LUYO01000098.1:0-19239 GCA_001603295.1 Rhodobacterales bacterium Alpha_02
GGCGCCGGCGGCGGATGGGGGTGCCCGCCGCCGGCGCCGCCGTTATCAATGGGCCATGCCGGGCATCGCCGCCATCGGGTCGGTGCCGGTGAACAGCGTCGGGTCGAGCATGCCGAAGATCATTGCCACGTGGGCGACGATCAGGAATAGCGCGACGAAGCCGGCGTGCACTCCGAGCCGCGATTCAAGGCTGCGGCCCTTCAGGATCAGCCCGAGATCGATCAGCGCGATGCCGCCGAGCGGGATGACGCCGGCGAGGTAGAAGCCGACGGCGATGACGTCGGCCGGGCCGCGCCAGGCGCCGCCGCTGGTCAGCGGCATCACCGCGGTGACGAAGAGGTATAGGAAGACGCCGAGGAAGTAGATGCCGGCGATCGAGCCGGCGATCCGGCTGACCTGCCGCACGATGCCGTCGAGGCGGCGGGTGTAGAGCAGGTAAAGCTCGGCGATGGCGATGGTCTCGGCGAGAATCACCGGCACCGCCATGAACAGGATGAGGTTCCACGGCTGGTTGGTGGCCAAGAGTTCCATGTAGTGGGTCATGGGCATGATCGTCTGTCTCCGTGCCGAAGGATGCGGCTCGCGGGCTCGCGTTCGGCGGATGGTCCGTTTGTTAGGGATCGGGTCGAAAGACGATCAGGCGCGGGGTGGCGGCGTCGGCGGCGGTGCGGCGAGGGGGAGCAGACGGCGGACGCCGGAGGGTGGTACCGCCATGGCCACGGCCGGCATCGGCGGCGCGGCGACAACGACGTCGAACAGGCCGACACAGGCGGCCGGGCAGGCGCAGGCTGCGGGCTTGCCGCGATCATGGCAGATGTCGGCGCCCTCGACGCAGGCCGTCGCGTCGTCGGCAGCGGTGAGCTGCGCGGCCGCATGGTCGAGGATGGGCATCGCGTCGGGCAGGGCGGCCGGCAGCGTCGGGCCGGCGGCAATGGCCGGCATGGCGTGGCGGCCCATATGCTCGTGCGCGCTCGCCGCCGACACCAGGGCCAGCGTGAGGAGCGCAAAGAGGACGAGGGCCCGGCGGATCATTCTACCCGTATTGCAAGCGGCGACGGCGCGACTATCGGGAAGCGCCCGGCCGCCGTCAATCGCGGAAGAATGCGGCGGCGTGACGGCGGTCAGTGGTTGTGGCCGTAGACCGCCTCGGGATCGAAGCGGCGCTCGCCGCCGACATGCTCGAGCCGCACCGGCCCGTCGGCCGCCTTCTGGCCGAGCGGCACCGCCCGGTAGAAGCAGGAGACCTGGCCGGTGTGGCAGGTGGCGCCGGCACCGGTGACGCGGACGCGCAGCAATAGAGCGTCCTGGTCGCAGTCGGTGAGAAGCTCCACCACCTTCTGGACGTTGCCGGAGGTGGCGCCCTTGTGCCAGAGTTCGCCGCGCGACCGGCTCCAGTACCAGCCCTCGCCGGTCTCGATGGTCAGCGCCAGACTCTCGGCGTTCATATAGGCGAGCATCAGAACGGCGCCGCTGTCGGCGTCGACGGTGACGCAGACAATGGTGCCGTCCGGCCCGAAGCGGGGCGTCAGCACGCCGCCCGCTTCCAGCGCCGCCTTGTCGCCGGGGGGCGGGAACAGCTTCGTCTCGGTCATCGGAATCACCTCTGCTCGCCGCGCACCATCATCATGAAGCGGGCCTGCTCGGTCGGGTCGGTCTTGAAGCAGCCGGTGAAGCGGGCGGTGACCGTGGAGGCACCCGGCTTCTGCACGCCGCGCATGGTCATGCAGAGGTGCTCGGCCTCGATCAGCACGGCGGCACCGCGCGGCTTCAGCACCTTGTCGATGGCGTTGCTGACCTGGGCGGTCATGGTCTCCTGCGTCTGCAGACGGCGGGCATAGGTCTCGACGATGCGCGCCAGCTTGGACAGGCCGACGACGCCGGTGGTCGGGTAATAGGCGATATGCGCCTTGCCGATGAACGGCACCATGTGGTGCTCGCAGTGCGAATAGAAGGGGATGTCGCGGACGAGGATCAGCTCCTCGTAGCCGGCCACTTCGGTGAAGATGCGGTCGAGCACGTCCTCGTCGCTCTGCCCGTAGCCGGAGAACAGCTCGGCATAGGCCTTGACCACCCGGCGCGGCGTGTCGCGCAAGCCCTCGCGGTCGGGGTCCTCGCCGGCATAGGCGATCAGCGTGCGGACGGCGGCCTCGGCTTCCTCGCGGCTGGGGCGGCGGCCCTTGCAGGCGCCGGCGGTGAAGATGGCATCGTCCATGCTCGATCCTTGCTCGATGCTTCCCGCCGTGCTTGGCGGCGGGGCCGTCTCAGGCCTATATACGCGCCATGCCCCGGAGTTCAAAGGTGGTTGGCCGCTGCCCGCGACAATATGCCCGGCCACACGCTGAAGGTGTCAGCATGCTCGACGAGGTCTACAACGCCCGCATCCTCGATCTCGCCGGCAACATCGGCCGCCTCGGCCGGCTCGATGCGCCGGACGCCACGGCGACGCGGCGGGCGCCGCTGTGCGGCTCGACGATCACCGTCGACATCAGGATGAATGGCGATGTCGTCGCCGACTACGCCCATGAGGTGAAGGCCTGCGCGCTGGGGCAGGCGGCGGCGGCGGCGCTGGCCAACGAGGTGGTCGGCGCCACGGCGGCCGAACTCAGGCAGGTGCGCGACGAGATGCGCGCCATGCTGGAGGAGGGCGCTCCGCCGCCCTCCGGCCGCTTCGTCGATCTGCGCCATCTCGAACCGGTGCGCGATTTCAAGGCGCGCCACGCCTCGACCATGCTGGTGTTCGAGGCGGTGGTCGCCTGCCTCGACGCCGTCGCGGCACGGGCCGGCAAGGAGTAGGCCATGTGCGGACACCACGCCCATTCCGAACGCGCCGACGCGTCACGGCGGAAGACGCCGGGTCGCCTCGTCGGCCGCGTGCTGATCCGCGCCTATCAGTTGATCCTGTCGCCGCTGATGGGGCGGCAATGCCGGCATCTTCCGACCTGTTCGAGCTACACCGACGAAGCGATCGGCCGCTATGGCCTGTGGGCCGGCGGCTGGATGGGACTGGCCCGCATCCTGCGTTGCAACCCCTGGGGCTCGTCGGGCTTCGATCCGATCCCCGAGACGCTCGATCCCGCCTATCGCTGGTGGCGGCCGTGGGCGGCGGCGCGCTGGACCGGCGCCCACATCGATCCCGCCACGCGGCTAGACTGACGCTTCTTCCGCCGCCCGCGCCCGATGGCCGGACACCTCGGCTCCGGCGCCGGGCGCCATGCGGGCGTAGATCGGGATGCAGAGGAGGCCGATCACCGCCAGCACCAGGAAGGCGGGGATGAAGTCGCCGGGCAGCACGGCCATATCGCCGCGCATGGAGCGGGTGATCTCCAGCACGGCGGCGCCGATCGCCACGCCCAGCGCCGCCGAAATCTGCTGGCCGACCGAGGAGATCGACGTGGCGTGGCTCATGCGGCGGCTGTCGACCTCGGCAAAGGCGAGGCCGTTCAGCGCCGTGAATTGCAGCGAGCGGAAGAAGCCGCCGACCAGCAGCACGCCGAAGATGACCATGTGCGGCGTCGTCTGGCTGAACGAGACGATGGCCAGCAGGAAGGCGGTGCTGAACAGCGTGTTGACCATCAGCACCATGCGGAAGCCCCAGGCGCGAACGATGCGCGGCGCCGTGAACTTCATCAGCACCGCGCCGGCGGCGGTGGCGAAGGTGAGCATGCCGCTCTCGAACGGCGTCATGCCGAAGCCGAGCTGGAAGAGCAGCGGCAACAGGAAGGGGGTGGCGCCGACGCCGATGCGGAACAGGAGGCCGCCGAGCACCGACACGCGGAAGGTCGGCAGGCGGAAGAGGGTGAGGTCCATCAGCGGCTCCGGCGTCCGGAACGCGTGGCGGGCATAGGCGAGCAGCGCGGCGGCGCCGGTGACGATCAGCACCAGATCGATCCAGGCGGGCAGCACGCCGATGCCGCTCGCCGCGACGCCGAACACGAAGCCGGCGAGGCCGAGGCCGGACAGCACGAAGCCGCGCGTGTCGAGCGGCGGCAGGTTCTCTTCCTTGTAGTTCTTGATGAAAACGCTGACCAGCACCAGGCCGACGACGCTGATCGGAATGTTGATCCAGAAGATCCAGCGCCACTCGAAATAGGTGGTGATGAAGCCGCCGAGCGGCGGCCCGAGCACCGGGCCGATCATCGCCGGCACAGTCAGCCAGCTCATGGCGCGCAGATAGTCCGACTTCTCCACCGAGCGCAGCATCACCAGCCGGCCGACCGGCACCATCATGGCGCCGCCGGCTCCCTGGACGATGCGGGCGGCGACGAAGCCCTCCAGCGACGACGACAGGCCGCAGAACACCGAACCGGTGACGAACACCAGGATGGCCAGGCGGAAGATGGTGCGGGCGCCGAAGCGGTCGGCCATCCAGCCGGAAATCGGCAGGAACACGGCCACCGAGATCAGGTAGCTGGTGAAGGCGAGCTTCAGCGAGATGGGGTCGACGCCGAGGTCGACGGCAATCTGCGGCAGCGACGTGGAAACCACCGAGCTGTCGAGGTTTTCCATGAACAGGGCGCAGGCGACGATGAGCGGGATGAGCATGACGGTCTCGTAATTCGTCCGGTTTATGGCGGAAGCGAGGTCAAGGGTCGAGGGGGACGCGATCACATGTCGGAGAACATGACTGTCATGCGCCCGGAAACGCTGTGTTGCCTTTGATTTCCGAGGCTTCCCGGACTAAAGTCGCGACGTCGGCACGGGTTCCCATGCCGGCAACCATTCTCGGGGCGGGGTGCAATTCCCCACCGGCGGTAATGGCGGCGTGCCGCCTAGCCCGCGAGCGCTCCGGCCGCAAGGCCGGAGGTCAGCAGATCCGGTTGGATTCCGGAGCCGACGGTATAGTCCGGATGAAAGAGAAGGGTATGTTGAAAATCCCGTTCGCGGCCGGCAACAGCCGATCGCGACCGATTGTCGCCATGACCCATCGCCCTGATTCCGCGTCGTTCCTTGTTTAAGGACCCGAACCTTGAATCAGAGCCCGAACAAGACCCGGTCGTTTCCCGTGCTCGGGGCGACCTATATGGTGTCCGCCGGCGTCGTCTTCGCCGCCATCAACGTGCTCACCCAGTGGGTGACCGGCACCTATCATTTCTCCTCACAGGCGCTGGCGTTCTGGCAATACGGCTTGTCGCTGGTGTTCTTCGTGCCGACGCTGATCAAGCTTGGCGCCGGCGCCTTCCGCACGGCGCATCCGTGGGCGCACGTCGTCCGCGTCATCTTCGCGACGCTCGGCGTGCAGTTCTTCGTCGGCGCGCTGGCGGCCGGCGTGCCGATCGCCCAGGTGGTGGCGATCGACATGACCTCGCCGTTCATCGTCATCGTCGCGGCGCGCCTCATTCTCGGCGAGCACATCGGCCCGCACCGGGCGCTGGCCGCCATCGTCGGCTTTGCCGGCGGCATGCTGATCCTGGCGCCATGGTCCGACAGCTTCACCGCTTACAGCCTGCTGCCGCTCGGCGCGGCGGCGATGTGGGCGGGATCGTCGGTGATGACCAAGCAACTCGCCGGCGTCGAACGGCCGGAATCGGTCACCGTCTATCTCCTGGCACTGCTCACGCCGATCAATGCCGCCTTCCTGTTCGCTTCGACCGGCTTCGACTTCGGCACCGCTTTCGCGCTGCCGGGCGGCACCGTGCTGTGGGTGGTGTTGGCGCTGGCCGCGCTGACCGCCGCGGCGCAGTATCTCCTGACGCTCGCCTACGCGCGCGCCGACGCCTCCTATCTCCAGACCTTCGACAACGTCCGCCTGCCGCTCAACACGCTGGCCGGCTGGCTGGTGTTCGCCTACGCGCCGGACGGCTATCTGTGGATCGGCGCGGTGCTGATCATCGGCGCCTCGCTCTACCTGTTGCGCTCGGAAACGGCGAAGCCGGCGGACAGCGAGCCGGTGCCGGCCTGACGCCGGACAAACGGCCGGCGGGGCGGACGAGCCAGCCGGCCGTTTTTGATCGAAAGCGGTGTGAACAACAGGCAGGCGGCGGCAAGCGGCTTTGCATGTGCCGGCCATTCGTGCGAAAAGTCCGTTTCTCTCAGCGGGCTTGCCCGCCGTTTCCACGGACGAAATCCCATGTCGGTTCTGAACTCGATCCGGAACGCCGTGCCGCCGATCCATCCGGAAGGGCACAAGTTCATCCTCGCCTTCCTGGCGGCCACCGTGATCCTCGGCTGGCTGTTCGAGCCGCTGTTCTGGATCGGCCTCGCGCTGACCATCTGGTGCGCGCTGTTCTTCCGCGATCCGGTGCGCGTGACGCCGGTGTCGAACTCGCTGGTCGTCTCGCCGGCCGACGGCCGCGTTTCGGCGGTCGGGCTTGCCGTGCCGCCGCGCGAACTCGGCCTCGGGCCGGAGCCGCTGCTCAGGATCTGCGTGTTCATGAACGTGTTCGACGTGCACGTGAACCGCGCGCCGGTCACCGGCCGCGTGGCGCGCATCGCCTACAAGGCCGGCAAGTTCCTCAATGCCGAACTCGACAAGGCCAGCGAGGACAACGAGCGCAACGGCCTGGTCATCGAGCGGCCGGACGGCCGGGTGGTCGGCGTGGTGCAGATCGCCGGCCTGATCGCCCGCCGCATCGTCTCCTTCACCCGCGAGGGCGAGAGCCTCACGGTCGGCGACCGCTTCGGCCTGATCCGCTTCGGCTCGCGCGTCGACGTCTACCTGCCGCCTCAGGCGACGGCGCTGGTCTCCGAGGGCGCCCGGGCGATTGCCGGCGAGACGGTGCTTGCCGACATCGACGGTGCCGTCAAGACGCCCTTCGTGCGCGTATCCTGAGGCACGGACATGCCTGGGCTTTTCCCGCCGTTCGATCCCGAGCCGGAAGCCGCCGAGCGGCCGCACCGGCTCCGCCGCATTCCGGTTCGCGCCGTCCTCCCCAATCTGGTGACGCTGCTGTCGCTGTGCGCCGGTCTCACCTCAATCCGCATGGGTTTCGAGGGGCGCTACGACATGGCGGTCTACGCCATCGTGATCGCCGCCGTGCTCGACGGGCTGGACGGCCGGCTCGCCCGCTACCTGCGCGTCACCTCGAAATTCGGCGCCGAGCTGGATTCTCTCAGCGACTTCCTGAGCTTCGGCGTGGCACCGCCGCTGTTGCTGTTCGTGTGGAACTTCCACGACATCAACTCCTTCGGCTGGGTGGCGGTGGTGCTGTTCGCCATCGCCGGCGCCCTGCGCCTTGCCCGCTTCAACACCATGCTCGGCGAGGACAAGCCGGCCTGGCAGTCCAACTTCTTCACCGGCGTGCCGATCCCGGCCGGCGCGCTGGCCGTGCTGCTGCCGGTCTACATCGACCGCGTTGGCATCGAGGTGCCGGAGGCGGCGGCGCCGGTGGTGGTGGCCTACGTGGTGTTGATCGCCGCGCTGATGGTCAGCCGCGTGCCGACCTTCTCGGGCAAGAAATACGGCGGTCTCCAGCGCGAGTGGGTGGTGCCGATCCTGATCGGCGTCGTCATTCTGGCGATGCTGCTGGTCAGCTATCCCTTCCACGTGCTTTCCGTCCTGACCATCCTCTATCTCGCCTACATCCCGTTCGGCTGGCGCGCCTGGAACCGGCTGGCGCGGGCCCACGGCACCAAGGAGGACGAGCTGACGCTGGACGTCGGCAGTCCGACCTGCCCGGACGACGAGGCCGCGCCCTGAGCCGGCCGCGCCGCCCGCTCACCCGAGGAGGTGACGCGACATGATCGACAAGACCTATCCCCGCGACATGGTCGGTTACGGCCGCAATCCTCCCGACGCCCGCTGGCCGGAGGGCGCCCATATCGCCGTGCAGTTCGTCGTCAACTACGAGGAAGGCGGCGAGAACTGCATCCTGCACGGCGACGCCGCCTCCGAGGCCTTTTTGTCGGAGATCGTCGGCGCCGAGCCCTGGCCCGGTCAGCGGCACGTCAACATGGAGTCGATCTACGAATACGGCTCGCGTGCCGGCTTCTGGCGGCTGCACCGGCTGTTCACGGCGCGTGCCGTGCCGGTGACGGTCTACGGCGTCGCCACGGCGCTGGCCCGCAATCCGGAGGCGGTGGCGGCCATGAAGGAGGCCGACTGGGAGATCGCCAGCCACGGCCTCAAGTGGATCGACTATCGTGACTACACCAAGGAGGCCGAACGGGCGCACATGCTGGAGGCGATCCGCATCCACGAGGAGGTGACGGGCTCGCGGCCGCTCGGCTGGTACACCGGCCGCGCCTCGGTGCACTCGACCGAACTGGCCATGGAGGAGGGCGGCTTCCTCTACTCCTCCGACTCCTATGCCGACGATCTGCCCTACTGGATCGACGGGCCGAACGGGCCGCACCTGATCATTCCGTATACGCTCGACACCAACGACATGCGCTTTGCGACAAATCAAGGCTTCAACTCGGGCGATCAGTTCTACACCTACCTCAAGGACGCGTTCGACGTGCTCTACGAGGAAGGGCGGAATGGCCGTCCGAAGCTGCTGAACGTCGGCCTGCACTGCCGCCTCGCCGGCCGGCCGGCGCGGGCTGCGGCGCTCCAACGCTTTCTGGACTACGTGCTGTCGCATGATAAGGTCTGGATACCCCGCCGGATCGACATCGCCTGGCACTGGATCGCCCAGCACCGGCCCGGCAGTTGAGCGCGGCGACGAGGAACGACAACGATGACCGGATGCGGTCTTTGAATTCTGGGGACCTTGAAATCCCGAGGTCTTTTGGACCACCGGCAGCGAAACCAAAGAAAAAACTCGAATTTGTTCGACGGCCGACGGCAAATCGCCCGGTCGCCGCAAGTCCAGGCAGGAGGATCGAACACATGAATACACCCCGTATCATCCGCGCGATGTCGGCGGCGCTGATCGCCGGCTCGATGCTGGCGGTTCTCGCGACGCCGTCGCTGGCCGAGGTGGTCATCCGCCGCGGCAACGGCGGCGAGCCGCAGACGCTCGACCAGGCGCACATCTCGATCGACGTCGAGGGCTTCATCGTCCGCGACATGTTCGAGGGACTGACCATCTACGATCCGCACGGCAAGGTGATCCCCGGTGTCGCCGAGAGCTGGACGCTGTCGGACGACGGCACCGTCTACACCTTCAAGCTCAGGGCCGACGCCAACTGGTCGGACGGCACGCCGGTCACCGCCGGCGACTTCGTCTTTGCCTACCAGCGGATGGAGGATCCGAAGGAGGCGGCCGAATACGCCAACATTCTCTATCCGATCAAGAACGCCGAGGCGATCAACGGCGGCAATGAGCCGGTCGATACGCTGGGCGTCAAGGCGATCGACGACAAGACGCTGGAGATCACGCTCGAGCGTCCGACGCCCTACTTCATCCAGCTGCTCGCCCACTACGCGGCGCTGCCGGTGCCGAAATGGGCCATCGAGAAGTTC
Organism: Rhodobacterales bacterium Alpha_02; assembly: GCA_001603295.1. Classification (GTDB taxonomy): domain Bacteria; phylum Pseudomonadota; class Alphaproteobacteria; order Rhizobiales; family Pleomorphomonadaceae; genus Pleomorphomonas. Next base: position 9,347 of record LUYO01000098.1, read on the forward strand.
GGCGGCGAGTGGATCAAGCCGGGCAACATCGTCTGCAACGGCGCCTTCTGCCTGACCGAGAACGTGCCGAACGACCACATCACCACGGTGAAGAATCCCAAGTACTGGGATGCCGCCAGCGTCAAGATCGACAAGGTCATCTACAATCCGTCGGAAGGCCAGGCGACCACCGAGCGCATGTTCGAGGCCGGCGAGCTGGACGTCGTCTACAACTTCCAGACCGACCAGATGAAGTTCCTGCAGGACAAGCTCGGTAAGGACCAGGTGCTGGCCGCCCCCGACCTTTCCTCCTATTATTACGTGCTCGACACCCGCAAGCCGCCGTTCGACGACGCCCGCGTCCGCGCGGCCTTCTCGATGGCCGTCGACCGCGACTTCCTGTCGGACAAGATCTTCTCCAGCACGCAGATGCCGGCCTATTCCTTCGTGCCGGACGGCATCGTCGGCTACACGCCGGCAAAGCCCGAATGGGCCGATCTCGACCAGCTCGACCGCGAGGACAAGGCCAAGGATCTCCTGAAGGAAGCTGGCTACGGCGAGGGCGGCAAGCCGCTCAAGGTCGACATCCGCTTCAACACCAACGAGAACCACAAGAAGGTGGCCACCGCCGTCGCCGACATGTGGAAGGCGCTCGGTGCCGAGGTGACCATCCAGAACCTCGACGTCAAGTCGCACTACGCCTACCTCCAGGAAGGCGGCTCGTTCGATGCGGCGCGCTGCGGCTGGCAGGCCGACTACGCCGATCCGGAGAACTTCCTCAACCTCCTGGTCAGCTCCAACAAGACCTTCAACTACGGTCATTGGACCAACGCCAAGTATGACGAGCTGATGAAGGCTTCCTACGAGGAGCGCGATCAGGCCAAGCGCATGCAGCTGATGCACGACGCCGAGCAGATCGCCATGGACGAGCAGGGCCTGGTGCCGCTGATGGTGCATGCCTCCACCTGGCTCGTCTCCAACAAGGTCAAGGGCTTCGCCATGAACGGCGTCAACGAGCACCTGACCAAGTTCCTGTCGCTCGAATGAGAGAGCTGTGACGTTCGCCCCTTCCCCGAAACGGGGAGGGGCGGCGTCCCTGACGGCGGCGCGTCTCCTCCGGGAGAGGCGCCGCCCGTCGGCTTTTCGGCGTCCGCCCTCGGACGCGTGGCCGGCCTGTCGTTCTCGCCTTCCGTGACCAACCCAACGGGGACGGGTCCATGTTACGTTATGTCCTGCGACGGTTGTTGTCGGCGGTGCCGACCATCTTCATCGTCGTCACGCTGTCCTTCTTCCTGATGCGCGTCGCGCCGGGCGGCCCGTTCAACCTCGAACGGCCGCTGGAACCGCAGGTGCTCGAGAACCTGAAGCGCGCCTTCCTGCTCGACCAGCCGCTGGTGGTCCAATACGGCCACTATCTCTGGAATCTCGCCCACGGCGACCTCGGACCGAGCTTCATCTACCGCGACTTCACCGTCTCCGAACTGATCGGCAAGAGCCTGCCCTATTCGATGACGCTTGGCGCCTGGGCGCTGCTGGTCGCCGTGTTCGGCGGCATCGCCATCGGCTCCTATGCGGCGCTCCGGCAGAACTCCTTCGTCGACTATGCCGTGATGAGCGTTGCCAGCTTCGGCATCACCGTTCCCAATTTCGTGCTGGCGCCGATCCTGTCCTTCGTCTTCGCCGTGGTGCTGCACTGGCTGCCGGCCGGCGGCTGGGGCGACGGCGGCCCGGCCAATCTCGTGCTGCCGGTGATCTCGCTGGCGCTGCCGCAGCTTGCCGTGTTCGCGCGCATCACCCGCGGCTCGATGATCGAGACGCTGCGCGCCGACCACATCCGCACCGCCCGCGCCTATGGCCTGCCGACCCGCGTCGTGGTGATCGTCCACGCCATGCGCGCCGCCCTGGTGCCGGCCGTCAGCTATCTCGGCCCGGTGGCCGCCGCCGTGCTGACCGGCTCGGTGGTGGTGGAGACGGTCTATTCGCTGCCCGGCGTCGGCCGCTACTTCGTGCTCGGCGCCCTCAACCGCGACTACACGCTGGTGATGGGCACCGTCGTGCTGATTTCGGTGTTCATCGTGGTGTTCAACCTTCTCGTCGACATTCTCTATGCCGTTCTCGATCCGAGGGTCCGTTATGAGTGAGATGACGCAAACCCTGATCGAGCCGGTGGCCGCCATGCGCGGCACCAGCCTGTGGGCCATGGCCCGCCACCGCTTCGTGCGCAACAAGGCGGCCATGACCAGCCTGATCATTCTGGTGCTGGTGGCCGTGTTCAGCTTCGGCGGCACCTGGGTCTACCCGCACCGCTACGACCAGATCTTCCCATCCTACGTGGCGGTGCCGCCGTCGCTCGACCCCTATCCGCGCGAGGACACGCTGCTGCAGGTGATGCAGACGGCCGTCGAGCGGGCGCGCCTCAAGCTCGACGCCTTCGACGCCGACGGCACCGCCTACACGGCCCGCATCAGCTCGGACAAGCCGATCGACGCCCGCGCCACCCGCTATCTCGACCGCCCCGACGAGTTCGACAGCGCCGAGATCACCAGCACCGCCGACGACGGACGGACGATCGAGGTCAAGGGCCGCGTCAACGCCCAGTATTTCCCGTTCGGGACCGATCGCAACGGCCGCGACCTCGTGCCGCGCATCATGGTCGGCGGCCAGGTGTCGATCACCGTCGGCCTCCTCGCCACCTTCGTGTCGCTGATCATCGGCGTCACCTACGGCGCCGTGTCGGGCTATGTCGGCGGTCGCGTCGACAACGTGATGATGCGCTTCGTGGAAATCCTCTACTCGCTGCCGTTCATGTTCTTCGTGATCATGCTGGTGGTGTTCTTCGGGCGGCATTTCGTGCTGATCTTCGCGGCGATCGGCGCCATCGAGTGGCTGGACATGGCGCGCATCGTGCGCGGCCAGACGCTGTCGCTGAAACGGCGGGAGTTCGTCGAGGCGGCGCTGGCCATGGGCCTCACCAACTGGCAGATCATCCGCCGGCACGTCATCCCCAACACCATCGGCCCGGTGGTGGTGTTCGTGACGGTGCTGGTGCCGAAGGTCATCCTGCTCGAAAGCTTCCTCTCCTTCCTCGGTCTCGGCGTGCAGGAGCCGATGACCTCCTGGGGCTCGCTGATCGCCGAGGGCACCACGGGCATGCAGGCGGTGCCGTGGCTGCTGATCTATCCGGCCGTCTTCTTCGTGACGACGCTGTTCGCCCTCAACTTCATCGGCGACGGCTTGCGCGACGCTCTCGACCCGAAGGACCGCTGACATGGCCGACACGCTACTCGATATCCGCGGGCTCGATGTCCGCTTCTCGACGCCGGCCGGCGAGGTCCATGCGGTGAAGGGCATCGACCTTCAGGTCAACAAGGGCGAGACGCTTGCCATCGTCGGCGAGAGCGGCTCGGGCAAGAGCCAGACCATGATGGCGATCATGGGCCTTCTCGCCGCCAACGGTCGCGCTGGCGGTTCGGCCATGTTCCAGGGCCAGGAGATGATCGGCCTGCCGCTCGGCAAGCTGAACCGCATCCGCGGCGCCAAGATCACCATGATCTTCCAGGAGCCGATGACCTCGCTCGATCCGCTCTACCGGATCGGCAAGCAACTGGCCGAGCCGATGATGCGTCATCGCGGCCTGACGGCCAAGGCGGCGCGTGCCAGGGCGATCGAGCTGCTGAAGCTCGTCAAGATCCCCGATCCGGAACGGCGCGTCGACAGCTACCCCTACGAGATGTCCGGCGGCCAGCGCCAGCGCGTGATGATCGCCATGGCGCTCGCCAACGATCCGGAACTGCTGATCGCCGACGAGCCGACCACGGCGCTCGACGTCACCATCCAGGCGCAGATCCTGGAACTGCTCGCCGAACTAAAGGCGCGCATCGGCCTCGCCATCGTGTTCATCAGCCACGACCTCGGCATCGTCCGCCGCTTCGCCGACCGCGTGGCGGTGATGCGCACCGGCGAGGTGGTGGAGAGCGGCACGGTGGCCGAGATCTTCAGCAACCCGCAGCATCCCTATACGAAGATGCTGCTGGCCGCCGAGCCGACCGGCCGCAAGGCGCCGGTGTCCGACAGCGCACCGGTGCTGCTGGAAGGCCGGGACGTCGACGTCCGCTTCTCGATGGGCGGCGGCTTTCTCGGCGGCAAGCGGCTCGACATCCACGCCGTCGACAATGTCGACATTCGCCTCAGGGAAGGCCAGACCATCGGCATCGTCGGCGAGAGCGGCTCGGGCAAGTCGACGCTCGGCCGGGCGCTTCTCCGCCTCAATCACGGTACCGGTGCCATCCGCTTCGAGAGCGACGACATCTCCGAAGCAAGCCGCCAGGAGATGCGCAAGCACCGGCGTGAAATGCAGCTGGTGTTCCAGGACCCGTTCGGCTCGCTGTCGCCGCGCATGACCGCCGGGCAGATCGTTACCGAGGGTCTCCTGGTCCACGAGCCGCAGCTCAGCAAGTCGGATCGCGACCTCCGGGCCATCCGCGCCTTCATGGAGGTCGGCCTCGACCCGACGACGCGCAACCGTTATCCGCACGAGTTCTCGGGCGGCCAGCGCCAGCGTATCGCCATCGCCAGGGCGATCATCCTGAAGCCGAAGGTGGTGGTGCTGGACGAGCCGACGTCGGCGCTCGACCGGTCGGTGCAGAAGCAGATCGTCGATCTCCTGCGCGATTTGCAGGAGAAGCACGGCCTCAGCTACCTGTTCATCAGCCACGACCTGGCGGTCGTCAGGGCGCTCTCGGACTACATCATCGTCATGAAGAGCGGCAAGATCGTCGAGGAAGGCTCGACCGACCAGATCTTCGACGCGCCGCGCGAAGGCTATACCCGCGAACTGATGGCCGCCGCCTTCGGCAAGTGAGGGCGGGCGTTTTTGCAAAGGAAAAGGCCGGGCAGGGTGCCCGGCCTTTTTGCATATTTTCAGGCTTCCGCTGCCCGCGCCTGTGTTTCCTTGACGTCGGTGAAGCGGATCTTCGGCCACTTTTCCTTGATGTAGTTGAAGGCATAGCCGGAGGTGGCGAGCAGCACCGGGTCGCCGTCGACATCCTCGGCCATGGCCGCGCGGTTGCCGTTCTGGAAATCGATGACGTCCTGCCGCTCGCCGGCCAGCCAGCGGGCCATGTTGTACTGGCTGACCTCGAAGCCGACCTCCAGGCCGTATTCCTGATCGAGCCGGCCCTGGAGCACGTCGAGCTGCAGCGCGCCGACGAAGCCGACCAGCGCCGGGGCGCCGTCGATCGGCCGGAATACCTGCACCACGCCCTCCTCGGCCAACTCCTGCAGGGCCTGCTTCAGCTTCTTGGCCTTCATGGCGTCCTCGAGGCGGACGCGGCGGAGGATTTCCGGCGCGAAGCTCGGCACGCCGACGAAGGTGAGGTTCTCGCCCTCGGTCAGCGTGTCGCCGATCCTGAGCGTGCCGTGGTTGGGAATGCCGACCACGTCGCCGGCCCAGGCCTCGTCGGCGATCTGCCGCTCCTGGGCGAAGAAGAACTGCGGCGCGGTGAGGCCGATGGTCTTCTGGGTGCGGACGTGCTTCACCTTCATGCCGCGATTGAGCTTGCCCGAGCACAGGCGCACGAAGGCGATGCGGTCGCGGTGGTTGGGGTCCATGTTGGCCTGGATCTTGAAAACGAAGGCGCTCATCCTCGGCTCTTCCGCCTTGACGACGCGCGTGCTGGCCGCCTGGTCGCGCGGCGGCGGGGCATAGGCGGCGAGGCCGTCGAGGATATCCTTGATGCCGAAGTTCCTGAGCGCCGACCCCCAGAAGACCGGCGTCAGGTGGCCCTCGCGGAACGACTGGAGGTCGAAGGGATTGGTGCCCTCGGCCGCCAGCTCGATGCCTTCGCGAAGGCCGGTCAGGTAGCGCTGTTCGAGCAGCGCGTCCAGCTTGTCGTCGCCGATCTCATCGCGATGGTCGTCGCCCTTCTCGTTCATCAGGCGGGTCTGGCGGCGCTTGAGATCGTAGGTGCCGATGAAGTCCTTGCCCGAGCCAACCGGCCAGGTGATCGGCGCCGTGTCGAGGGCGAGTGTCTTCTCGATTTCGTCCAGGGTCTCGAACGGGTCGCGTGCCTCACGGTCCAGCTTGTTGACGAAGGTGACGATGGGGATGTCGCGCATGCGGCAGACTTCGAACAGCTTGCGCGTGCGATCCTCGATGCCCTTGGCGGCGTCGATCACCATGATGGCGCTGTCGACGGCGGTCAGCGTGCGGTAGGTGTCCTCGGAGAAGTCCTCGTGGCCGGGCGTGTCGAGGAGGTTGAAGACGTTGCCGCCGTATTCGAAGGTCATCACCGAGGTGACGACGGAGATGCCGCGATCGCGCTCGATCTTCATCCAGTCGGAGCGGGTGCGGCGGTTCTCGCCGCGGGCGCGCACCTGGCCAGCGAGCTGAATGGCGCCGCCGAACAGCAGCAGCTTCTCGGTCAACGTCGTCTTGCCGGCGTCCGGGTGCGAGATGATGGCGAAGGTGCGCCGCCGCTCGATCTCGCGGTGAAGCCGCGCGTCGGCGGAGGAGGGTGATTCAAGGCTGCTCATCTAGGGTCTCGCGGCGCTCCCGGAAAGGCCGCAAACCACAACGCGGCGCGCCGTTTGTCAACCGCTTCAGGCGATTTCTTCGTCGTCGGGCGCCGGACGCGGCTTTCGTGGTGCCGCGTTGTTCAGAAAGGCGTGGATGTCGGCGGTATCTAGCAGCGCTTCGACCTCCTGGCGGGCTCGGTCGCCGACCTTGTCGATAATGAGGCCGCGCGCCGTGTCGACGCGCCAGACGAGGTCGCGTAGCGCCATGGTGGCGGTGCGGCTTGCCGTCGACCAGTCGGTCGCCTCGCCGACCAGTGCCCGGGCGACACTGACGATGGCCGAGTCGCGGGTGAGGCGGCAGCCCTCGGCGCCGGACGCCTCGACGCTGGCCAGCACGAGCTGCATCAGGCGGAGCAGCGCGCCGCCGTCATCAAGCGCTCCCGACTCGTTCGGCGGGAGATCATGGGCAAAACTCGTCCACGGCATCGGCGTGCGGCGTTATCCAATAGTGAAGGCGACTGAAACGCGTCGCTATAGGTGTTATGGGTCGGCAGGCCTTCCCGGCCGCCGGCGTCTTGGCGCGATCGCGTAACCGTCATATTGGCACGGAACGGCCGGACGCGTCAGGGCAGGGTCCGACTTTTGGGCGCAGCTTTCTTAATATCCCCTGAAGTTCCTCGACAAAAATGACATGGGTAATCAATGCAGGTGCTCTGCTGAATGGCGCGGGAGCGCGGCAGTCGGGGGCTTTGGCGCATCATGGCTTTCCGTTCCGAAACGGCACCGGCAACTTGACACCGCATTTCCGATCGGGTACCAGAACGCCGCAGCCGACGAAGCGTCCGCTTCGCCGCTGCCTCCGAACCGTCGGGGTCCCGCTGGGGGATAATTTAACGGTAGAATGACGGACTCTGACTCCGTTCGTCTTGGTTCGAATCCAGGTCCCCCAGCCAATCTTCTTTTCTAGAATATTGATTTTAAAAGCGTTTTTCGCTTGCCAGACCGCGATGGAATGGCTGAGATGGCGCTTGCGCTCCCACAATGCTCCCGCATTCCCCGCAAACGCGACGTCTACTATTTCCGTCGGAGGCTACCGCATCCGTGCCGAGGCGAGGTTGCGCTGTCGCTTCGGACACGCCGTTACCGCGAGGCCGAGTTTCTCTCGGAAGCTCTTACGAATCGATGGAATCAGGCGGTAGGCGAGGCAATGCTCGATCAGTTCTGGCTCTCGGAAATTCTCCGAAAGGAGCTCGACAAGCTTCTTCGCGATTGGCGCGAGAAAATCATCGAGGCGCCCTACGGCAAGCCGGTCTTTATGGGCAAGTTTGAGGGAAGCGAGCGCGCGGCGATTCGGGCCGACCTTGAGGGCACGGATTGGGCCATCAAACGGCTCTCTGCTGACCTCGCACGCTGGGATCTACACGGGCCAGAGTAGGCGATGACACAGCCGAGCCAATTCAGCCCGGCCTCCGTCTTGCCCACCTTGGCGCCGGTCATGAACACGACGCGCTCGATGGTCAAGGAGGCCGAGAGGGCAAGCCACACCATTCGGCCCTCAGTTATCCCAGCCCCACAGATTTCAATCGGGAATCTAGGATAATACGATCGATTCTATCTCGGCATTCCTAAGTTGGCAGCGGACGGGGACGGGCTCCCTCGGCGCCTCAAGCGTCGTAGTTCGCATCCCGCATGCGGGCTTCTATGAAGCGCCGGGCGGCGATGAGTTCAGCCACCGGCTCCTCCGCCTTTTCGGTCCACATCTCGACAAGGAAAACCCCACGGTAGCCGAGGGCCTTTAGCCAGCCGAAAATACCGCTGAAATCGACACATCCCTGCCCGAAGGGAACGTCGCGGAACGTACCGGGATGATCGCCGGTCACCGGCCGCGTGTCCTTCAGGTGAATGGCGGCGATCCGGTCAATGCCGAGCTGAAGCTCGGACGCCACGTCATTGCGCCATGCGCTGAGGTTGCCAACGTCCGGATAGACCGTGAACCATGGCGAACGGAGGCGCGCTTCCCAATCCTTCCATTTGCGGATCGAGTTGATGAAAGGCGTGTCCATGATTTCGACGGCGAGCATCACCTGCGCCGCCGCCGCCCGCTCCACCGCCCATTGCAGGCCGGCCTCGAAGCGGGCGAGCGTGCCTTCATCCTGATCCTCGTAGTAGACGTCGTAGCCGGCGAGTTGGATCGTGCGAATGCCGCAATCGCGGGCAAGGCGGATTGCCTTGTCCATGATCTCCTTTGCGCGCTCGACGGTGGCCGGATCGTGGCTGCCGAAGGGGAAGCGGCGATGGCCGGACAGGCACATCGACGGTATGGAAATGCCGGTTTCGACCGTTGCCCGCACTAGAGCCAGCCGCTCATCCTTGGTCCAGTCGAGACGGGCCAGACGAGCATCGCTCTCGTCGACGGACATCTCGACGAAATCGAAGCCGCAGGCCTTGGTCAGCGCCAGTCGCTCTGGCCAGGAAAGCCCCGGCGGCAGTGCCTTCTCATAGATTCCGAGCGGATGGCGGCGCATGTTCTCAGGCCCCCCAGATATCGGCAATGGCCCGCTGGAAGCCTGTGGCCGCTGCCGCCGGATCGGCCGCTCCGTAAAGCGCGCGCCCGGCGATGAACACCTTGGCGGCGATGTCGCGGAAGAGGGGCAGGTCTGCGGCGGCTATACCGCCGGTCACTGACATTTCGAGGCCGATGTCGGAGAGCGCCTTGAGACGGTCGAGGTCGTCCTGGCTCCAGGTCTGGCCTGCCGCCTGGGCGTCGCGCCCGCGGTGGAAGATGGCTTGCCGGATGCCCAGCCGACGCCACGCACGGGCGTCGTCGAGCGTCCAGTTGCCGAACAGTTCAATCTGCACGTCGCCACCGCGCGCTTCAGCCACGGCGAGTGCCCGCTCCATGGTCGGCAGGGGCGCCGCACAGACGACGGTCATCCAGTTGGCACCGGCGTCGAAGGCCAACTCGGCCAGCGTCTCGCCGGCATCTGCCGCCTTGAAGTCGGCCACCAGCAAATGATCGGGGTGATCGCGGCGCAACGCCCGCACCGAATCCATGCCGCAGGCAAGACAAAGCAGCGTGCCGGCCTCCAGGATATCGACGTGGCCGGCCAACTGCTCGGCGGCGGCGAGCGCCGGGGCGAGTTCGATGAAATCGAGGGCGACTTGCAGGGCAGGGTGGGTCATGGGATGGTTCCTTGGGATGAGCGATCACGGAGTGTCGCGAGGCGCGCTTCGTACCCGGCAAGGGCCGCGATCAGCTCGCGGTAGGCAGCGCGCTTTTGGGCATAGAGGGCGAAGCGAGACGACACCGGCTCGAGCCGCGTGAGCGGCGATTCAAAGGCGGCCATGGCGGCACGGAAATCGGCATAGGCGCCGGTGCCGACGGCCGCCGCCATGGC
>LUYO01000099.1:0-33563 GCA_001603295.1 Rhodobacterales bacterium Alpha_02
CTCTCTATCTGTCGCTTCGCCGGGAAATTGGAAGAGGCGCGCGACCGAAATAAGGTAGAAATCTGTCACGCTGCCACATTTGCCGTGAATATGGTTTACCAGTTTTCCGGAATATAACTGAATTCTGCAACTCAGAATATATATTGAGGTTGCGAAGTGGGCTTTACTGCGCCCATTCGACGCCGTATGCGAAGCGAAAGCCGGGGTGGCGGATATCGCNNAACCCCCCCGCCTCGTTGACGAGCCATCGTCCGTCCCGTATAAGCCGCAGCGATCGGAAGGGCGCCACCGGTCTTTCGGCCGGCATGGCCGGATATGCCGTGGCCGATTTCCCAGTTGAGACACCAGAGCTGTCCGGACGGGCGTCAAGCGACCCGGCGCCGGAGAGCCGCCAGAACGAGGGGCCCGCGCGGCGGGCAGACGACCATGAAGCGGACTTATCAGCCGTCCAAGCTCATTCGCAAGCGCCGCCACGGCTTCCGGGCGCGCATGGCCACCGCCGGCGGCCGCAAGGTGATCGCCCGTCGCCGGGCCCAGGGGCGCAAGCGTCTGTCGGCGTGATCGGCCCCGTGCACGGCGGACGCCGGCCATCCGGCTCGCGAGGCGCCAGACATGCAGCGGCTGAAAAAGCGAAATGACTACGTGAAAGTCGCCCGGGGCGCCCGAACGCCCCGGCGCGGCTTTTTGCTGCAATCGATCCGCCGCCCCGACGCGGCGGACAACGGGGCCGAGGCGGAAGCCCGCTTCGGCTTCACGGTGACCAAGAAGATGGGCAACGCCGTGGTGCGCAACCGCATCCGGCGCCGTCTCAAGGAAGCGGTCCGGCTGGCCGGAGCCGCGGCCGCCGATCCGGGGCGCGATTTCGTGCTGGTCGGCCGCCGCCCGGCGCTCGACATGCCGTTTCCCGATCTGGTCTCCGACGTGGTCGGCGCCGTCCGCGCCGCGGCCTCCGTCAAGGCGGGGCCGCGCGGCGGCAAGGGGGCGCCAAAGCCGGCGCCGAGCGAGGAAGAAACGGGTCCATGACCGAAAACCGCAACATGATTCTGGCCATCGCCCTGTCGCTGGCCGTGCTGCTCGGCTGGCAGTATTTCGTCGCCGGCCCGCAACTCGAGAAGACGCGCATCGCCCAGGAAGCGTCCCAGCAGCAGGCGGCGCCCAAGCCCGGGGAAGCCGCTCCGGCCGCCGGCAGCACCGCCGCCGGCGAGGCGCCGACGGTGGGGCTCAACGCCACCTCCGCCTTCGTCTCCCGCGACGAGGCGCTTGCAAAGAGCCCGCGCGTGCCGATCGACACGCCGGAAGTGATCGGCTCGATCAGCCTCGCCGGTGCCCGCATCGACGACCTGTCGCTGAAGCTCTATCGCGAGACGATCGCCCCGAATTCGCCGCTGGTCACCCTGCTCAACCCCTTCGGCACCGACCACGCCTATTATGCCGAGTTCGGCTTCATGGCGCCGGCCGGCGCCGGCCTCGCGCTGCCGGGCGCCGACACCGTCTGGACCGCGCCGGAAGGCGCCAGGCTGACGCCGGCGACGCCGGTGACCCTCACCTGGGACAACGGCGCCGGCCTGACCTTCACCCGCGAGATCTCGGTCGACGACCACGCCATGTTCACGGTGAAGGACGGCGTCGCCAACGCCGGCGCCTCCGCCGCCACCGTCTATCCCTACGGTCTGGTCACCCGCTACGGCACGCCGCAGGTGCCGGGCACCTGGGTGCTGCACGAGGGCCTGCTCGGCGTGTTCGGCGACGAGGGCCTCACCGAGACCACCTACAAGAACCTGAAGGACAGCGAGGGCGTCAAGTCCGCCCCCGTCACCTCCGGCTGGCTCGGCATCACCGACAAGTACTGGGCGACGGCGCTGATCCCCGAGGGCGGTACCGCCTTCACGCCGCGCTTCTCCTGGGCGCCGGCCGGCGACATCGACACCTATCAGGCCAACTATCTGCGCGATCCGCTGGAAATCGCCCCCGGCGCCACCGTCGCCACCGAGACGCGCCTGTTCGCCGGCGCCAAGACGGTATCCCGCGTCGACGCCTACGAGCGGCAGCTCGGCATCGTCAAGTTCGACCGGCTGATCGACTGGGGCTGGTTCTACTGGATCACCAAGCCGATGTTCCTGCTGATCGACTGGCTCTACAATCTGGTCGGCAACTTCGGCATCGCCATCCTGCTGGTTACCCTGATCGTCAAGGCCGTCTTCTTCCCGCTCGCCAACAAGTCCTACGCGTCGATGAGCAAGATGAAGCTGCTGCAGCCGGCGATGGCCGACATCAAGGCCAAGTACCCGGACGACAAGGTCAAGCAGCAGCAGGAGACGATGGAGCTGTACAAGCGGGAGAAGATCAACCCGCTGGCCGGCTGCCTGCCGATCGTCGTGCAGATCCCGGTGTTCTTCTCGCTCTACAAGGTGCTCTACGTGACCATCGAGATGCGTCACGCGCCCTTCTTCGGCTGGATTCACGACCTGTCGGCCGCCGATCCTACCACCATCTTCAATCTGTTCGGGCTGATTCCCTGGATGCCGCCGCACTTCCTGATGCTCGGCATTTGGCCGATCATCATGGGCATCACCATGTTCGTGCAGATGAAGCTGAACCCGACGCCGCCCGATCCGACGCAGGCGATGCTGTTCACCTGGATGCCGGTGATCTTCACCTTCATGATGGCTTCCTTCCCGGCCGGCCTCGTCATCTACTGGTCGTGGAACAACCTGTTGTCGATCCTGCAGCAGTCGCTGATCATGAAGAGGAACGGCGTCAAGATCGAGCTGTTCGACAACCTGAAGTCCACCTTCGCCCGAAAGCCGAAGGCCGGCTGACGCCGCCTTCCGGCTTCGAGACACGCGCGGACCGGCCCCCAGCCGGTCCGCTTCCGTTATGAGGGCGGTGCGCCGCCACCCCGAGGAATTGTCGCCATGGCCGAAACCGCGATCGATCCCGAGGCGACGCGCCTCCTGTTCGCCCGCCCCTGGAGCTTCGTGCGCGGCATGACCGGGGTGGACGACCTGCCGCCGGTGGCCGGCACCATCGAGATCGCCTTCGCCGGCCGTTCCAACGTCGGCAAGTCCAGCCTGATCAACGCGCTGACCGGCCAGCAGGGCCTCGCCCGCACCTCCAACACGCCCGGCCGCACCCAGGAACTGAACCTGTTCCGGCCCGAGGTGGAGGCCGGCCTGATGCTGGTCGACATGCCCGGCTACGGCTATGCCGAGGCGCCCAAGGACAAGGTCGACATCTGGAACGCCCTGATCCGCGACTACCTGCGCGGCCGGCCCAACCTCCGCCGCGTCTATGTGCTGATCGACGCCCGCCACGGCCTCAAGAAGAACGACGAGGAGGTGCTGACCCTGCTCGACAAGGCGGCCGTCTCCTACCAGGTGGTGCTGACCAAGGCCGACAAGCTGAAGCCGGGCGGCATCGACAGGGTGGTGGCCGATACGGCTGAGCGCATCCGCAAGCGGCCGGCCGCCTTCCCCGAGGTGCTGGCAACATCGAGCGACAAGGGCGACGGCATCGACGACCTGAAAGCGGCGATCGCCCGGCTGCTGGCCGGCGCCTGAGGCCGCCACGCGCGGCGTCAGCCGGTGCCGACAGGCCTTGCGGCCCGTTCCGCCGTTGAGCCCCGGCCGCCGATCGGCTATAGGCCTTTCGATCCAACCGACGCCGAGGCCGCCATGATCACCACCACGCCCGAATCCGCCGAAGCGATGCTGTCGCGCGCCCGCATCATTTCCGAGGCGCTGCCCTACATGCAGCGCTACGACGACAAGACCATCGTGGTGAAATACGGCGGCCACGCCATGGGCGATCCCGATCTCGCCCGCGCCTTCGCCCGTGACATCGTGCTCCTGAAGCAGTCGGGCATGAAGCCGATCGTCGTGCATGGCGGCGGCCCGCAAATCGGCTCGATGCTCGACAAGCTCGGCATCAAGAGCGAGTTCAAGAACGGCCTGCGCGTTACCGACCGGCCGACCATGGAAATCGTCGAGATGGTGCTGGCCGGCTCCATCAACAAGCAGATCGTCTCGGCGATCAACGCCGAGGGCGGTCGCGCCATCGGCCTGTGCGGCAAGGACGGCAACCTCGTCACCGTCGAGAAGGCGACGCGCACCATGCGCGACCCCGACAGCGAGATGGAGAAGGTGATCGACCTCGGCTTCGTCGGCGAGCCCAAGGTGGTCAACCCGGCCGTGCTCGACATGGTGGCCAAGGAAGACCTGATCCCGGTGGTGGCGCCGGTCGCCCCCGGCGTCGACGGCGAGACCTACAACGTCAACGCCGACACCTTCGCCGGCGCCATCGCCGGCGCCCTGCACGCCGCGCGCCTGCTGTTCCTCACCGACGTGCCGGGCGTGCTCGATCGCGACGGCCAGCTCCTCAAGCAGCTCACCCGCGCCGAGGCGCAGGCGCTGATCGCCGACGGCACCATCTCCGGCGGCATGATTCCCAAGGTCGAGACCTGCTTCGACGCGCTGAAGCGCGGCGTCGACGCGGCGGTGATCGTCAACGGCAAGACGGCGCACGCCGTCCTCCTGGAGATCTTCACCGAGACCGGCGCCGGCACGCTGATCCGCCGCTGAGATGGCGGCGGACCTCTCGGTCTTCGCCGGTGTCCGCGACTGGGTGTTCGACCTCGACGACACGCTCTATCCGCCGGACAGCGGCCTGTTCGCCTCCGTGGCGTCGCGCATCCGCGCCTATGCGGCGCGGGTGACCGGCGTCAGCGCCGAGGAGGCCGTCGCCCTGCAACGCGACTACGCCGCCCGCTACGGCACGACGTTGCGCGGCCTGATGGAGGAGCACGGCGTCGATCCCGAGGATTTCCTCGCCGACGTCCACGCCGTCGATCGCTCGGCGCTGACGCCGCTGCCGGCGCTGGCCGAGGCGCTGGCCCGCCTGCCGGGCCGCAAGTTCATCCTCACCTCCGGCACCCACGCCCATGTCGGCGAGACGCTGTCCCGCCTCGGCATTGCCGACCGCTTCGACGGCGTGTTCGACATCGTCGATGCCGGCTATCTGCCGAAGCCGGCAGAGGCGACCTATGCCGCCTTCCTCGCCCGCTTCGCCATCGTGCCGGCCGCTGCCGCCATGTTCGAGGATGCGCCGCGCAATCTCGCGGTGCCGCGTGCCCTCGGCATGCGCACCGTGCTGGTGACCGGACGGGATGCGCCGCCGCCCGACGCGGCGGCCGCCGACTTCGTCACCGCCGACCTTCCCGCCTTCCTGGCAGGCATCTCCGACGCGCTGCTTCGCTGACGAGCCATGCGCCGCCGGGGCTGGCGGCGGGCGACGATCGCCTGTATGAGAAGGCTTCGCCTTTTCGCGCCGCGCCGGCCCCCCGCCGCCGCCCGCGCGCTCCCTCCCAGGAAACCGATGTCCTTTTCAGTCGCTCATCCCGCGCTCAAGCGGGCGCTCGCCGCCCGCGGCTATACCGATCCCACCGCCGTCCAGTCGGCCGTCGCCGCGCCGGAACTGGCCGGCGCCGACATGCTGGTGTCCGCCCGCACCGGCTCGGGCAAGACCGTCGCCTTCGGCATGGCGCTGGCCGCCCGCCTGCTCGGCCTCGCCGAAACCTTCGGCCCGGCCGGCGCGCCGCTCGCCCTGGTCGTCGCGCCCACCCGCGAGTTGGCCTTGCAGGTGACGCGCGAGCTGGCCTGGCTCTACGGCGAGACCGGCGCCCGCCTCGTCTCCTGCGTCGGCGGTATGGACCCGCGCCGCGAGCAGCGCCAGCTCGCCCAGGGCGCTCATATCGTCGTCGGCACGCCCGGCCGGCTGTGCGACCATCTCGATCGCCGCAATCTCGACCTGTCCTCCGTCGCCGCCCTGGTGCTCGACGAGGCCGACGAGATGCTCGACCTCGGCTTCCGCGAGGATCTGGAAAAGCTGCTCGGCGCCGCGCCGGCCGACCGCCAGACGCTGCTGTTCTCGGCGACGCTGCCGGCCGATATCGTCCGCCTCGCCCGCGACTTCATGCGCAAGGACGCCACCCGCCTCGACGTCGCCGAGGACGGCGAGGTACACGCCGACATCGACTATCACGCCGTCCGCGTCTACCCGCACGAGATCGAGAAGGCGGTGGTCAATCTCCTCCGCTTCCACGACGCGGCCACCGCCATCGTGTTCTGCGGCACCCGCGAGGGCGTCAAGCGCCTGACCGGCGCGCTTATCGAGCGCGGCTTCTCGGTGGTGTCGCTGTCCGGCGAGATGGGGCAGGGCGAGCGCAACGAGGCGCTGTCGGCGTTGCGCGACGGCCGCGCCCGCGTCTGCGTCGCCACCGACGTGGCGGCGCGCGGCATCGACGTGCCCGACCTCGGCCTGGTCATCCACGCCGACCTGCCGCACGACAGCGAGGTGCTGCTGCATCGCTCCGGCCGCACCGGCCGGGCCGGCCGCAAGGGCGTCTCGGTGCTGCTGGTTCCCTCCAACCGCCGCCGCCGCGCCGAAAGCCTCTTGGCCGGCGCCGGCATCGAGTTGTTCTCCGAGGCGGCGCCGTCGGCCGAGGCGGTGCATCGGCTCGACGAGGAGCGCCTGCTCGCCGATCCGCTGCTGTCGGAGGAGATGGGCGACGACGAGCGTGCCTTCGCGAGCCGCCTCGCCGAGGGCCGGACGGCCGAGGAACTGGCGGCCGCCTTCGTCCGCCTTGCCCGCACCCGCCTGCCCGCTCCGGAAGAGATCGGCGATCCGGTCGAGCGTCCGCTGCGCCGCACCGACGCGCCTGCCCGGCCGCTGCTTCGGGAGTCGGTGGATTTCACGGGATCGGCCTGGTTCCGCCTGTCGGTCGGCCGCCGCGACGGCGCCGAGGTGAAGCGCGTGCTGGCCTTCCTCTGCCGTCATTCCGGCCTGAAGGGCCGCGACTTCGGCGCCATCCGTATCAATGACCGTGACAGCTACGCCGAGGTGGCGCCCGGCGGTATCGCCGCCCTCGAAAGGCTGGCCGCCGCCGGCAACGACGAGAAGGTGGCGATCGCCCGCGCCGACGGTCCGCCGCCGGCCCCGACCCGTCCGGACAAGGATCGGCCCCGCCGCGACGACCGGCCCCGCCAGGACGACCGGCCGAAGGCCGGCAAGCCGCCGCGCGACGGCAAGCCGCCTCGGCCCGACAAGCCGCCCTATAAGTCGAAGAAAAAAGAGCGCAAGTCGGAGCATTAAGGCTCACAGCCGGTCGGCGAGAAGGTCCAGTTCGGCCGACTGCGCTTCGATGATCCGTGCCGCCACGTCATCAAGGGTGGCGAGGGCGGCCGGGCTCGCGTCGTCCATGGCGTCGCCCGCCCGCCCGTCGAGGCGGGCGTTGAAGCGGAAATAGCGCTGCCGCGCCGGGTCGCCGCCCGGCACGGTGCGAAGGCCGTCCGGCAACGTCACATCAGGCGGGTTGATCAGCGCGTTGAGTTGGTAGGCGACCGTGCTCGCCTGGCCGTGCATCAGCACCGAGACGATCGGCGCGCCGGCACGCGGATCGATCCAGTCGAGCGCTCCCCAGCGGACGACGTCGGCGCCGGCATAGCCGCGCACCGACAGGCCGGTACCGATCGATACCAGCAGAATGTCGCCGTCGTCGGCGATGCCGGCCCGCCGCCGCGCCTTCACCGCCTCGACATAGGCGGCGAGCGCCGGATCGCCCGCGAACACTCCACCGTCGATCAGCATCGAGGGCCGGCCACGGGCCGTCACCACGGCCGGCGGCAGATAGGTGGGAGCGGCCGACGTGGCGCGGGCCGCCTCAGTGGCGAGCACACTGGCATCATCGAGACTTGACAGGAACACCGCCCGCCGCGCCTCGACGTCATAGGCGGTGACCACCACCGGCGTCAGCGCCTCGCCTAGCCGCCGCCGACCGAGCAGGCCATCGAGGATCGCCGCGAGGCCGTCCGCCGCATAGGTCGGGCCGTGGATGAGCGCGACAAGGCCGCGCAGCGCCTGCCGCGGCCCGCGCGGGAAGATGTTACGGCCGTGCGTCCGGTAGAGATGGGCGAGCGTCGCCGCCGAGGCCAGCGGATGCCGGCCGGACGCGTCCGGCAGGGCGAGGCCGAGGGCGAGGATGCCGCCGGTCGAGGTGCCGGCGATCAGGTCGAAATGACCGGACAGCTCGGCCGGCTTGCCGCGCCGGGCCAGGCGGCGCTCGAGTTCGGCCAGCACGACAGCGGCGACGAGGCCGCGCATGCCGCCGCCGTCGATGGAGAGAATGCGGCGGATGCCGCCGGAAGGAGAGGTCGTCATCGGGTTATTGCTTAGTCACCGGAGGAAGCTATGCCGCCGACTATGCGGCCGCCCCGGCCACCGGGGACAACTTGCTGATCCGCCGCGCTTTTCCCCGTCGCAGTGGCGATCGGGACACGAGGCCCCGGCCCCGGCGACGACCGGGCGTCGCGGACGGCCCTGAGGCCGGAAATCCGCCGGCTTTGTTGCGCCGGCCCGGCAAAACCCCTAAAGCACGGTCGTCCATTCCGAATGGCTCATCCGGAGATCATCATGACCGAGACTGCCGCCACGGCCACTTATGCCGACCTCGCCGCCACCCTCGACGCCGCCTGGGAGGATCGCGCCTCCGTCACGCAGGAGACCAAAGGCAAGGTGCGCGACGCCGTCGAGGCGGCGCTCGACCTGCTGGACGGCGGCAAGGCGCGCGTCGCCGAGAAGATCGACGGCGAATGGCTGGTCAACCAGTGGCTCAAGAAGGCGGTGCTGCTGTCCTTCCGCCTGACGCCGACCGCGCTGATTTCGGGCGCCCCCGGCGGTGCCGCGTGGTGGGACAAGGTGCCCTCGAAGTTCGCCGGCATGGACGCCGCCGCCTACGAGGCGGCCGGCTTCCGCGCCGTGCCCGGTGCCATCGTTCGCCGCTCGGCCTATATCGCGCCCGGCGCCGTGCTGATGCCGTCCTTCGTCAACCTCGGCGCCTATGTCGACACCGCCACCATGGTCGACACCTGGGTGACGGTCGGCTCCTGCGCCCAGATCGGCAAGAACGTGCATCTTTCGGGCGGCGTCGGCATCGGCGGCGTCTTGGAGCCGATGCAGGCCGGCCCGACCATCATCGAGGACGACTGCTTCATCGGCGCCCGCTCCGAGGTGGTCGAGGGCGTGGTGGTCGGCGAGGGCTCGGTGATCTCCATGGGCGTGTTCATCGGCAAGTCGACCAAGATCATCGACCGCGCCACCGGCGAGATACACATGGGCAAGGTGCCGCCCTATTCGGTGGTGGTCTCCGGCTCGATCCCCGGCAAGCCGCTGCCCGGCCAGGATTGGGGTCCGTCGACCTATTGCGCCGTCATCGTCAAGAAGGTCGACGCCAAGACCCGCTCCAAGACCTCGATCAACGAGCTGCTGCGCGACTGACGGGCGGACGAATCCGTGCTATCCGGACGGCCGGCGGGCAACCGCCGGCCGTTGCCGTTTCAGGAGAAGGACATGCCCCACGATCCCGTCGCCATCGCCCGAGACCTCTTGATGTGTCCGTCGGTGACGCCGGCCGAGGGCGGGGCGCTTTCCTGTCTGGAAGGGCTGCTGGCGCCGGCCGGTTTCGTCGTGGAGCGTCCGGTGTTCAGCGAGGCCGGCACGCCTGACGTGGAGAACCTGTTCGCCGGCATCGGCGCCGGCAACCGCCATCTGGTGTTCGCCGGCCATGCCGACGTGGTGCCGCCCGGCCGCCTCGATCTCTGGACGCACGGCCCGTTCGCCGGCGACATCGAGGGTGGCAGGCTCTACGGTCGCGGCGCCGTCGACATGAAGGGTGGCGTCGCCGCCTTCGCCGCCGCGGCGCTCGACTTCGTGGCGGAAACCGGCGGCGACTTCGGCGGCCGCATCTCCCTGCTGATCACCGGCGACGAGGAAGGGCCGTCGATCAACGGCACCGTCAAGCTGCTCGACTGGGCGGCGCAGCGCGGTGAGCGCTTCAGCCATTGCATCGTCGGCGAGCCGACCAATCCCGCCGCCCTCGGCGACATGGTGAAGGTCGGCCGTCGTGGCTCGCTCAGCGGCTTCATCAAGCTGAAGGGCGTGCAGGGCCACGTCGCCTATCCGCACCTTGCCGACAATCCACTGCGCGTCGCGCCCTCGGTGATCGCCGCGCTGATGGACCCGCCGTTCGACGCCGGCACCGATCGCTTCCAGCCGTCGAACCTCGAGGTCACCTCGGTCGAGACCGGCAACCGCGCCACCAACGTCGTGCCGGCCGAAGTGGAGATCGCCTTCAACATCCGCTTCAACGATCTCTGGACGGTCGAGGCGCTGGAGGCGGAAATCGCCGCCCGCGTCGGCCGTGCCGTGCAATCGGCGCCGCTCAGGGCCGGCCGGCCGGCACCGCTCGCCTATGAGCTGACCTTCGAGCCGACCAACGCCGTCGCCTTCCTGACCCACGACGCCACACTGATCGATGGACTGTCGGATGCGGTGGAGGCGGTCACCGGCCGTCGGCCGGAGCTGTCCACCACCGGCGGCACCTCCGACGCCCGCTTCATCAAGACCTACTGCCCGGTGGTCGAGTTCGGTCTGGTCGGCGAGACCATGCACAAGATCGACGAGAACGTGGTTCTCGACGATCTCCATCGCCTGAAGGCGATCTACCGCGCCTTCCTCGACCGCTATTTCGTGAGCTGAGGCCACCGGCCTCAGCCCTTGGCCTTGCCCTTCTTCGCCGGCTTGGTCTCAGTCGGCGCCTCGCCGTCCCAGCGCAGGATGACCACGGCGAGCGGCGGCAGCGTCAGGTCGAGCGCGAAGTCCATGCCGTGGCTTTTGGCAGCCACCGCCGTCAGCCGGCCCTTGTTGCCCATGTTGGAGCCGCCGTAGATCTCGGCGTCGGAATTCAGCACCTCGCGCCACAGGCCGGCGCGCGGCACGCCCACCCGGTAGCCCGAGCGCGGCACCGGCGTGAAGTTGCCGACCACCAGGCAGGGCGCGTCGTGCTCGAAGCCCCAGCGGATGTAGGCCAGCGTCGACTGCTCGTTGTCGTCGACCACCACCCACTGGAAGCCGCCCGGCTCGAAGTCGCGGGCGTGCAGCGCCGGCTCGGCCCGGTAGAGCGTGTTGAGGTCGCGCGTCAGGCGCTGTACCCCGAGGTTGCTGGCCCGGCTTTCCAGCCACAGGTCGATGGTGCCGTCGTGGTTCCATTCGCGGCCCTGGGCGATCTCGTTGCCCATGAACGACAGCTTCTTGCCCGGATGCGTCCACATGAAGGCGTAGTAGGCGCGCAGGTTGGCGAAGCGTTGCCAGTCGTCGCCGGGCATGCGGCCGAAGATCGAGCGCTTGCCGTGCACCACCTCGTCGTGGCTGAGCGGCAGCACGAAGCGCTCGGAATAGGCATACATCAACGCGAAGGTCAGCTGGTTGTGGTGATACTTGCGGTGCACCGGCTCGAGCGCGAAATAGTCGAGCGTGTCGTGCATCCAGCCCATGTTCCACTTGTAGGAAAAGCCGAGGCCGCCGTCGGCGAGCGGCGCCGTGACGCCCGGCCAGGCCGTCGATTCCTCGGCGATCATCAGCGCGTCCGGCACCTCGTGGGCGATGACGCCGTTGAGGTGCTTGATGAACGACACCGCTTCGAGATTCTCGCGGCCGCCGTATTTGTTGGGCACCCACTCGCCGCTTTTGCGCGAATAGTCGCGGTAGAGCATCGAGGCGACGGCGTCGACCCGGAGGCCGTCGATGTGGAAGCGCTTCAGCCATTCCAGCGCCGAGGCCACCAGGAAGCCGATCACCTCGGTGCGGCCGAAGTTGTAGATCAGCGTGTTCCAGTCCTGGTGGAAGCCCTCGCGCGGGTCCTGGTGCTCGTAGAGCGCGGTGCCGTCGAAGTGGGCGAGGCCGTGGGCGTCGGTCGGGAAATGCGCCGGCACCCAGTCGAGGATGACGCCGATGCCCGCCTCGTGGCAGGCGTCGACGAAGCGGGCGAAGTCGGCCGGCGTGCCGTAGCGGGCGGTCGGCGCGAACAGGCCGAGCGGCTGGTAGCCCCAGGAGCCGCCGAACGGGTGCTCCATGATCGGCAACAGCTCGATGTGGGTGTAGCCCATGTGCTTGACATAGGCGACAAGATGCTCGGCGAGGAAGCGCCAGGTCACCGGCTTGCCGTCCGGCCGCTGCCAGGAGCCGGGGTGCACCTCGTAGACGGACAGCGGCGCCGTCGGCGACTGGGAGGCGGCGCGGTTGCGCATGAAGGTGGCGTCGTGCCACTCGAACGGCTTGGGGTCGGCAACGATCGAGGCGGTGGCCGGCGCCAGCTCGTACTGGCGGGCGACCGGATCGGCCTTGTCGGGCAGGAGTTCGCCCTGGGCGCCGATGATCTCGTACTTGTAGGCCTCGCCGATGGGGAGGCGCGGCACGAACAGCTCCCAGACGCCGCACTCGCGGCGGAGGCGCATCGGATGGCGGCGGCCGTCCCAGGAATTGAAATTGCCGACCACCGACACCCGCCGGGCGTTGGGTGCCCAGACGGCGAAGCGCACGCCGGGAACGCCGCCCACCTCGGTGACCACGGCGCCGAGCGTTTCGGTGAGGTCGCGGTGCTGGCCCTCGGCCAGCAGGTAGACGTCCATCTCGCCGAGCAGCGGGCCGAAGGAATAAGGGTCCTCGGCCTCGTGGACGCTGTTCGGCCACTCGACGCGCAGGCGGTAGCGGCCGGGGTCGCCCTTGGCGAAGGCCACCCAGAGGCCGCCCTCGACGTGCTGGAAGTCGGCGAGCTTGTCGCCGCTCTCCGACAAGAGGGCCACGGCGCGGGCGTTGGGCTTGAAGGTGCGGACGGCGGTGCGGGCGCCGGATACCCGGTGCGGCCCCAGCACGGCGAAGGGATCGCCGTGGGTTCCCTCGGTGATCGCCCGGATCGCCCCGTCCGTCAGTCCTTCCCGCAGCCCCAGATCGATCATCGACCCGCCTCCCGAATTCGATTGTCGCACCACGACGTTACGCGGAAGCCCGGGCGGGAGCAAATGGCATTGTTGCCAATCGCCTGTCAGCGATTGGGTTGATTCTCCGGCCTCCAGCGCCATCGGCGACCGAGTCGGAGAAAATCAGCCGGCAAGCATGGATTTCAGACGAGTGTAGCGGCGGCGGATGCGCGTCTCCGACAGTGCCATCTCCAGCGCCCGCGGCTCGGCCACCAGCACCACCAGTTGCCGGCCGCGCGTCGCCGCCGTGTAGAGGAGGTTGCGGGCCAGCATGATGGCGTGGTCGCGCAAGAGCGGGATCACCACCGCCGGATATTCCGAACCCTGGCTCTTGTGGATGGTGATGGCGTAGGCGCGCGTCAGCGCTTCGAGGTCCTGCAAGCCGTATTTGACGTCGCGGCCGTCGAAGGAAACGGTGATCTCGTCGTCCCGCTCGCGGATGCGCCTGAGGATGCCGAGGTCGCCGTTGAACACGTCGCGGTCGTAGTCGTTCTCGATCTGCATCACCTTGTCGCCGGTGGCGTAGGTCTGGCCGAAGCGCTCGATGCGGTCGAGCGGCGCGCCGTTGAGGAGTTCGGCCAGCCGGTCGTTGAGGTTGCGGGCGCCGCAGACGCCTTTCTGCATCGGCGTGATCACCTGCACGTCGCGCATGGCATCGAGGCCGAAGCGGCGCGGGATGCGATTGCCGACCACTTCGAGGATCTTGGCCAGCGCGTCGTCGGGGCCACGCGCCTCGATGACGTAGAAATCGGCCAGCTCGCCGGACGGCGGCGGCTCCGGCCATTCGCCGTGGTTGATGCGGTGGGCGTTGACGATGATCCGGCTTTCCTCGGCCTGCCGGAAGATTTCCGTCAGCCGGGCGACCGGCACCAGCCCCGAGGCGATGACGTCGGACAGCACCTGCCCCGGTCCCACCGACGGCAACTGGTCGACGTCGCCGACCAGGATCAGCGCCGCGTTGAGCGGGATGGCCTCGACCAGCGCCGCCATCAGCGGCACGTCGACCATCGACGCCTCGTCGACCACCACCACGTCGGCTTCGAGCGGCTCGGAAGCCGAGCGGCGGAAGCCGCCGGTGGCCGGATCGATCTCCAGGAGGCGGTGGATGGTCTTGGCTTCCCGGCCGGCCTGCTCGGCCATGCGGCGGGCGGCGCGGCCGGTGGGAGCGGCGAGCGCCACGGTGAGCTTGGCCGCCGAAATGGTGGCAAGCAGCGCTTCGAGCAGCGTCGTCTTGCCGACGCCGGGGCCGCCGGTGATCACCGACACCTTGGCGCCGGCGACATGCGCCAGCGCCTCGCGCTGCGACGGGCTGAGCTGCATGCCCTTTTTGGCCTCGAAACGCTGAACCGCCGCATCGACGTCGATCCGCCCCCAGGGCGGCCGGCCCTCGGCCAGCGCCTTCAGACGGCTGGCCACCGAACGCTCGAAGCGGGCGAGCCGGCGCACGGCGAGGAAGGCGATACCGTCCGCCTCGAACGCCTCGACCTCGCCGCCAGCGATCGCCCCTTCGATGCCGGACGCGACGGCGTCGGCGTCGACGCCGAGCAGCCGCTCGGCCCGGTCGATGACGTCGGCGCGCGGCACGGCGGTGTGGCCGTCGTCGGCGGCGCTCTCGATGGCGTGGGCGATGCCGGCCCGGATGCGCTCGGGCGAGGCGCGATCGACGCCGAACATGCCGGCGATCTCGTCCGCGCCGGCAAAGCCGATGCCGCGCACCTCGCGGGCGAGGCGATAGGGATCTTCCTCGACCAGCTTGACGGCATCCGGCCCCAGCGCCTTCCAGATGGCGACGGCGCGCGCCGTGCCGATGCCCTTGTCCTGGAAGGCGATCATTACGTCCTTCACCGCCTTGCGCTCGCGGTAGCTCTCGGCGATGCGGGCGGCGGTCTGCTTGCCGAGGCCGGGCACGGTGACCAGCCGCATCGGCTCGTTCTCGATGACGTCGAGCGCCTTGGCGCCGAACACCTGCACGATGCGCTCGGCCATCGCCGGTCCGACGCCGGAGATCAGGCCGGAGCCGAGGAAGCGGACCACCGCGTCCTTGCCGGTCGGCTCGTGCGTCGTCAGACGGTCGGCGCGGAACTGCAGGCCGTGGACCTTGTCGGTCATCCACTGGCCTTCGGCATCGATCTTCTCGCCGGCCGCGACGGCCGGCACGTGGCCGACCACGGCCACTGGCTCCTTGCGGCCGCGCACCCGCACCTTCAGCACCGAGAAGCCGTTTTCCTCGTTGTGGAAGGTGACGCGCTCGACGGTGCCGGCGAGGCGCTCGAACAGGCGATCGGCCGGACCGTCGGCCTGCTGCCGGGATTGTCGGGAATCATCAATCATCAGAGCAGTTATGCAGCCTCGGGCCACTGTTCGTCGAGCCTCGATCGGTTTATGTATGCGCCCGTCGCGCCCCGTTCCGGCAGCAGCCGGCAGTCCGGGCGGCGATCCTTCGTCGGAGTGAACCCCTCTCATGTCGTCCGCGCTTACCCGCCGTGACCTCCTGGCCATGCTGGCCGCCCTCGGGCTCGTCCCGAACCTCTCCGTGACCGAGGCTCTCGCCGTCGAGGCGTCGACCCGGCTCGGCAAGCCCAAGCCCTTCTCCTTCAACAAGCTGATGACCGCCGCCAAGGAGCGCGCCGCCGCCCCCTACGTGCCGGAGGTGCCGCGCGCCTTCGAGGCGCTTGAGGCCATCGACTACGATCGGCACTGGCAGATCAAGTTCAAGGACGATCACACCGTGCAGGCGGCCGGCGGCAAGGCGCCGCTCCGCTTCTTCCACCTCGGCCGCTATTTCAAGCTGCCGGTCGGCATCTATCTCGTCGACGGCGACAAGGCGCAAGAAGTGCTCTACTCGCCGGACTATTTCGACATCCCCGACGGCAACCCGGCGGCGTCGCTGCCCGGCGACATCGGTTTCGCCGGTTTCCGCGTCATGGACGAGACCGGTACGCGCGACTGGCTGGCCTTCCTCGGCGCCGCCTATTTCCGCTCGTCGGGCGCGCTCGACCAGTACGGCCTGTCCGCCCGGGCGCTGGCCATCGACGTCGCCATGCCGACGCCCGAGGAATTCCCGCGCTTCACCAATTTCTACTTCGGCCCTTCCAAGGATAGCCAGTTCGCCATCTACGCCGACCTCGAGGGGCCGCGCGTCTCCGGTGCCGTGCGCTGGGACGTCGGCCGCGACGAGGACCGCACGGTGGTGATGGACATGGCGGTGCGTTTCTATCCGCGCGAGGACATCGCCCGCTTCGGCGTGGCGGCGCTGACCTCGATGTTCTGGTACGACGAGACCAACCGCCAGCGGGCGCCCGACTGGCGGCCGGAGATCCACGATTCCGACGGCCTGTCGATCTGGAACGGCGCCGGCGAGCGCGTCTGGCGGCCGCTCAACAACCCGGTCAACGTCATGACCTCGACCTTCGTCGACAAGAATGTCCAGGGCTTCGGCCTCTGCCAGCGCGACCGCAACTTCGAGGACTACCAGGACGACGGCGTGTTCTACGACAAGCGCGCGACGGTGTGGGTGGAGCCGAAGGGCGAGTGGGGCGACGGTGCCGTGCAACTCGTCGAGATTCCCACCGACGATGAGATCCACGACAACATCGTCGCCTACTGGCTGCCGGCGGCGCCGGCCGTCAAGGGCGGCGAGATCGCCTTCGACTACCGCCTGACCTGGGGCGCCGACGAGCCGCATCCGGCGCCGGTCGGTCGCGTCTACTCGACGCGCCTCGGCTTCGGCGGCGTGCCCGGTCAGGTGAGGCCGGCCGGCGTCGTCAAGTATGTGATCGATTTCGACGGCGGCGACCTCAAGGATTACGACCAGACGTCGGGCGTCGAGGCGGTGGTGTCGGCGTCCTCGGGCTCCATCTCCGGCGTCTACACGCTACCGGTGGTCGGCACCACGCGCTGGCGCGCCGTGTTCGACTTCAAGGCCGACGGCCCGAACCCGGTCGACATGCGCCTTTACCTCAGGGCCGGCGACAGGACGCTGACCGAGACCTGGCTCTACCAGCACCTGCCGACCACCTTCACCTGGCCGCGCCCGACCGCCGGCTGATGATGATGAGGGGCGGGGAGGGTACGTCCCGCCCCGTTTCCTTCAGTAGTCCACCCGCATCAGGCAGAGGCCGTGCGGCGGCGCCACCGGCGCGCAGGCCGTGCGGTCGGCGGCGTCGAGCGACGCCTTGACGTCGGCCGCCGTCCAGTGACCGTCGCCGACCTTCTTCAGCGCCCCGACCATCGACCGCACCTGGTTGTGCAGGAAGGAGCGGGCCGAGACGTCGAAATGGATCTCGTCGCCGTCGGCGGTCACATCGAGCCGGTCGAGTGTCTTCACCGGGCTTTTCGCCTGGCAGTCCGACGAGCGGAAGGTGGTGAAGTCGTGCCGGCCGATCAGCACGCTTGCCGCCTCCGTCATCTTCGCCACGTCGAGCGGCCCCTTGGCGTGCCAGATGAGGTGCCGGTCCAGCGTCGGCGGCGCCCGCCGCGCCAGCACGCGATAGCGATAATGCCGCCGCACCGCCGAGAAGCGGGCGTCGAAGCTGTCCGGCACCTCCTCGGCGGCGACGATGGTGATGGCGTGCGGCCTCAGATGGACGTTGCCGGCGTCGCGGATGGTGTCGGTGCGCAGCGTTCTGCCGATGTCGAAGTGGCAAACCTGGCCGAGGGCATGCACGCCGGCATCGGTGCGGCCGGCGCCCTTGATGACGACGGCTTCGCCGGCAAAACCGAGGATCGCCCGTTGCAGGTAGTCCTGCACGCCGGTCCCCTCGGCCTGCGACTGCCAGCCGGAAAAGCCGGTGCCGTCATATTCGATCAGGAGCCGATAGCGGGGCATGGCGGTCAGCCGAACCGGAAGCCGGGGGCGAGGCGGGCGCCGCGCGCGAAGTCGGCAAACGCCATGGCCCTCGAGCCGGCCCGCTGCACGGTGAGAAGGCGCACCGCGCCGGTACCGCAGGCGACGGTACCATCGGCCGAAAGCAGCGTGCCCGGCACGCCCGATCCCTCCGCCCGCTCGGTCCTAATGAGCTTCACCCGCTCCTCGCCCTTGCCGAGGTCGGCGTCGAACCAGGCGCCGGGGAACGGCGACAGGCCGCGCACGTGGTTGTGGACGGCGCCGCCGCCGGCCGTCCAGTCGACGCGCGTCTCGTCGTTGGTGATCTTCGAGGCATAGGTGAGGCCGTCCTCGGCCTGCGGCGTGAAGGCGAGCGAGCCATCCTCGATCTTGCCGAGCGCCTCGGCCATCAGCGCCGCGCCGAGCGGCGACAGCGCGTCGTGGAGTTCGCCGGCCGTCATGTCCGGGCCGATGGTGAGGCGGGCGGTCAGCGCCACCGGGCCGGTATCGAGCCCTTCCTCCATCTTCATCACCATGACGCCGGATTCCGGGTCGCCGGCCATGACGGCGCGGTTGATCGGCGCGGCGCCGCGCCAGCGCGGCAGCAGCGAGGCGTGGAGGTTGAGGCAGCAATGACGCGGCGCGTCGAGCACCGGCTTGGGCAGGATGAGGCCGTAGGCGACGACCACGGCGACGTCGGCGTCGTGACCGGCGAACACGGCCTGCGCTTCCTCGCTGCGCAACGTCTTCGGCGTCAGTACGGGTATGCCGAGCGCGTCGGCCCGGACGTGCACCGGCGAGCGGCGCAGCTCCATGCCGCGACCGGCCGGCTTCGGCGCCCGCGTGTAGGCGGCGACGATTGTGTGGCCGGCCTCAGTGATGGCGTCGAGCACCGGCACCGAGAAGTCGGGCGTTCCCATGAAGACGACCCTGAGCGGCATGGCGATCCTGCGAGCGGTTGTTCCGCCGGCGTTTCATACCATGAAGGCGCCGCCGTCAAGCTCGGCGCCTGAGGTCTCTCAAATCCGCGCCTTTTCCTTGGCCGCCTTGATGAACTTCTTGGTGACGCGTTCGCGCTTCAGCCTGGAGATGTGGTCGATGAACAGCACGCCGTCGAGATGGTCGATCTCGTGCTGCAGGCAGGTGGCGAGCAGGCCGTCGGCCTCGATCTCCTCCGGCTCGCCGGCGAGGTTGGTGTAGCGGACGCGGACGCGGGCCGGCCGCTCGACCTCCTCGTAGAACTCGGGGATCGACAGGCAGCCTTCCTCGTAGACCGACATCTCCTCGGATTTCCAGAGGATTTCCGGGTTGACGAAGACGCGCGGCTCGCGAGCGTCCTCGTCGTGCGACACGTCGATGGTGATCAGGCGGTTCATCTCGCCGACCTGCACGGCGGCGAGCCCGATGCCGGGCGCCGCGTACATGGTTTCGAGCATGTCCTCTGCGAGCTTGCGCACGCCGTCGTCGATGCGGGCGATCGGCGCCGAGGAAAGGCGAAGCTGCGGGGCGGGGAGGATGACGAGGGGACGTGTTGACATGGAAATTCAGATACGCACGGCAGGTATTTCCGTCAATAGCGAGGAAAGGCGACCCCGCCGACGGCTTGCCTTCCGCATCCCGGCCTTGGCAAGGTAGCGTCGGCCTTCATCAGGGGAATCGTCATGACCGTTCTCGTCGCCGTCCGGGGCTGGAAGCCCGACCACTGGATCCATGCACTCAGAGCGGCCGCGCCGGAGCGGACCGTGGTGCTGCCGGGCGACGCCTTCGATCCGGCGTCCGTCCGCTACGCCCTGGTCTGGAAGCCGGAGCCGGGCTATCTCAAGACCTTGCCGAAGCTGGAGGTGATCTTCTCGCTCGGCGCCGGCGTCGACCACCTCACCAGCGATCCCGAGCTGCCGGACCTCCCCGTCGTCCGCATCGTCGATCCCGACCTCACCGGCCGCATGACCGAGTGGGTGGTGCTGAACGTGCTCATGCACCACCGCCGCCACGCCCATTACGCGGCGGCGCAGGCGGCCGGCCGCTGGCAGCCGCTCCGGCAATGGGCGGCCGGCGACGTCCGCGTCGGCATCATGGGTCTTGGCGAACTCGGCCGCGATGCGGCGCGGGCGCTGCTGTCGCTCGGCTTCCAGGTCGCCGGCTGGAGCCGCACGCAGAAGCACGTCGACGGCGTTGCCGGTTTCCACGGCGCCGACGGCCTCGCTCCCTTCCTCGCCCGCACCGACATCCTCGTCTCGCTGCTGCCTCTGACCGCGGCGACGGAAAACCTGATCGACCGCGCCGTCATCGACGGCCTCGCCAAGGACGGGCCGCTCGGCGGGCCGGTGATCCTCAACGCCGGCCGCGGCCGCTCGCTGGTGGAGGCCGATCTCCTCGCGGCGCTGGAGGACGGCCGGCTGAAGGGCGCGAGCCTCGACGTCTTCGCGACCGAACCCCTGCCGCCGGACAGCCCGCTCTGGCGGGCGTCCAACCTCTACATCACCCCGCATGTCGCCGCCGAGAGCGACCCGGAAGCGCTCAGCCGCTACGTTATTGGCGAGATCGCCGCCTACGAGGCCGGCCGGCCGCTCGGCCATCTCGTCGATCGGGCGAGGGGCTACTGAGGCGGCGGCAAAAGCCGTTAGGCGGCGAAAAAGGCAACGTATGTCATGACCTCGCTGAATTGACGGCGCCCACAACAAACTGTCATATAACTCAGGTAACGAAGAACGCGGAGACGGCGAACCTTTCCCGAACCGCTCATGGCGGCGCGGAACGACTCGACGTCCGAACTGTGCCGGCCCGATCCTTCCTGTCGGAAGCTCGAGGCCGAGCGTTGCCGAAGAGTGGGAAATCCGGGTGCCGGGCATGTCCGGCCAACAGGGGAACCGTCATGTCATTCAAGCTGCTTCTCGCGTCGTCCATCGCCGCGCCGGCCGTCCTGTGCCTGTCCGCGCCGGCCTTTGCCGCCTCGCTCGACGAGCTTGTCGCCGCCGCCAAGGCGGAAGGCAAGCTGACCACCATCGCCCTGCCGCATGACTGGTGCGGCTACGGCGCCGTCATCGACGGCTTCAAGGCCAAGTACGGCCTCGAGATCAACGAACTCAATCCGGACGCCGGCTCGGGCGACGAGATCGAGGCGATCAAGGCCAACAAGGGCAACACCGGCGATCAGGCGCCCGACGTCATCGACGTCGGCCTCTCCTTCGGCCCGTCGGCCAAGGCCGACGGCCTGTTGCAGCCCTACAAGGTGTCGACCTGGGATTCGATCCCCGACAGCGCCAAGGACGCCGAAGGCTACTGGTACGGCGACTACTATGGCGTGATGGCGCTCGGCATCAACAAGGATCTGATCAAGGACAGCCCGGCCGACTGGGCCGACCTCCAGAAGCCGGAGCTTGCCAACGCCGTGGCGCTGGCCGGCGATCCGCGCGCCTCGGCGCAGGCCATCGCCACCGTCTTCGCGGCGGGCCTGTCGGCGGCCGGCGGCGACGTCGGCAAGGCCGGCGAGGCCGGTCTCGCCTTCTTCAAGGATGTGGTCGCCAAGGGCAACTTCGTGCCGGTGATCGGCAAGTCGGCGTCGCTGGCGCAGGGCACCACGCCGATCCTCGCCGCCTGGGACTACAACCTCCTGTCCTGGCGCGACACGCTGGCCGGCAACCCGCCGATCGACGTGGTGGTGCCGAAGACCGGCGTCGTCGCCGGCGTCTACATCCAGGCGATCTCCGCCTATGCGCCGCATCCCAACGCCGCCAAGCTGTGGATGGAATACCTCTACTCGGACGAGGGCCAGCTTGGCTGGCTGAAGGATTACTGCCATCCGATCCGCTTCAACGACCTCGCCAAGAACGGCAAGATCCCGCAGGAGATGCTCGACAAGCTGCCGCCGGCTGAAGCCTATGCCAGCGCCATCTTCCCGACGCTCGACGAGCAGGCCGCCTACAAGGAAACCATCACCAAGAACTGGGATAGCGTCGTCGGCGCCGACGTTCAGTAACAACTCGGGCGGCCGCCCGGCCGCTTCCCCGACATGCGCGATACCGTCCGCCGGACATCCGGCGGGCGGTGCCGTGCCGATCCGCCGCCCCGGATAGCGAACAAGCATGGCCGTTACCGCTTCGCCTGCCCGTCCTCCCCGCCTGCGCGTGCCCTGGGCCGTGATCGGGGTTGCGCCCTTCATGGCCTTTGCCGTGCTGTTCCTGATCCTGCCGACGCTGTTCCTGGTGGTCGGCGCCTTCCAGGACAAGGCCGGCGGCTTCACGCTTGCCAATCTCGGCAGCCTGTGGACGCCGACCATCCTCGCCTCCTACTGGATCTCCATCAAGGTGTCGGTCGCCTCGGCGGTGCTCGGCGCGGTGCTCGGCGCCTTCATCGCCTATGCGGCGGTGTCGGGCGGCCTGCCGCTGTGGATCCGGCCGACGGTGATGACCTTCTCCGGCGTCGCCTCGCAGTTTGCCGGCGTGCCGCTGGCCTTTGCCTTCCTGGCGACGCTCGGCCGGCAGGGCCTCGTGACGCTGTTCCTCACCTGGGCCTTCGGCGTCAACATCTACGCCCACGGCTTCAACCTCCTGTCTTTCTGGGGGCTGACGATCACCTACCTCTACTTCCAGATCCCGCTGATGGTGTTGATCGTCACGCCAGCCATCGAGGGCCTCAGGAAGGAATGGCGCGAGGCGGCGACCATCCTCGGCGCCTCCACCTGGCAATACTGGCGCCACATCGCCGGACCGGTACTGATGCCGAGCTTTCTCGGCGCGACGCTTCTCCTGTTCGCCAACGCCTTCGGCGCCATCGCCACCGCCTACGCGCTGACCGGCTCGTCGCTCAACATCGTCACTATCCTGCTCTACGCGCAGATCCGCGGCGACGTGCTGCACGACCAGAACCTCGGCTATGCCATCGCCTTCGGCATGATCGTCATCACCGGCCTGTCCAACCTCTGCTACATCCTCCTGAGGGTGCGCAGCGAAAGATGGCTCAAATGAAGACCAACCGTCTCGGCCACTGGCTCGCCATCGTCTTCGGCACGCTGTATTTCCTGCTGCCGCTGATCGCCACCTTCGAGTTCTCGCTGAGGAAGCTGCGCGGCGTCTACAGCTTCGAGGCCTACCGGGTGGTGCTGGCCGACCCGCAGTTCCAGTCGTCCTTCGTCTACTCGGTGGTGCTCGCCGTGATCACCATCGTCTTCGGCATGGCGATCATCGTGCCGATGGCCTATTTCGTCGAGTTGCGGCTGCGGCGGCTCCGGCCTTTCGTCGAGTTCGTGACGCTCTTGCCGCTGGTGGTGCCGGCCATCGTCATCGTCTTCGGCTATCTCCGCCTCTACAACTCGTCGAGCCTGTTGCCGCTCACCAACACCTCCACCGGCACCAGCTTCCTTCTCACCTGCGGCTACGTGACGCTGGCGCTGCCCTACATGTACCGCTCGGTGGAGACCGGCCTCCGGGCGATCGACGTCCGCACGCTGACCGAGGCGGCCGAGAGCCTCGGCGCCTCGGCCGGCACCATCATCTGGCGCATCATCCTGCCCAACATCCGCTCGGCCATGCTGTCGGGCGCCTTCCTGACCTTCGCCATCGTCATCGGCGAGTTCACCTTCGCCAGCCTCTTGAACCGGCCGGCCTTCGGTCCCTACCTCCAGCTGATCGGCGCCAACCGCGCATACGAGCCGGCGGCGCTGGCCGTCATGGCCTTCATGATCACCTGGGCCTGCATGGGCATCATTCAGGTGATCTCCCGCAACACCATCGCTGCCCGGCCCTGATCCGCCGCCTTCATACGGAACGCCCGATGTCCTTCATCGAAATCAGTCATCTCAGGAAGTCCTTCGGTGCGAATACCGTGGTCCACGATTTCGACCTGTCGATCGACAAGGGCGAGTTCGTCTCCTTTCTTGGGCCCTCGGGCTGCGGCAAGACCACCATCCTCAGGATGATCGCCGGCTTCGAGACGGCTTCCGCCGGCTCGATCCACATCGGTGGCACCGAGGTGACGCACCTGCCGCCGGCGAGGCGCAAGGTCGGCATGGTGTTCCAGGCCTATGCCCTGTTCCCCAATCTGACGGTGGCCGGCAACATCGGCTTCGGCCTGAAGATCGCCGGCAAGGACGGACGCGAGATCGATGCCCGCGTCGCCGAGATGCTGGAGCTGATCAAGCTGCCCGACCTCGGCAGCCGCTATCCCTACCAGCTCTCCGGCGGCCAGCAGCAGCGGGTGGCGCTCGCCCGGGCGCTTGCCGTCAAGCCCGAGGTGCTGCTGCTCGACGAGCCGCTGTCGGCGCTCGACGCCAAGATCCGCGTTTCCCTGCGCGAGGAGATCCGGGCGTTGCAGCGCGAACTCGGCATCACCACCGTCTTCGTGACGCACGACCAGGAGGAGGCGCTGTCCATCTCCGATCGTATCGTGGTGATGAACGAGGGCCGCGCCGATCAGGTCGGCACGCCGTCCGACATCTACAACAACCCGGCGACGCGCTTCGTGGCGAGCTTCGTCGGCACGCTCAACCTTCTGGAGGCACGGGTGGTCGACCCGGCGGCCGGCCGCCTCTCCATCGACGGCCAGCCGGTGGCGACGACGCGCGATCTCTCCGCCTTCGGCATCGCCGACGAGACGACGGTGGCGCTCCGCCCCGAGGCGCTGACGCTGGGCGACGGCGCCGGCGACCGCAACACGCTTTCCGGCATTGTCGAGGAGGTGGCCTTCCTCGGCGCGGTCATCCGTGTGCGGGTGCGGCTGCGCGAGGCGCGGCTGTCGCTCGACCTGTTCAACGATCCGGCGCTCGACCTGCCGAGGATCGGCGCGCCGGCCGCCGTGTCCTTCAAGCGGGAAGACCTGCTGATCATGGATCGCCGCTGACGAGAAAAAGGCCGCCCGGAGAGGGCGGCCTCGTCTTTTTGCGGCGCTCAGTTGGCGGGCGCAGGGGCCTCGTCGGGGGCCGGCGGCGGCGCATCGGCCGGGCCGGCGTCGCGCCCCATCCAGCGCTGCATCATGCCGGGGCCGTGATGGCGGCCGTGCTTGCCGTCGCGACCCCAGCCGCGGTGCTCCGACCGGCTGGGCAGCGAATAGGTGCCGTCGTCGTTTTGGACGAGCCGGCTCATTATGCGTTGACCGGCCACCTCCATCTCGGCCTTGGTGATCTTGCCGTCGCCATCGGCGTCGAGGCGCTGGAAGGCGCGCACCATCATCTCGCGATGCTGCTTCCAGAACCAGGTCTCGAAGTCCTGGATATCGATGCCGTCCTTGCCGCTGGGATTGGCCTCGGCGTAGAGCTTGTCGCGGGCGGCGGCGATCTCGGCGGCATCCAGCTTGCCATCCTTGTTGGTGTCGGCGTCGTTGAACATCTTCGCCGGCCCGCCGGCCGGGCCGAAGCCCATCGGCCCCATGCCGGGGCCGGCGGCGAGAGCCGCGCCGCCGACGGCGATCATCGACAGGGCGGAAAGGGTGGCGAGGGTGAGTGCTTTCACGGGAGCTTCTCCTTGTCTGTCCGTTCCGCCCACGGAGCAAAGGGGGTTCCCGTCGGGCGGCAGAGGCAACATAGGGGTCAATTGTCGCT
The DNA here is from genome assembly GCA_001603295.1 of Rhodobacterales bacterium Alpha_02. GTDB lineage: Bacteria > Pseudomonadota > Alphaproteobacteria > Rhizobiales > Pleomorphomonadaceae > Pleomorphomonas. Next base: position 25,223 of record LUYO01000099.1, read on the forward strand.
CAAATTCGCCGGGAAAGGCGCCGGTTGTCGCGAGGCGTAACCCGGCGGCCGGCTGATACATCTCGATACCATTTCCTTTGGCATCCTTCGGGCGGATCGCTATCCTCGATCGGGAAAGCCCGAGGCCCCGCCATGACCGAGCCGCAACCTCATATCCTTGTGGTCGACGACCACCGCGAGATCCGCGACCTGATCGGCCGCTATCTCGTCAAGAACGGCTTCCGCGTCACCACGTCGGAGAACGCGGCGGCGGCGCGCAAGGCGCTGAAGGCGGCGGCCGTCGATCTCGTGGTGCTCGACATCATGATGCCCGGCGAGGACGGCCTCAGCCTCTGTCGCTTCCTGCGCGAGGGCTCGGACACGCCGGTGATCCTGCTCACCGCCATGGCCGAGGACACCGACCGCGTCGTCGGCCTGGAGATCGGCGCCGACGACTACCTGACCAAGCCGTTCAACCCGCGCGAGCTGCTGGCTCGCATCCGCGCCGTGCTGCGGCGGACGCAGGCCGTGCCGAAGCCGCGCGACGCGCTGGAGGCGCGGCGGCTGAAGTTCGACCGCTTCGTGCTCGACGCCCGCCGTCGCGAACTGATCGGCGGCGACGGCGTGGCGCTGCCCTTGTCGACGGCCGAGTTCCAGTTGCTCGCCGCCTTCCTGAAGCGCCCCAACATGGTGCTCAACCGCGACCAACTGATGGACCTGACCTCCGGCCGCACGCCGCAGATCTTCGATCGCTCCATCGACAACCAGGTCAGCCGGCTGCGCAAGAAGATCGAGGTCGACCCCAAGAATCCCGAGCTGATCAAGACCGTCTGGGGTGGCGGCTACATCTTCGCCGCCGAGGTCGAGGACATGCCCGAGTGAAGCTGCGCTACGTCTTCCCCCGCAGCCTTGCCGGCCAATTGTCGGTGCTGCTGATCGCCGCCGTGCTGGTCGCCCAGGTGGTGACGCTGGCCTTCTTCGCCGAGAGCCGGCGCTCGGCCATCGACGCGGCGGCGCGCGAGCAGGTGCTCGGCCGCATCGCCACGCTGGCCAACCTGATCGAGGAAACGCCGGCAGCCCAGCGCGACCGCGTCCTCGGGGCGCTCAGCACCAACCGCCTCAGCTATTCCCTGACACCCGAGCCGCTGGTCAAGGAGGCCGCCACCGTCTGGCCGGACGACGAGACGCGCGACACGCTGGGCGAGATCTTCGGGCCGGGGCGCGACGTGCGGGCCGAGTTCGCCAGCGCCGACCGGGCGTCCGGCCCCGACATGCGCATGACGAGGCACGGCGACGACCATGGGCCGGCCGGCAGGCAGCGGCTGAAGCCGTGGCCGCCGACGCTGGCGCTGTCGGTGCATCTCGACGACGGCACCTGGCTGAACTCCGAAACGCTGCTGCCGCGCCCCCAGCTCTGGGCCTGGCCGGTGGTGATGTCCACCCTCCTGACGGTGATCGCCATTTCGCTGGTCACGGTGCTGTCGGTGCGGCGCATCACCAAGCCGCTCCGCGAGTTGGCGCAGGCCTCCGACCGGCTCGGCCGCGGCGAGAGCGTGCCCGACCTCACCGAGCGCGGCCCCGAGGAGATCGTCCGCGCCAACCGCGCCTTCAACGCCATGCAGGGCCGCGTCAGCCGCTTCGTCGCCGACCGCACGCGCATGGTGGCGGCGATCAGCCACGATCTCCGCACGCCGCTGACCTCGCTGCGCCTCCGCGCCGAGTTCATCGACGACGACGAGACGCGCGACCGCATGGTCGACACCATCGACGAAATGACGCGCATGGCCGAGGCGACGCTGGCCTTCGCCCGCGACGACGCTTCGGACGAGGCCTCGCGCAACACCGACCTCATGGCGCTGGTCGAGGCGGTGTCGGCCGACTTCTCCGACCTCGGCCACGACGTGACGGTTTCCGGTCCCGAGCATCTCGACCTGCCGGTGCGGCCTGTGTCGCTGCGCCGCGCCCTCAGGAACCTCGTCGAGAACGCCGTCCGCTACGGCGCCTGCGCCCGCGTCCGGCTGGAGCGCTCGGCGGCCGGCGTGACGATCGCCGTCGACGACGACGGTCCCGGCATTCCCGTCGACAAGCTGGAGGAAGTGTTCGCGCCCTTCACGCGGCTCGAGACCTCGCGCAACCTGGAGACCGGCGGCGTCGGCCTCGGCCTCGCCACGGCGCGCTCGGTGGTGAGGGCGCACGGCGGCGAATTGACGCTTGCCAACCGGCCCGGCGGCGGCTTGACTGCGACCATCCATCTGCCGGCCGCCGCCGAGGCGTGACGCGCCGGTTCCATCCTCGCAGGAGCGTCATGTCCGGCACCCCGACCTTCGCCGTCGCCCCGAGCTTTCTCGGTCTTTCCCGCCACGGCCGCGACGCCGCCTATGCGGTGGCCGGCATCCCGCTCGACATCGGCGTCACCAACCGCACCGGCGCCCGCTCCGGCCCCGGCGCCGTGCGCACGGCGAGCCGCATGCTGACCGACGGCGACCACCCGCATTTCTGGATCGACCCGGTGAAGCTCGACGTCGCCGACATCGGCGACTTCCCGATCGCCCTCGGCGACCTCACCGAGAGCTACCGCATGATCGAGCGGCAGGCCGAGGGGCTGAACCACCTCCTTGCCATCGGTGGCGAGCACGGCATCACGCTGCCGCTGTTGCGGGCGCTGCGTCGCAAAGTCGGCGCTCCGCTCGGCCTCGTCCACTTCGACGCCCACGTCGACACCTGGCCGGACAACTTCGGCCAAGCCTACGGCCACGGCTCGCCCTTCTACCACGCCATCGAGGAGGGCCTCGTCGATCCCAAGCGGATGATCCAGATCGGTATCCGCTCGCCGGTGCAGCGCGAGGTATGGGACTGGACGGTCGGCAAGGGCGTCACCATCCTCACCGCTCAGGATGTTCATGCGCTGGGGCCGGCCGCCGTCGCCGAGCGGGTGCGACAGGTGGTGGGCGATGCCCCGGCCTATTTCAGCTACGACGTCGACTGCCTCGATCCGGCATTCGCGCCCGGCACCGGCACGCCGGAATTCGCCGGCCTCTTCCCCTGGCAGAGCCAGGCCATCCTGCGCGGACTGGGCGGTATCGCCTTCGCCGGCATGGACGTCGTCGAGGTGGCACCGGCCTACGACGTGTCGGAGATCACGGCGCTCGCCGCCGCCACGGTGATCTGGGATTATCTCGGCCTGGTGGGATCGGCGGCTATCGCCTGAGGATGGCCTTCAGGATCGCCTCCGAGGTGATGGCGCCGACGATGGCGCCGTCGTCCTCGACCAGCACCGGCCGACCGCTGGACACCGAGGCGGCCATCACCTCGCGAATTGGCGTCTGCGGCCGCACCACGGCGCTGTCGCCGTCGCGCTGTCCCTCGGTCGGCGCCATCACGTCGGCGGCGCGCAGCACGGCGAGCGGGTTCATGTGGGCGACGAACTCGGCGACATAGGGCGTCGCCGGGTTGAGCATGATCTCCTGCGCCGTGCCCACCTGCACGATGCGGCCGCCGGCCATGATGGCGATGCGGTCGCCGAGCTTCATCGCCTCGTCGAGGTCGTGGCTGACGAACAGGATGGTGCGCTTCAGCGCCTCGCGGAAACCGATCAGCTCATCCTGCAATTTGTCGCGGATCAGCGGATCGAGGGCGGAGAACGGCTCGTCCATCAGCAGGATCGGCGCCTCGGTGGCGAAGGCGCGGGCGAGGCCGACCCGTTGCTGCATGCCGCCGGACAGCTCCTGCACGCGGCGGTCGGCCCAGTCGGCGAGGTGGACCAGTTCGAGCTGCGCCTTGACGCGGGCGGCGATCTCCAGCTTGGGCACGCCGGACAGTTCGAGGCCGAGCGCCACATTGTCGGCCACCGTTCGCCACGGCAACAGGCCGAACTGCTGGAACACCATGGCGACGCGGTTGCGGCGGATGCGGCGCAGCGCCGCGCCGTCGCAACGGGCGACGTCCACCTCGCCGTCGCCGTCGCGCACCAGGAGGCGGCCGCGGCTCACCCGGTTAAGACCGTTGACCGCCCTGACCAGCGTCGACTTGCCGGAGCCCGATAGGCCCATCAGCACCAGGCACTCGCCCTCGCGCACCGAGAAGGACGCCTGCATGGCGCCGACGGTGAGGCCGGTCTCGACGGTGATGGCGGCGGGATCGAGGCCGGCGTCGATCAGCGGAAAGGCGGCCTCCGGCTTTCGGCCGAAGACGATGTCGACGCGCTCGAAGCGCAGCGCGTCGCGGACGGGCGATGACACGAAAAACTCCTCAGCCGCGAATCCGGCACATGCGGTCGAGCATGATGGCGATCAGCACGATGGCGAGACCGGCGGTAAATCCCATGCCGATGTTGACGGTGTTGAGCGCCCTGACCACCGGCACGCCGAGGCCGTTGGCGCCGACCATGGCCGAGATCACCACCATCGACAGCGACAGCATGATGGTCTGGGTGAGACCGGCGAGAATCTGCGGCATGGCGTGCGGCAGTTCCACCTTGACGAGGCGTTGCAGCGGCGTGGCGCCGAAGCTGTCGGCCGCCTCGATCAGCGGTTTCGGCGTCGAGGCGACGCCGAGCGCGGTGAGGCGGATCGAGGCGGGCAGGGCGAAGATCACCGTGGCGATCAGCCCCGGTACCATGCCGAGGCCGAACAGCACCAGCGCCGGGATCAGGTAGACGAAGGTGGGGATGGTCTGCATCAGGTCGAGCACCGGCCGCAAGGCGGCCATCGCCCAGGGACGGCGCGCCGACAGGATGCCGATCGGCACGCCAAGGCCCATGCAGAGCACCGAGGAGGCGACGACCAGTCCGAGCGTCTGCGTCGTCTCCTTCCAGAAGCCCTGGTTGACGATGAACAGCAGGGCGGCGGCGACGAACAGGGCGAGCGGGATCGACCGCTTCAACAGGAAGGCCAGCGTGGCGATCAGCGCCACCGTCACCGGCGGTGGCGGCGCCTGCAACGCCATGACGATCCAGCCGACGATGCCGCCGAGCACGGCGGCGATGGCGTCGAAGACGCCGCCGCCGTTGGCGGTCAGCCAGTCGACCAGCGTCTTGGCCCAGGGGCCGACCGGTATCTTGTAGGCCGTGAGGAAGTCCATGATCGCCTCAGCCTCCCGTTGTCGCGCGTCTCGTCAGAGCCCCAGCGACGCCTTCACCGCGGCGAGGCCGTCGCCGCCGTTGCGTGCGGTTACCCCGTCGAGCCAGGGGCCGAGCGCCTCGGGATGCGCCTTGATCCAGGCCTTGGCGGCGTCCTTGGCGTCAGTGCCGTCGTCGAGGATGGCGCCCATGATCTCGTTCTCCAGCGCCAGCGTGAACTTCAGATTGCCAATGAGGTGACCGAGGTTGGGGCAGTCGGCGGCAAAGCCCTTGCGGGTGTTGGTATAGATGGTGGCGCCGCCGAAATTCGGCCCGAACACCTCGTCGCCGCCGGAGAGATAGGCCATCTCGAAGCGGGCGTTCATCGGATGCGGCTCCCAGCCGAGGAAGACGATCGGCTTCTCGTCCTTCACCGCCCGGCTCACCTCGGCCAGCATGCCCTGCTCGGAGCTTTCCACCAGCTCGAAACCGTTGAGGCCGAACTTGCCGCCGTCGATCATGCCGAGGATCAGCCGGTTGCCGTCGTTACCCGGCTCGATGCCGTAGATCTTGCCGTCGAGCTGGTCCTTGAATTTGGCGATGTCGGCGAAGGACTTGAGGCCGGCGTCATAGGTGTATTTCGGCACGGCCAGCGTGTACTTGGCGCCTTCGAGGTTGATGCCCGTCACCTCGATCGCCCCCTTGTCGACATAGGGCCTGAGATCGGCCTCCATGGTCGGCATCCAGTTGCCGAGGAAGACGTCGATGTCGCCGTTGGCCAGCGAGGCGAAGGTGACCGGCAGGGCGAGCAGCTGCACGTCCGGCTCGTAGCCGAGGCCCTCGAGCAGCGCCGAGGCGACGCCGGTGGTGGCGGCGATGTCGGTCCAGCCGACGTCGGCGAAGCGCACCTTGGTGCAGGCGTCGCCGTCGGCGGCGAGCGCCGGCGCGGCGAGGAGAACGGCGAGCGGCAAGGCGGCAACAACGGATTTCATCGGCGGGCTCACTCCCAGAGGCCCTGCGGAAGCGGGTTCCGGTCAGGCTGTGACAGATTTATTACCATGGAGCGCCGAATGAATACGCATTTTCCGGCGCTTGCCAACGCTTTTTTTGGGATAAGGCGCGGACTACTTCGCGAACACGCCGAAAATCCGGCTACCGCAGCGTATTTTCAGGCCGTTGCCACCACCTCTCCCTTCCATACACGACGAAATTACGCTGCTGGATTTTTATTGATTGAGCAGTCAATTAAAAATATGCTGTTCTGGCAAGGGAGGGCGATCATGCCGAAACTCGGAATGCAGCCGATCCGCCGGCGGGAGCTGATCGTCGCCGCCGTCGAGGCGATCCATGAACGCGGCCTGAATGGCGTCACCATGGGCGACATCGCCAAAAGGGCCGGCGTGTCGCCGGCGCTCGCCCATCACTACTTCGGTTCCAAGGACGAGCTTCTGTCGGCCACCATGCGGCATCTGCTCACCGAATTCGCGCTGACCGCCCGCCGTCGCCTCGCCGCGGCCGGCGATCCGCGCTCGCGCGTCGACGCCATCCTCGAGGCGAGCTTCGCGCCCGAGCAGTTCTCGCCGGCGGTGACCTCGGCCTGGCTCGCCTTCTACATGCAGTCGATCCACGACCGGGCGGCCACCCGGCTGCTCGCCATCTACCTGAAGCGGCTCGAAGCCAACCTCCGGCACGAACTGAGGCCGCTGGTCGGCGACGGCGCCGCCCCGCTCGCCCGGGGCATCGCCGCGATGATCGACGGCCTCTGGCTGCACGCCGCGCTGCCGACGCTGCACCGTTCGCCCGACGAGGCGCTCGGCATCCTGCGCGACTATGTCGACGGCCGTCTCGCCGTGGCGCGGCGCTGACGGTTCCCTTTGCATCCGGAACGCGTCGTCGTTAGGCTCGGCTCTCCTCCCGGAGCCGACCGCCCATGCCCGTCCGCCACATCGCCCTCGCCGTCCTCGTCACGGCGATCTGGGGCTTCAACTTCGTCGTCATCCGCCTCGGCCTCGGCTCGGTGCCGCCGCTGCTGCTCGCCGCGCTGCGCTTCGTGGTCGCCGCGCTGCCGGCCGCCTTCCTCGCCCGGCCGAACGTGCCGCTCGGCAAGATGGTGGCCATCGGCATGACGCTGTTCGTCGGCCAGTTCGCCTTCCTGTTCCCGGCCATGAAGCTCGGCATGCCGCCCGGCCTCGCCTCGGTGACGCTGCAAAGCCAGGCCTTCTTCACCATCCTGATCGCGGCGCTCGCCCTCGGCGAGCGGCCGAAACCGCGCCAGCTTGCCGGCGCCGGCGTCGCGGCCGCCGGCCTGCTGACCATCGCCAGCACGGTGGGCGGCGACTTCACGCTGATCGGCCTCGGCCTCACCATCGCCTCGGCGACCAGCTGGGCGATCGGCAACGTGCTGATGCGGGGTGCCGGCAAAGTCGACATGCTCGCCCTGATGGTCTGGCTCAGCCTGGTGCCGCCGATCCCGCTGTTCCTGCTGTCGCTGGCCTTCGAGGGCTGGCCTGCCATCGCAGCCGGCATCAGCGGCATGGGCCTCATCGGCGCCGGCTCGGTGCTCTACCTTGCGCTCCTGGCGACGCTGGTCGGCTTCGGCCTCTGGGGCTTCCTGCTCAGGAACCACCCGGCCTCGACGGTGGCGCCCTTCTCGCTCCTGGTGCCGCTGTTCGGCACGCTGTCGTCCTGGCTGGTGCTGGGAGAAACCTTCTCGCCGCTGCGCGTCGCCGGCATGATGCTGATTCTCCTGGGGCTTGCCACCATCGCCCTGCCGCTGCCGGCCCTTTCCAAACGAAAAAGGGCGGCCTGACGGCCGCCCCGATTGCATTCCCCATTTGCCGACCGATTACGGCAGCGGCGCCGGATTGGCCGACAGCGACCTCAGGTAGGCGATGATGTTGGCGCGGTCTTCCGGCTTCTTGACGCCGGCGAAGGCCATCTTGTTGCCGGGTACCTCGGTCTTGGGATTGGTCAGGTAGATATCGAGCGTCGCATAGTCCCAGACGTGGCTCTCTCCGAAGGTCACCATGGCGGGCGAATACTTGAAGCCTTCGTGGCTGCCCGGCTTGCGGTTCACCACCTCCCAGAGGCCGGGGCCGACCTTGTTGTCGCCCGAATCGGCGAAGGAATGGCAGGCGGTGCAGACCTTGGCCGACTTGCCGCCGGCGGCGACGTCGGCAGCCTTCAGGCGATCGGCGATCGACCCGCCGTCGGCCGCGGCCGGAGCAGCGGCTGGCGCGGCCGCAACTGCGGCGGGCGCCGACGCATCGGCGGTGGGCGCCGGCTCGGCGGCGGTCGGCGCGGCAG
>LUYO01000100.1:0-19835 GCA_001603295.1 Rhodobacterales bacterium Alpha_02
GACCGGTGGCGGCCAGCCGCTCTTCCTCGGCGGCGCGGCGGCCGGCCTCGGCGGCGGCCACGGCTTCCTCGGCCTCGAACACGCCGGCGGCGGCATATTCCACCTCCTCGCGGGCGGCAGCGATGGCGTCGTCGGCGTCGAGCCGGTCGTCGAGTTCGGCAAGTTCGGCGTCGAGCGCTTCGAGGTCGCGAAGCATGCGGTCGAGCCGGACGCCGGCCTCGCGGATCTCGCGCTCCAGCGCGCCGCGCAGGGCAGCCGCCTCGGCCTCGGCGGCGGTGGCGGCGGCAAGGTCGGCGTCGACAGTGGCGAGGCGGCCGGCGATGTCGGCGACCAGCGCTTCGGCCTCGGCCCGGCGTTCCTCTTCGGACAGCGCTTCGGCGGCCAGCGCCTTGGCCTCATCGGCAAGGGCGGCCAGCCGTTCGTCGTTCTCGGCCACCAGCGCCGCCTCGCGGGTGCGATCGCGGGCGATCTCCTCGGCCCGGCGGGTGAGTTCGGCCAGCCGTTCGCGAGCGCGCCGCTCCTCGGCTTCCGATTCGGCCAGCGCGATCCTGAGCCGTTGCAGCGCGGCGGCGGTCTCCACTGCCTTGTCGCGCAGGGCCGGCAGTTCGGCGGCGACGATCGCCTGCCGGCGCACCGCCTCCGTCTGGGCGGACTGGGCGTCGGCGACGGCGCCGAAGCTGTCCTTCATCTGCCCCTCGGCCTCCTCCACCTGGGCGGCGAGGTCGCCGAGCCTGAGGAAGGCGACGGTGGCCTCCGCCTTGCGGATGTCGGCGGAGAGGTTGCGGTAGCGCGCCGCCTGCCGGGCCTGCTTGCGCAGACCTTCCAGCCGCGCCTCGATCTCGCGCAGCACGTCCTCCATGCGCGTGAGATTGGTCTCGGCGGCCTTGAGGCGCAGTTCGGCGTCATGGCGGCGGGAATGCAGGCCGGAGATGCCGGCCGCCTCCTCCAGAATGGTGCGGCGCTGCGTCGGCTTGGCGGCGATCAGCTCGCCGATCTGGCCCTGCCGCACCATGGCCGGCGAGCGGGCGCCGGTCGAGGCGTCGGCGAACAGCAGTTGCACGTCGCGGGCGCGCACGTCCTTGCCGTTGATGCGGTAGGAGGAGCCGGACTGCCGCTCGATGCGGCGGGTGACTTCGAGGAGGTCGGCGTCGTTGAAGGCGGCCGGTGCGGTGCGCTGGTCGTTGCGCAGCACCAGCGTCACCTCGGCGGCGTTGCGGGCCGGCCGCTTGCCGGAGCCGGAGAAGATGACGTCGTCCATGCCGGAGGCGCGCATCGCCTTGTAGGAGCTTTCGCCCATCACCCAGCGCATGGCTTCGACGAGATTGGACTTGCCGCAACCGTTGGGTCCGACCACGCCGGTGAGGCCGCGTTCGATGACGAACTCGGAGACATCCACGAAGGACTTGAAGCCCTGTATCTTCAGCCGCTCGAACTGCATCGGTGTTCCGCTTCGTCGCCACCCTATTCGTAGAGTGTGACCGGACGATGGACCACCATATCATGAAGGCCGCGACGCCGCCCCGGCAAGAGGGGCGGCATCGCGGCCCTGTTGATATCCGCCCGTTATCACCAGATCAGAGCAGCGCGTCGATCTTGGCCGACATCTCGTCGACCGACAGGAAGCCGACCTCGCGCGTGCCGTTGATGAAGAAGGTCGGCGTGCCGGTGATGCCGAACTCGTCGGCGCCGCGCTTCCTCGTCTCGTTGATGTCGTCGAGCAGCTTCTGGTCGGTCAGCGTCGCGTCGAAGGTGGCCGGCGAGTAGCCGAACTGCTTGGAGACGTTGCGCAGGCCGGTGAGCGGGTCCTCGACGAAGGCCCATTCGCCCTGCGTCTTGAACAGGCGCGACACCACCTCGAAATACTTGCCGCCCGGCGCGTTGCGGGCCAGCATGAAGCCGGCGGCGGCCAGGGGATCGAGCGGGAACTCGCGCAGCACGAAGTACACCTTGCCGGTGTCGATGTACTTGGCCTTGATCTCGTCGAAGGTCTTGTTGTGGAAGTCGGCGCAGTGGCTGCAGGTCATCGACATGTACTCGACGATCTTCACCTTGGCGTCGGGGTTGCCGAGCGCCATGTCGGGCAGCACGCCCGGCTTCATCAGCGCGGTCTCATCGACGGTGGCTGACGGCTCCTGGGCAAGGGCGAGGCCGGGGAAGGACGCCAAGAGGGCGAGCCCGGCCGCGGCAACGGCGGTGGTCACAAGGAAGCGGCGGCGGTTCAACATGGCGTTCCCTTTCGGATAACCGGTCCCATCGGTCCGTCATTGGCGGCAAATTATGGCAAGGCCGCGTCATTGGAAAGAGGATGTTTTTCGGCCCTCTCAGCGCCGGTCGCCGGCCACCGCCCGACCGAGCCGCTCGACCGCCGCCTTGAGGCCGTCGTCGGCGATGCCGGCGGCAAGCGTCCGCACCTTCGCTTCCGTCTCCGGCGACAGCGGTGCCGGCTTCGGTCGCGGTTTCGGCCCCACCTTGACCGGCGGCAGTTGCAGCGGCCGGATGCGGCCGACGACACGATAGCCGAAGAAGGTGTTGATGCGCTCGATGATCAGCGGCGCCTCCAGCGAGAGACGCATCGCCGCCGCGCCCGAGCAGCGCACGGTGAGCACGGCCGGCTCGTGCGTCTCCTCCTCGATCAGCCCCTTCGGCCGGCGCGGCCAGGATAACTGGTCGGGCGCCGTGGTCTCGGCATAGGCGGGACCGACGATGTCGGGCCAGTGAGCGACGAGGTCGAGCGTGGCGAAGCCGCGCTTGCGGCAGGCGGCACTGAGCGGCGCGGCGATGATATCGGCGAGCGGCCGCACCCCCTTGTAGACGAAAGCCGGTTTCTTGAGGCGCGCCATCTGGTATGGAACCTCCATCGTTCCCGCTCAGGCTCAGGTTATCCCACATGCCGGCGCCGTTCGCCACCGCCCTTCTCGACTGGTACGACGTTCATGCTCGCCGCCTGCCCTGGCGGGTGCCGCCGGAGGAGCGGGCGCTCGGCGTCGTGCCCGATCCCTACCGCGTCTGGCTGTCGGAGGTCATGCTGCAACAGACGACGGTCGCCGCCGTCAAGGGCTATTTCCTCGATTTCCTCGAGCGCTGGCCGACGCTCGCCGATCTCGCCGACGCGCCGCGTGACGAGGTGATGGCCGCCTGGGCCGGACTCGGCTACTACTCGCGCGCCCGCAATCTCAAGGCCTGCGCCGAGGCGGTGGCGCGCGATCACGACGGCCGCTTTCCGGAGACGCCGGAGGGCCTGACCGCCCTGCCCGGCATCGGTCCCTACACGGCGGCGGCCATTGCCGCCATCGCCTTCGACGTGCCGGCCGCCGTGGTCGACGGCAACGTCGAGCGGGTGGTCGCCCGCCTGTTCGCGCTGGAAACGCCGCTGCCGGACGCCAAGCCGGAGATCCGCCGTCTGACCGCGACGCTGACGCCCGACGTCCGGCCCGGCGACTTCGCGCAAGCCATGATGGATCTCGGCGCCACCATCTGCACGCCGAAGCGGCCGGCCTGCGCCCTCTGCCCGTGGTCGGAGCCCTGCCTCGCCCGCCGGCGCGGTGATCCCGAGACCTTGCCGCGCCGCAAGGCCAAGGCCGAGCGGCCGACCCGACACGGCACCGCTTTCGTCGCTCGTCGCCACGACGGCGCGCTGCTGGTGCGCCGACGGCCCGACAAGGGCCTGCTCGGCGGCATGCTGGAGGTGACGGGCGGCGACTGGCGCGAGGGCGCCGCCCCCGAGGCCACGCCGCCGTTTGCCGCTGTCTGGCGGGACGCCGGCACGGTCGAGCATACCTTCACCCATTTCCATCTGGTGTTGTCGGTGCAGGCGGCCGAGGTCGGCGACCGGCCGCCGCCTGACGGCTGTTTCTGGCTGGCCGCCGCCGACGTGGCCGGCGAAGCACTGCCCACGGTGATGCGGAAGGTGGTGGAGGCGGCGACGGGCAAGCCGGCACGAAAAGCTGCAGGACGCCCGGCAAGCGGGCCGAAAAAGGACAGCAGCAACCACTGAGTGGCGGAAATCCGCCGATTTGCGACCATGGTCGCATGAATGTTTACTTGGAGATTAACGGCTTCGGTGCCATATTTATTGACATAGGGGCATAGCCCGAAAGTCATTTGATCGGCCGGCACCGGGTTGGGCTAACCCGATGCGGAGAGGTTGGACGGAAGCGATTTTCAAGGGCGGGAGAGCCCGAACGCCGAACGGCACGGGTTTGTACAAGTGCCGAGTTTCGGTCATCGGTAAAAGAAATGGCTCTCTGACCGGTTCGGAGAGCCTTCTTTTTTGCCTCGACGTGCCCTGCCCGCTCAGGCACCGGCGGCGGCGAGTTCACCGCGGATGCGGCCGCGCAACTCGTCGATCAGCACCAGGGCGCCCTGCTCCTCGACATGCCAGTAGGTCCAGCCGTTGCAGGCCTCGAGCCCCTGCAGCGCGGCACCGACTTTGTGGATCGAGCCGGCAATGGCTCCGGCGGCGATCGAGCCGTCGGCGCGGACGATGGCGACGTGTCGGCGGCGGGTGTCGTGGAGCTTGTCGCCCGGCCGGATCAGCCCGGCCTCGATCAGCGAGCCGAAGGGAATGCGCGGCTCGGCCCGACGCGGCATGACCACGGCAAGGCCGTCGTCGGGCGCCCGTTCGACCGAGGCGATGCGCGCCTTCGCGAACTCGGCATAGGTGCCGTCGCGCTCGATGCCGACGAAGTGTCGGCCAAGCTTCTTCGCCACGGCGGCCGAGGTACCGGTACCGAGGAAGGGATCGAGCACCACGTCGCCGGGCTTGGACGACGACATCAGCACGCGCCAGAGCAGCGCTTCCGGCTTCTGGGTCGGATGGACCTTGTCGCCGTCGGCGGTCTTCAGCCGCTCGCCACCGGTGCAGATCGGCAGCAACCAGTCGGAGCGCATCTGGAGATCGTCGTTGAAGGCCTTCATGGCCTCGTAGTTGAAGGTGATGCCCTTGGCCTCCCGGTCGCGCGACGCCCAGATCAGCGTCTCGTGGGCGTTGGTGAAGCGCTTGCCCTTGAAGTTGGGCATCGGGTTGGCCTTGCGCCAGATGATGTCGTTGAGCGTCCAGAACCCGAGGTCCTGCATGATCGCTCCGACGCGGAAGATGTTGTGGTAGGAGCCGATCACCCAGAGGGTGCCGGACGGCTTCAGCACGCGGCGGCAGGCCATCAGCCAGGCGCGAGTGAAGGTGTCATAAGCGGAAAAGCTCTCGAAGCGATCCCAGTCGTCGTCGACGGCGTCGACCTTCGACTGGTCGGGACGGGTGAGGTCGCCGCCGAGCTGGAGGTTATAGGGCGGATCGGCGAAGATCAGGTCGACCGACGCCTTGGGCAGGCGCTCCAGCGCGGCGACGCAATCGCCGACGATGACGCTGTCGAGCCAGTCGGGCGTCGATGCGGCAGGGGAGTGGAGAGAAACCTCGGACGACGACGTCCGCCGACGCAGAACACTCATGGCTCTCCCACTCCGACGCAAAACAGACAGGTGGGGGTCTACACGCCCCTGCCGGAAACCAATCTCCACCGGCAGGGTAAATTCGAAGTTAAACGGCGGAAGTCGTCATTGATTAATTATTTCAATGGTTTGTTAACCTTGCAAACGGCGACGGCCGCCACGGCCTTCCGCTCATTCCCGCCAGAGGAAATCGCGCTTCCCGACGGGCATGCCGAGGTGGCGCAGGATGTCGTAGGCGGTGGTCAGGTGGAAATAGAAGTTGGGGATGGCGTAACCCTGGAGGTAGTCGATCGCCGGCATTTCATGGGTTTCATGGCGTAGCTTCAGCGTGACGATCGCCGCCTCGCGGCCGTTGACGGCCTCAGCCGGCACCGATGCCACGAAGGCCAGCGTCTTGTCGATGCGGGCGTACAGCTCGGCGAAGGTCTGTTCGGTGTCGGGGAAGGATGGGATGTCGAGGCCGGCGAGGCGGGCCATGGCGCCCTTGGCATGATCGGTGGCGATCTGCACCTGCCGCTTCAGGTCGAACATGTCCGGAGCGAGGCGGGCGCCGAGCACCGCTTCCTCGGAAAGACCGCGCGCGGCATATTCCGCCTCGCCAATCTTCAGGAGATGGACAAGGGACTTGAGGCGCGCGGTGAAGACCGGCGCGGCGATGGCGTGAAGTTCGATGGTCATGGGGTTCCTTCCGGCTGGACGGGAGGCTTCTGTCCGGCGCCCCGCGTTCGAAGCGTGTCTAGCCGGCGGCGCCACGGCGCACCAGTCAACTCTCGGAGAGGATGTCAGCCGCGCTGGCCGGTGAGGCCGGCGACGAGGCCGACCGGTAGGCGCACGGCAAGCAGCAGCGCGGCCAGCGCGCCGGCGAGGCCGCCACCGGCCACCGTGTCGCCCTGGCCGTCGGCGATCACCCGCACGGCCGGCGCCCTGAGACGGACGAGGCGGCGGCGCCCGACGCGACGGACCAGATCGACGCCGGCCAGACCGTCGCGCCGCCGGAAGCCACCAAGCTCGCGGAAATAGGCGCGGGAAATGATCAGCCCCTGGTCGGGATGGGTCATGCCGGCGCAGCGGCCGAACAGCCGCCGCAGGTAGTATTTCAGGCTGCCGCCGAGCGTGTCGTCGTCGGAGGCGAGGCGGAAGACGGCGGCGAAGCGGGCATCGCCATGCCGGAGGCGACGCTCGACCGCCGCCTGGAAGTCGTTCTCCCAGCCGGCGTCGAGCAGCACGCCGGGGCGCAGGAACATCAGGAACTCGCCGCGCCGGGCGGCGGCACCGCCGATGGCACAGCGCGCCCAGGCGCCGCCGGTGCCGGAAATCAGCTCGCAGCCGGTGCCCTCGGCGACCAGCCGCGTCTGGTCCTCGGAGCCGCCGTCGACCACCACCACCTCGCGTACGGTGCCGTCGGCGGCGCCGCCGATCAGCGTCGAGAGGGTGCGAACGAGGGCTTCCTCGCTGTTCCGGGTGGGGATGACGACCGAGATCATACTTTCGTTCTAGCGGGTTTCACGGAGAAGCGCGAGCCCGTCCGAATGCGGAGCCGGTTTTTGTTTCTAGCCTTGATCATTGGCAGCCGCCGCTCGTTGTGCTCAGGCGAGGAGACGCTCGCCGCATCTCAATGGCGCGCCGCGCAACGCCTCAGATGTCGGACGCCGTCTCGGCTTCGCCCCCCAGAAGGACGATTGGCCGGTGGATGCACCGAAGAATGTTCTTGACCTGTTCCCGTATACGCATAAGATCAAACCATGAACATCGCCTGTCAGCACCCTCTCGAGCCCCATATGACGCCGGAGATCGCCGACGCGGCGGTCGCCGCCGCCCGCCGGCACGGCCGGGGCGCCGGCATCAACCCATCGGGCCGCTTCGAGGCCTATGCCCGCACCGTGTTCGACGACGGCTGGGGCGACGGCGAGGAGCTGCCGCCGTTCCGGACGACGGTGCAAACCGAGCAGGCTCGTTCGGTGATCACCCGCAATGACAGCCCGGACATCGCCTTCGACCGTTCGCTCAACCCCTATCGCGGCTGCGAGCACGGCTGCGTCTACTGCTACGCCCGGCCGAACCACTCCTATCTCGGCCTGTCGCCGGGGCTCGATTTCGAGAGCCGGCTCTATGCCAAGATCAATGCCGCCGAGGTGCTGGAGCGCGAACTGGGCGCGTCGTCCTACCAGCCGAAGGTGATCGCCATCGGCACCGCCACCGACGCCTACCAGCCGATCGAGAAGGAACAGAGGATCACCCGGCGGGTACTGGAAGTGCTGGCCAAGACCCGGCATCCGGCGCTGATCATCACCAAATCGGCGCTGGTGCTGCGCGACATCGACATCCTGCAGCCGATGGCCGCCGAGGGTCTCGTCAAGGTGGCGATCTCCATCACCACGCTCGACCGTCGCCTCGCCCGCGCCATGGAGCCGCGCGCTTCCAGCCCGCAGCGCCGCCTCGAAGCCATCCAGAAGCTGACCGAGGCCGGCATCCCGGTCGGCGTGATGATGGCACCGATCATCCCGGCGGTCACCGACAGCGAGATCGAGCGCATCCTGGAGGCGGCGCACACCTTCGGCGCCCGCGAGGCCGGCTACGTGCTGCTGCGCCTGCCGCTGGAAGTGTCGGAAATCTTCCGCGAGTTCCTGCTGCGCGAGCTGCCCGACCGCTACCGGCACGTGATGAACGTCTTGAAGTCGATGCGCGGCGGCAAGGACTACGACGCCGAATGGGGCAAGCGCATGCGCGGCACCGGCCCCTACGCCTGGCAGCTCGGCCGCCGCTTCGAGCTGACCGCCAAGCGCCTCGGTCTCAACAAGCAGCGGGTGAAGCCCGACACGACGAAGTTCCTGAAGCCCGGCAACGGCGGCGTGCAGCTTAGTTTGTTCTGAGGAAGGACGCGGGCGGGTGCCGCTCGTCACGCGGCGGGTAACGGCATGGCCGATTGTTTCATATAAGCTTTCTCCGTCATGGTCCGCGCTGGAAGGACCATCTCGGACGGAAAAGCGCCCTGTATCGGCGTGGCAATCCATTTGTCCCGAGAGCCTCCGCTTCACGCGAGTGATGGCGAGATCCACGCGTGCTTTTCGGCATCAAGCCCGCCGAGAGGGAGCGCTTCCGGCGGCGGCTCCGCGTCAACGCCCTTGACGCCCCTCCCCGTCCCCGACACTTCTGAAGTCGGGTGGATGATCGGCGGGAGACAAGGATGAGACTCTTCGGCGGCGGTGCGGCAAAATTCGACTGGAAGGAGTTGAAGGCGCCCGAGATCGACGATTTCGAGGCGATGGCCGCCGAGGCCTATGCCGCCCTGCCCGCCGACTTCCGGGCGCTGACCGGCGAAATCGAAATCCGCGTCGCCGACTTCCCCGACGAGGACGTCGTCAAGGAGATGGAACTCGAAAGCGATTTCGACATCCTCGGCCTGTTCGTCGGCACCGGCCTCGCCCACGACGCCGCCGTGCCGGAGACCGGCCGCCTGCCCAACCGCGTCTGGCTGTATCGCCGGCCCATCCTCGACTATTGGGCCGAACACGAGGAGAAGCTGGGCGACATCGTCAGCCACGTGCTGGTCCACGAGATCGGCCATCACTTCGGCCTTAGCGACGACGACATGTACGGCATCGAGGACGAGACGCCGTGACCGACACGCGCACCTTGCGCATCCTTGAGCCGGCGCCCGGCGTGTTCGCCTATTACGACGGCCGCGTGCCGGGCGTGCGGCTGCATTCGCCGGCCGACAACTGGCTCGACGACGGCGCCTACGCGCTTGGCATCGCCTCCTATGCGATTGTCGGCGGCAGCGAGGCCGTCGTCTTCGATAGCCACATCTCGCTCGACCATGCCCGCCGCGTTCGGAGCCACCTCGAAGGGCTCGGCCTCAGCCGCTTCAAGCTGGTGCTCAGCCACGCCCACGACGACCACGTCGCCGGCAACGCCGTGTTCGCCGACGGGCCGATCGTCGCCCACCGGCTGACGCGCGACGCGCTGATCGCCAACCGGGACAAGCTGGAGAAGGCCGACCCGCCGATCCGGCCGCTGGTGCTGCCAACGGAAATCTTCGACGACGGGCTGACGCTGACTGCCGGCAGTCGCACGGTCGAGGCGCTGCATTTTGCCATTCACAGCGCCGATGGCGTGGTGCTGCGGCTGCCCGACGCCGGCCTGCTGCTGGCCGGCGACGTCGTCGAGGACACCGTCACCTACATCTCCGAACCCGACCACACGCCGACGCATATCGCCGAACTCGGTCGCCTCGCCGCCTTGCCCGTCCGGCGCATCCTGCCGGCCCACGGCGACCCCGACCGCATCGCCGCCGGCGGCTATGACGGCAGCCTGATCGATGCCAACCGCGATTATCTCCGGCGGCTCGTCGCCGGCGAAGGACGGGACGGCACGCCGCTCGCCGCCTTCGTCGCGGCCGACATCGCGGCCGGCCATATAGGCTATTTCGCGCCCTACGAGGCGGTCCATCAGGCCAATATCAAGGCACTGGCGGCGGTCGGGCTCTGAGCCTCAGCCCTTCAGGGCCTCGGCATGCTCCTTCACCCAGGCGGCGATGCTGCGGGCCGGATGACCGGTCAGCTTCGGCACGTCGCCGGTGACGGCAGCCGCCCAGCCTTCGCGCACCGGATGGAAGATCGAGGCGAGGAAGCGAGCATAGACCTCGGGCACGCCGGCGCCCATCAGGTTGTCGACGAAGGCATCGTCGTCGATCGCCACATAGGTGACCGGCCGACCGATTCCCGAGGCGATTAGCGCGGCGGCCTCGGCATAGCCGAGCGCTTCCGGCCCGGTGAGGTTGAAGGCCCTGCCGTCGAAGCGGTCACTGGTCAGCGCGGCCATGGCGCTGTCGGCGATGTCGCGCACGTCGATGAAGCTCGACTTGCCGTCGGCGGCCGGCAGGGCAATGACGCCGCCGGCATCGATGCCGCCCTTCCAGAAGGTGAGGAAGTTATCGGTGAACCAGTTGGGACGCAGGATGACGTAGGGAACGCCGGATTTCTCGAGCGCGATCTCCACCTGGCGGTAGGGAATGGAATCGTCGGCGTCGACGCCGAACACCGACTGGAACACCACCTTGACGCCGCGCGTCGCCGCCGCTTCGATCAATGGCAGGAGCAGCGCCTTGGCTTCCGTATAGCCGGTCGGCAGCAGGACGAAGGCGCGGTCGACGCCCTCGAAGGCGGTCGGGAAGGTCATGGGATCGACGATATCGAACACGACGCCCTCGGCGCCCTCGACCGGCTCGCCACGGCGCGACGCCGCCTTGACGGCCTCGCCCCTGGCGACCAGCGCCTTGACCAGCGGACGCCCGACGTTGCCGGTGGCGCCGAGAACCAGAATCTTGCCAACCATATCGAAACTCCTTAGTATCAACTGGAAACCTTGTTTCGCTTCGGAACATAGTCAATTCATGAAACCACGAAAAGAAGGCACTTTCCGGTCACCTGGTTTCCCCATGGAAACCACCGGCAGCATGAGCATGACCTATCCCTACGACGTCTTCGACGACCGCTGCCCGACGCGCATGATGCTCGACCGGCTGGCCGACAAATGGGCGCTCCTGGTGCTGGACCGGCTGGATGGCGGGCCAGTGCGCTTCAATCGCCTCCGGCGCGACGTTCGCGGCATTTCCCAGAAGGTGCTGTCGCAGACGCTGAAGCGGCTCGAACGCGACGGCCTCGTCGACCGCACCGTTCACCCCACCGTGCCGGTGAGCGTCGAATACGCCCTGACGCCGCTCGGCCGCACGCTGACCGAGACGGTGGCCGCCTTCGCCCATTGGGCCGAGCACAACATGGAGGCCGTACTGACCGCCCAGGCCGCCTACGACGCCGCGACCGGTTGAGGCTTTCTCGGCGGTGCCGTCCATGCTATCGCCGGACATCCCCGGAGAATTCAGCATGCGCGCCATCTTCTACGAGCTTTTCGGCCAGAGGCCGGAGATCCGCACCCTGCCCGACCCGACGCCGGAGCCGCACGGCCTGGTGCTGAAGGTGGAGGCGTCGGGCATCTGCCGGTCCGACTGGCACGGCTGGATGGGCCACGATCCGGACATCGCCCTGCCGCACGTGCCCGGCCACGAGTTTGCCGGCGTGGTCGTCGCCGTCGGCCGCGACATCCGCCGCTTCCGGCCGGGCGACCGTGTCACCATGCCCTTTGTCGCCGGCTGCGGCCGCTGCCCGGAATGCGCCTCGGGCAACCAGCAGGTCTGTCGCAGCCAGACGCAGCCGGGGTTCACCCATTGGGGCTCGTTCGCCGAATATGTCGGGGTTCACAACGCCGACGACAACGTGGTGGTGCTGCCCGACGACATCGATTTTGCGACCGCCGCCAGCCTCGGCTGCCGCTTCGCCACCTCCTTCCGTGCCGTGGTCGATCAGGGCCGGGTGCGCGGCGGCGAGTGGGTGGCAGTGCACGGCTGCGGCGGCGTCGGCCTTTCCGCCATCATGATCGCTGCCGCCATGGGCGCCAACGTCATCGCCATCGACATCACCGACGACAAGCTGGCCTTCGCCAAGAGCATCGGCGCGACGGCGACGATCAACAGCCGCGTGACGCCCGACGTGGTCGGTGCCATCCGCGACATTACCGGCGGCGGCGTGCATCTCTCCATCGACGCGCTCGGCCACCGCGTCACGGCCAGGAACTCCATCCTCGGCCTGAAAAGGCGTGGCCGGCATGTGCAGGTCGGCCTGATGCTCGGCGATGACACCGAAGCGCCGATTCCCATGGCGCGCATCATCGGCTGGGAGCTGGAGGTCTACGGTAGCCATGGCATGCAGGCGTGGCGCTATGACGACATGCTCCGCATGATCGCCTCGGGCAAGCTGGCGCCGCAGAAGCTGATCAACCGCAAGGTCGGGCTCGAGGAAGCCATCGATCTCCTCGTCGGAATGGACCGCTCGCCGGAGACCGGCATCAACGTCATCACAGAGTTCGGTTGAGGGCTGGAGACGTTATCCAGCCTGAGATGGTCCGCCTGCGCGGACCATCTCAGACAGAAAAGGGCACCCACAGCCCAATCCGAAAAGCACCCTCGCAGGCGTGAGCCCGCCCGGCGAACCGGGCGGGTCCGTGCGTTACGCAGCGCCGAAGAATGCCGGGTGGAAGGCGATCTTGCCCCACGCCGGCACGTCGATGAAGGCAAGCGCCTGCACATACAGGTCCGGCACGCCGTCGCAGACGAGGCCAGGCCGAGCGGCGAAGCCGAAGCGGCAGTAGTAGTTGGGATCGCCCACCAGCCCGATGCCGTCGGCCTTGCCCTTGAGGCGGTCGAGGCCGCAGCGGACGAGCGCCGATCCGATCCCCTGACGCTGGACGTCAGGGCGCGCCGACAGCGGCCCGATGCCGAACCAGGTGCCGGGCATGTCGGTGGCAAGCGGCGAGAAGCCGATGTGGCCGACCAGTTCGTCCCTGCCGTTGATGGCGACCAGGGACAGCGTCAGCGCGCCGGCTTCCCGCAGACGGTCGACGATCGCCGCCTCGCTGCCGTCGGAGTGAGGTTGGTTGACGAAGGCTGCCGTGGTGACGGCGGCGATGGCGGCATGGTCAGCCGCCGTTTCGCTACGGATGATCAGAGTCAATTCGGTTTTCCGATTTCAGGACAACGCAACGCGGTCGCGCCCTAGCGCCGCGTGATGAAGGCGTATGTCACCGCCGCCCGTCCCCGAAGGACCGGACGCGGTTCAGCCTGCAATGACCGAAGTGGAAAACGTTTCTGCCATGCCGCCCGTCTATCAGAACGGGATGTCGTCGTCGAGGTCGGACGAGAAGTTGGAAGCCGGGGCGCCGCCCTGGCCGCGTCCGCCGCCGCCCGAACGGGCCGGCGCCCGCTCCATCGGGCCGGACGAGCCGTAGTCCGAGCCGCCCTCCGAATAGTCGCCGCCTTCGCTGCGGCCGCCGCCCTCGCCGCGGCCGTCGAGCAGCGTCAGCTCGCCGCGGAAGCGCTGCAGCACCACTTCGGTCGAATAGCGCTCCTGGCCGGACTGGTCGGTCCACTTGCGCGTCTGCAACTGGCCCTCGACATAGACCTTGGAGCCCTTCTTGAGATACTGCTCGGCGATCTTGGCGAGGTTCTCGTTGAAGATCACCACCGAATGCCACTCGGTGCGTTCCTTGCGCTCGCCGGACGTCCGGTCGCGCCAGCTTTCGGAAGTAGCGATGCGCAGGTTGACCACAGCATCGCCCGACCCCATCCGCCGCACCTCGGGATCGCGCCCGAGATTGCCGATCAGGATGACCTTGTTGACGCTGCCTGCCATGGCTTTCTTCCCTCAAATTCGACGCTTTCGGCTGGACGCGTCGACGCACCAAGCCGGCCGGGCCGTCCGCCCGGCAATAGAAGGGCACGTTATCGCCGGCCTTGCCGTTGCGATACCCCGCCCCGGCCGGCCCACCGCCTTTTCCACAGTGAGAAAAGGACTGGCATCCGCCTCTTGTTCCTGATACGTTCTAGACGTTTCAAAGGAAGGTCGCAACAGGAATCAGAGGGTTTCAGCATTTTCCGCCGCCAGCCCGGCGGCATGGCAGCCGCGCGCGCCGCCGTCTTGCCGATTGGCGGCCAATCCTGACAGGATGCGTCAGCAGACCCGGACTAGAGCTTCTTGCCGGCGAACGGACTTCTCCGAAAAGGGCGTATACTTTTCGGCTCGATGCCTCGGCGTGACCGCTCGCCGGTCGAGAAGGCGTGGCACTCGGGCGGGCCTTTCGGAGCGCACTCCGGGGTGCGGGATCTCGGGCGTGGAACGCCGGACGCGGTAACGGCGTTGCCGATGCGGCAGGGTTTCCGGCGCCGGTTGGCGGCGCGGCATTTTTCGCCTTCCTCCAGGAAGGCGCGACAGGGACGACGACAGAGATGGCGATGAAGCCGACCAGCATTTTCGATCAGGCGCGGCGCTCCCTTTCGGTGCGCGGGGCGCGCGAGCACAATCTCAAGAACATCGACGTCGACCTGCCGCGCGACAGCCTGATCGTCATGACCGGCCTTTCCGGCTCGGGCAAGTCGTCGCTCGCCTTCGACACCATCTACGCCGAGGGCCAGCGCCGCTACGTCGAGAGCCTGTCGGCCTACGCCCGCCAGTTCCTCGACATGATGCAGAAGCCGGACGTCGATCAGATCGACGGCCTGTCGCCGGCCATCTCCATCGAGCAGAAGACCACCTCGCGCAATCCGCGCTCGACGGTGGGCACCGTCACCGAAATCTACGATTACATGCGCCTGCTCTACGCGCGCGTCGGCATCCCCTACTCGCCGGCCACCGGCCTGCCGATCGAGAGCCAGACGGTCAGCCAGATGGTCGATCGCACGCTGGAGCTGCCCGAGGGCACCCGCCTCTATCTCCTGGCGCCGATGATCCGCGGCCGCAAGGGCGAGTATCGCAAGGAATTCGCCGATCTCCAGAAGAAGGGCTTCCAGCGCGTCAAGGTAGACGGCAGCTTCTATCCGATCGAGGAGGTGCCGGCCCTCGACAAGAAGATCAAGCACGACATCGACATCGTCGTCGACCGGCTGATCGTCAAGCCGGACCTGGCCGCCCGCCTCGCCGACAGCTTCGAGACCGCCCTGCACCTCGCCGACGGCATCGCCGTGCTGGAGCTGGCCGACCTCGCCGAGGGCGAGAGCGAGCCGCGCCGCATCACCTTCTCGGAGAAATTCGCCTGCCCGGTCAGCGGCTTCACCATTTCCGAGATCGAGCCGCGGCTGTTTTCCTTCAACAACCCGTTCGGCGCCTGCCCCAAGTGCGACGGCCTCGGCACCGAGCTGAAGTTCGAGGCGTCGCTGGTGGTGCCCGACGACAGCCTGTCCCTGCGCGGCGGCTGCGTGCTGCCCTGGGCGAAGACCGGGGCGTCCTCGCCCTATTACGCGCAGACGCTGGAGGCCATCTGCCGCCATTTCAAGGCGTCGATGACCACGCCGTGGAAGGACCTGCCGCAGCGGGTGCGCGAGGTCATCCTCACCGGTTCGGGCGGCGAGGAGATCAGCTTCACCTATGACGACGGCCTCAGGACCTACACCACCAAGAAGCCGTTCGAGGGGGTGGTCGGCAACATCGAGCGGCGCTGGAAGGAAACCGACTCCGAGATGGTGCGCGAGGAGCTGGGCCGCTTCCAGTCCGACCACCCTTGCGACGCCTGCGGCGGCTACCGGCTGAAGCCGGAGGCGCTGGCTGTCAAGATCGCCGGCCTGCATATCGGCGAGGTCACCAACATGTCGATCCGCGAGGCGATGGGCTGGTTCACCGCCCTGCCGGACAAGCTGACCGGCAAGCAGAACGAGATCGCCGTGCGCATCCTGAAGGAGATCCGCGAGCGGCTGCGGTTCCTCAACAACGTCGGCCTCGAATACCTGACGCTGTCGCGCGCCTCGGGCACCCTCTCCGGTGGCGAGAGCCAGCGCATCCGCCTGGCCAGCCAGATCGGTTCCGGCCTGACCGGCGTGCTCTACGTGCTCGACGAGCCGTCGATCGGCCTGCACCAGCGCGACAACGACAAGCTGATCGAGACGCTGAAGCACTTGCGCGACCTCGGCAACACGGTGATCGTCGTCGAGCACGACGAGGACGCCATCCTGGCCGCCGACTACGTGCTCGACGTCGGGCCGGGCGCCGGCGTGCACGGCGGCGAGATCGTCTCGCAGGGGACGCCGGCCGAGATCATGGCCGATCCGAACAGCCTCACCGGCCAGTATCTGTCCGGCGCGCTGGCCATCCCGCTGCCCGACAAGCGGCGCAAGCCGCAGAAGAACAAGTACATCCGCATCGTCGGGGCGCGCGCCAACAACCTCAAGGACGTCACCGCCGACGTGCCGGTCGGCCTGTTCACCTGCGTCACCGGCGTCTCCGGCGGCGGCAAGTCGACGCTGTTGATCGACACGCTATTCAAGGCGGCGGCGCGGCGGCTCAACGGCGCCCGCGAGCAGGCGGCGCCGCACGACCGCATCGAGGGCCTCGAGCTGCTCGACAAGGTGATCGACATCGACCAGTCGCCGATCGGCCGCACGCCGCGTTCCAACCCGGCCACCTACACCGGCGCCTTCACGCCGATCCGCGACTGGTTCGCCGGCCTGCCGGAAGCCAAGGCGCGCGGCTACGGCCCCGGCCGCTTCTCCTTCAACGTCAAGGGCGGCCGCTGCGAGGCCTGCCAGGGCGACGGCGTCTTGAAGATCGAGATGCACTTCCTGCCGGACGTCTACGTCACCTGCGACGTCTGCAAGGGCCATCGCTACAATCGTGAGACGCTGGAGGTGCACTTCAAGGGCAAGTCGATCGCCGACGTGCTGGACATGACCGTCGAGGAGGCCTGCGACTTCTTCCAGGCGGTGCCGGCCATCCGCGACAAGATGACGGCGCTGCGCGACGTCGGCCTCGGCTACGTCAAGGTCGGCCAGCAGGCGACCACCCTGTCCGGCGGCGAGGCGCAGCGCGTCAAGCTCGCCAAGGAGCTGTCGCGCCGGGCCACCGGCCGCACGCTCTACATCCTCGATGAGCCAACCACCGGCCTGCACTTCCACGACGTCGCCAAACTATTGGAAATGCTACACGAACTTGTCGAGCAGGGCAACACGGTGGTGATCATCGAGCACAATCTCGAAGTCATCAAGACGGCCGACTGGCTGATCGACCTCGGCCCGGAGGGTGGCGACGGCGGCGGCCGCATCGTCGCCGCCGGCACGCCGGAGGAGGTGATGAAGATGGAGGCGAGCTACACCGGCCGCTATCTGCGCGACCTTCTCGACCGTCGGCCGCAGCAGCGCAATGCGGCGGAGTGATCCATCGGGTTGACTTCAAGCGGCGGCCGGCCTCTAGTCCGGTCGGACAGGAGGGGGAAGCCGTGCCGTCGCTCTATTTTGCCGCGCCGCTGTTTTCGCAAGCGGAACTGGAATTCAACGCCCGGCTGGCCGCCGAGATCGAGAAGCTGGGCATCCAGGTGTTCCTGCCGCAACGCGACGGCATCGAACTCGTTCCCGGCTGGGTGGAGATGACCGCCGAGGAGCGGCAGCAGTCGATCTTCCGCATCGACAGCGAGGCCGTCTACGCCTCCGACATCCTGCTGTTCGTGCTCGACGGCCGCATTCCCGACGAAGGCGCCTGCGTCGAACTCGGCCTCGCCCACGCCCATCGGCAGGCGACCGGCGCCAGGCGGACGATCGTCGGCCTGATGACCGACCGCCGCGTCGCCAGCCGCGACGAACGCCTCAACGCCATGATCGCCGGGGCGCTCGATGAGCTTCACGACGACGTGCCGGCCCTGCTTGCGGCGCTTCGCCGGCTGGCTGCCTGACCGGCGACGCGGCCGACCGAAGGAGGATAGAGGCCATGCATCCGTTGCCCGACCTCGGCAAGCGCACGTTGGTGATGGGCATCCTCAACGTCACGCCCGACAGCTTTTCCGACGGCGGCCGCTTCGCCACCGTCGAGGCGGCGCTGGCCCAAGCCCGCCGCCTCACCGATGAGGGTGCCGACATTCTCGACGTCGGCGGCGAGTCGACGCGGCCCGGTGCCACGGAGGTGACTGAGGACGAGGAGATCGCCCGCGTGCTGCCGGTGATCGAGCGCCTCGCCGACGGCGATTTCCCGCCGGTCTCCATCGACACCTACAAAGCCGGCACGGCCGAGGCGGCGCTTCGGGCCGGCGCGCTGATCGTCAACGACGTCTGGGGCCTGCAGCGCGAGCCGGATATCGCGCGCGCCGCCGCCGCCCACGGCGCGGCCGTCGTCGTCATGCACAACCGCACCGACGTCGATCCGGCCCTCGACATCGTCGAGGACATGAAGGCGTTCTTCGGCCGTTCGATCGGCATCGCCCATAAGGCCAGCATTGCCGACGATCACATCGTCCTCGATCCCGGCGTCGGTTTCGGCAAGACCTTCGAGCAGAACCTTCAGGCGGTGGCGCGGGTCGGCGAGCTGAAGGCGCTCGGCTATCCGGTGCTGATGGGCACGTCGCGCAAACGGCTGATCGGCGCGCTGATCGGCGCGGAGCGGCCGGTTTCCGAGCGGCTTTACGGCACTGTCGCCTCCAATGTCGCCGCCATCATGGCCGGCGCCGACATCGTCCGCGTCCACGACGTCGCCGCCCACCGCGATGCCGCCGCCGTCGCCGACGCCATCAGGAAGGAGATGCGATGAGCGATCACATCAGCGTCCACCGGCTCGCCGTCTTTGCCCGTCACGGCGTGCTGCCGGAAGAGGCGGTGCTCGGCCAGCGCTTCTTCATCTCGCTCGACGCGGTGGTCGACACCCGCGCCGCCGGCGCGAGCGACGACCTGACGAAGTCGGTATCCTATGCCGACATGGCCGAGATCGCGGCCGGCATCGCCACGACGCGCCGCTTCAACCTCCTGGAAGCGCTGGCCGAAGCGATCGCCACCGACATCCTCGCCGGCTTCCCGCTGGTCGAGGCGATCACCGTGCGCATCGACAAGCCATCGGCGCCGGTGCCGCAGGTGCTCGAGGGCGTATCGGTGGAAATTACCCGGAGCCGCGCCGATGGCTAGGGCGGCGCTCAGCCTCGGCGGCAACATCGGCGATGCGCGCGCCACCATCGCCGCCGCGCTGACCGCGCTGGAAGCATCGGGCGTGCGGGTGGTCGCTCGCTCGTCCGACTACCGCACCCGCCCCTGGGGCAAGACCGATCAGCCGGATTTCACCAACGTCTCGGCCGTGGTGGAGACCGCCCTCCCCCCGCTCGACCTGCTTGCCGTCTGCCTCGACGTCGAGCGGCAGCTCGGCCGCGTCCGCCACGAGCGCTGGGGGCCGCGCCTGATCGACATCGATCTGATCGCCTATGACGACGTGCGCATGGACACGCCGGCGCTGACGCTGCCGCACCGACACGCCCACGAGCGCGGCTTCGTCCTGATTCCGCTTGCCGAGATCGCGCCGGACCTCTTGATTGGCGACAGGACCGCCGCCGAGTTGGCGGCCCGATTCGCGGACGATTCCGTCGAGAAGCTCTGATGCCCCGGAGGCCTGCATGACCGGTTTTCAGCTTTCCGTCGCCACGGCCGACGAGGCGCGGGCCGCCATCGCGGCGGGCGCGACGGCCCTCGTTGCCGCCCAGTCGGGGCCGTCGCCCGCCCCGCTCTCCGCCGCCGATCTCGGCGCCATCGTCGCGGCGGCCGACGGCGAGGCGGAAGTGGCGGCCTTCGGCGGCGATCTTGCCCCCGACGGTCTCGCGGAGCTGGTGGCGACCAGCGCCGACGCGCTGGTGCTGCCGGTGCCGGCGGGCGACGCTGGCGCGGCGCTGCTGTCGCAGGCCGGCCGTTCGCTGGCGACCAAGGTGAAGCTCATCGCCGCCTTCTCGCCCGAGGCGGGACCGGATTTCGAGCTGGTGCCGGTGGCGGCCATGGCCGGCTTCTATGGCGTGTGGCTGGCGGCACCCGAGACAGCCGGCGGGCTGCTGGAGGC
>LUYO01000101.1:0-8923 GCA_001603295.1 Rhodobacterales bacterium Alpha_02
GCCTCGGCCTGGTCGACCGGCTGCCGCCGGTCAAGCGGGCGCTGATTGCCGCCGCGGCCGGCGCGCCCGGCCCGACGCCCCGCCTCGTCGACGGCGAGCCGATCTGACCTATCCTCCGAAGGCGATCACCGTCTCGGTGGAAAGGCGCGGCAAGAGCCGCAGCATGTCGCGGCGGCGAATCGCCAGGCAGCCGGCCGTCGGGCCGAAGTCGGGGCGCGTCAGGTGAAAGAAGATGGCGCTGCCGCCGCCCTTGACGCGCGGCATGAGGTTGACGTCGAGCACCAGCACGATGTCGTAGACGCCGTCGTCGCGCCACATCGCCTCGTGGCTGGCCGGATAGGGCCGGCGGACCGGCCGGTTGTAATTGCGGTCCCCCGGAGCGTCGCACCAGCCGTCCTCCGGCCTGAGCGGCCGAAGCGACAGGCCGGCGACCGGCCGGGTCGGAAAGCGGTCGGGCCGGTAGTAGCCGCCGACGATGCGGAACTGTCCGATCGGACTGGCGCCGTCGCCTTCCCGTTTCAAGGCCGTGAGACCCGAGCGGCCGATGGTTGCGGCGAGATCGATGCCGTCGCCGACGAGACGGCCGCGACAGTTTCGACGCGATGTCACGCGAACGTGAATGAGGTCGAACGCCGACCCCTTCGATTCCGGCTTGCGGTACATATTTTCCGCCTTGCTTGACAGGCGGCCGGGAACGGCCGACAGACGGTATAATTCTGTGAAGTATCCGATACGCCGTGATAATCTGGCAGAAATCGGGTGAATCGCCAACCCGGCGATGCCCCTCCGGCAGGACGAGGGTGCTGCCGGCGTTCATCCTTGACGGCCCATCCTTGACGGGGACCACATGACCGCTCGAAAAATCCTGATCGTCGACGACGATCCCGACCTCCGCGAGGCGCTGGTGGAACAGCTCTCGCTGTTCGACGAGTTCGAGCCGCTGGAGGCCGAAACCGCCACCAAGGGCATGCAGGCAGCCCGCACCGCTCACGTCGATCTGGTGCTGATGGACGTCGGCCTGCCCGACATGGACGGCCGCGAGGCGGTGAAGATCCTCAGGAAAGGCGGCTTCGCGGCGCCGGTAATCATGCTGACCGGCCACGACACCGACAGCGACCAGATCCTCGGCCTGGAGGCCGGCGCCAACGACTATGTCGCCAAGCCCTTCAAGTTCGCCGTGCTGCTTGCACGCGTGCGCGCCCAGCTGCGCCAGCACGAGCAGTCGGAGGAGGCGGTGTTCACCATCGGCCCCTACACCTTCCGTCCCTCGGCCAAGCTGCTGGTCGACGGCAAGGGCGGCAAGATCCGGCTGACCGAGAAGGAAACCTCGATCCTGAAGTTCCTCTACCGGGCCGGCGACAAGGTGATCACCCGCGACGTGCTGCTGCACGAGGTCTGGGGCTACAACGCCGGCATCACCACCCACACGCTGGAAACGCACATCTACCGGCTGCGCCAGAAGATCGAGAAGGACCCGGCCAACGCCCAGCTCCTCGTCACCGAGGGCGGCGGCTACAAGCTGGTACCGTGAGCCCGCCCTTCGGCGTGGAAAACCCGGCCGCTTCGGGCGGTCGGGTCATTGGGCGGTTAACCTTCCGGGACCGGCGTGCTACTGCTTCTCCGTCATGCGTCGTGCGGCGGCGCGTGATCGGTCGTCTTTGCCGCCGAGCCCGGCTTTCAGGCTGTCCATGAGTCTCGAGTCCGACATCAAGCTGCTCGGCACGGTGCCCATGTTGTCCGACTTCACGGAGGACAAGCTGCGCCTGCTCGCCTTCTCGGCCGAGAGCCGCAGCTTCAAGGACGGCCAGCGCCTCTACTCGATCGGCGACCGTGCCGACGGCGCCTATGTGGTGTCGTTGGGCGAGGTGGCGCTGTTCCCGCCCGGCAACGACGCGACGCCGGCCGAGGTGGCGGCGCCCGGCGCGCTGATCGACGGCCTGATGCTGATCGTCGACGGCGAGCGGACGATGACCGCCGTGGCGCGCGGCCGCGTCGACACCATTTTGATCCGCCGGCCGCTGTTCCGCCGCATGCTCGACGAGTTTCCCGACATCGCCGCCAGCCTGCACCGTCGCCTGTCCGCAAGCGTCCGCGACACCACCTCGCGGCTGATGGCGGTGCGCGACCGTCTCGACCGGCTCGGGCACTGACCTCCTTGGGCCAGATACTCTAGAGATCGACGGTCACCACCACCGGCGCGTGGTCGGACGGCCGGTCCCAGTCGCGGGCATCCTTCAGGACATGGAAGTCGCGCATGCGGTCGGCCAGCGCCGGGTGCGCCCAGATGTGATCGAGCCGCCGGCCCTTGTCGGCCGCCCGCCAGTCCTTGGCGCGATAGCTCCACCAGGAATACAGCTTCTCGGTCAGCGGCACGAAGCGCCGGGCGAGGTCGACATAGCCGGCCGACGCCCGTGCCGCCTCCAGCTTCTCGCATTCGATCGGCGTGTGGCTGACGATCTTCAGAAGCGCCTTGTGCGACCAGACGTCGTGCTCGTGCGGGGCGACGTTGAGGTCGCCGACCACCACGTCCGGCAGACCGTCGCAGGCCGCCGGCAGGAAGCCCTTCATCTCGTCGAGGAAGCGCAGCTTATGCTCGAACTTCGGGTTGATTGCCGGGTCCGGCTCGTCGCCGCCGGCTGGCACGTAGAAATTATGGACGCGGAAGGCCGAATTGCCCTCGCATATCACCGCCGAGATATGGCGCGGATCGCCGACCTTTTCACAGAACTCCTGTACGCGCACGTCGCGGAGCGGCAGCCGCGACACGATGCCGACGCCATGGTAGCCGCCGCGACCGCCGTTCAGCGCCACGTGCTCGTAGCCGATCTTGCGGAAGTCGGCGGCCGGGAACTGGCCGTCCTGACACTTGGTCTCCTGCAGGAACAGCACGTCGGGCGCCGCCTCGTTGAGAAGCCGCTCGACGATCAGCCGGCGCATTCGCACGGAATTGATGTTCCAGGTGGCGATCTTGACCTGACGCATGGCTCTCGGCTCTCCGGACGTGAAAAGGCCCGCGGGCGGCTGCGCGCGGGCCTGGAATGGTTCAGCCGTGGCTGAGGCTCACTTCTCGGCCTTGGCGGCGTCGTTGAGCTTGCGGGCGCGGGCATTGGTCGCCTCGAAGATACGGGCCGCCTTGCCGCGCAGATCGCGCAGATAGTAGAGCTTGGCGCGGCGGACCTTGCCGCGGCGCACCACCTCGAGCGAATCGATCAGCGGCGAGTAGACCGGGAAGACGCGCTCGACGCCCTCGCCGTAGGAAATCTTGCGGACGGTGAAGCTCTCATTGAGGCCGCCACCCTTGCGGGCGATGCAGACGCCTTCGTAGGCCTGCACGCGGGTGCGAGTGCCTTCTGTCACCTTGACGTTGACGCGCACGGTGTCGCCGGGGGAGAACTGCGGCAGCTCGCGCTGCGCCTTGACGGTGGCCATCTGCTCGGCCTCGAGCTCCTGGATGATCTTGCTCATCTTTGAATTCCTTCTTCTTCCTGAGCCGACCAGAGCGCCCGAAGACATCGTCACGGATGGACGAAGGGGCGGATGCGTCAATCAATTACCGGCCGGGTTCCTACACGAGCGCAGCGGCTTTGTCGACCACCTGCGGCAAGAATCTTGGCCGGAAAGCCGTCATTTCCGGCCCTGGCGCTCGACATGCGCCGCCCAGAGGTCGGGTCGCCGGGCGGCGGTCGTCCGCTCGGCGTCGGCGCGGCGCCAGGCGTCGACCTTGGCATGGTCGCCGGACAGCAGGACGGGCGGGATCGCCTCGCCCTCGAAGACCGGCGGCTTGGTGTATTGGGCGTGTTCGAGGAGGCCGTCCTCGAAGCTCTCGCTGAGGCCGGAAAAGTCGTTGCCCATCACGCCGGGCAACAGGCGCACCACCGCGTCGATCAGCACCAGCGCCGCCACCTCGCCGCCGGACAGCACGTAGTCGCCGATCGACACCTCCTCGAAGCCGCGTCGCCCAACCAATCGCTCGTCGACGCCCTCGAAGCGGCCGCACAGCACGACGACACCGGGACCGGCCGCCAGTTCGCGCACCCGCGATTGCCTGAGCGGCGCGCCGCGCGGCGTCATCAGAAGGCGCGGTCGCGCGTCATCCGGCGGCGACACCGCATCGACGGCGCGGGCCAGCACGTCGGCGCGCATCACCATGCCCGGCCCGCCGCCGGCCGGCGTATCGTCGACGTTGCGATGCCGGCTGGTGGCGAAATCGCGGATCTGCGTCGCCCGCAGCGACCAGCCGCCCTCGGCAAGCGCCCGGCCGGCCAGACTGGCACCGAGCGGCCCCGGAAACATCTCCGGATAGAGCGTCAGCACGTCGGCGGCAAAGCCGGTCACGATGCGTCCTCCCCGTCCTCCGGCTGGCCGGCCTCGTCGAGCAGGCCATCCGGCGGTTCGACGATCGCCTTGCCGGCCGCAAAGTCGAGCGTTGGCACCACGGCGTGGGTGAACGGCAGGTAGACCGACGGCTTGCCGGGCCGCCGCACTTCCAGAAGATCGCCGGCGCCGAAGTTGGCTACCGTCGCCACCGTGCCGATCGCCTCGCCGGCCATCGTCTCGACGGCGAGACCGATCAGGTCGGTGTGGTAGAACTCGTCCTCGTCGGGTGGCGGCAGCGCCGAACGATCGACGAAGAGTTTGGTGCGGTTGAGTTTCTCGGCGGCGGTGCGGTCGGCGACGCCCTCGAAGGCGACCACCAGCATGTCGTCCTTCAGGTGCCTCAGCGACTTCACCTTGAAGACGCCGCCCTTGCCGTCGGACAGCGGGCCATAGTCGTCAACGGCCAGGGGATCGGCGGTATGCGCCTTGACGCGCACCTCGCCGCGCACGCCATGAGCGGCGCCGATCTCGGCGATCAGGATGGGCTTCGGCTCGGCCATGGCGGGTCTCCGGCAAGGAAAAGGACCGCCCCGCGGGGCGGGACGGTCCCTTGAAAGGCGGCGTCAGGCCGCAATCACTCGGTCGGCGCCTCGAGGGCGGCGGCCTTGGCGGCCCGCTCGGCGGCGCGCTCCTTGGCGCGGTCGCCCGGCTCGGCCTTCTTGGGGTTGGAGCGGGTCGGGCGGTTGGCGAGGCCCGCCTTGTCGAGGAAGCGCAGCACGCGGTCGGTCGGCTGGGCGCCCTGATCGAGCCAGTACTTGGCGCGGTCGGCGTTCAGCGTGACGCGGTTCTCGGCGTCGTCGGCCAGCATCGGATCGAAGGTGCCGATCTTCTCGATGAAGCGGCCGTCGCGCGGCGAGCGGGCGTCGGCGATGACGATCGAGTAGTGCGGACGCTTCTTGGCGCCGCCACGGGCGAGACGGATCTTGAGGGACATCGAGGTTACTCCAGCTTTGGTTCGGTGTTGAGGTTGACTTGACTTGGATTCGGGGAGGCGCCGCCTAGCGGCGGAGCGCCTCGTGGTGCCTGATCACTTCCGTGATGATGAAGTTCAGGAATTTCTCGGCGAAGTCCGGATCGAGCCGGGCATCGGCGGCAAGGCCGCGCAGGCGCTCGATCTGCACCTTCTCGCGCGCCGGATCGGCCGGCGGCAGCGCGTGCTCGGCCTTGAGGCGACCCACCCGCTGCGTGCACTTGAAGCGCTCGGCGAGGAGATGCACCAGCGCCGCGTCGATGTTGTCGATGGAGCCGCGCAGCTCCAGGAGTTCGGCCATCACCGGATCGGGGGTGGTCATTTCTTCGGCCCCTTCGGCAGGCCGGGCAGACCCGGCAATCCCGGCATGCGGCCGCCGGGCAAGCCCGGCAGGCCGGAGAGACCGGGCGGCAGCTGGCCAAGACCGGGTGGCAATCCGCCCGAACCACCCATCCCCATGTCGCGGGCCATCTTCTCAAGCTGGGCCGGGTCCATCTTCGAGGGGTCCGGCAGGCCGCCACCGCCCATCATGGCTCCGAGCTTGCCGAGGCCGCCGAACAGGCCGCCCTTCTGCTTGCCCATCGCCTTCATCATGTCGGCCATCTGCCGGTGCATCTTCAGCACCTTGTTGACGTCGGAGACATCGGTGCCGGAACCGGCGGCGATGCGCTTGCGGCGCTTGGCGTCGAGGATGGCCGGCTTGGCCCGCTCCTTCTTGTTCATCGACTGGATGACGGCGAGCTGCCGCTTGAGGAGCCGGTCGTCGAAGCCGGCGGCGGCCAGCTGGTTCTTCATCTTGCCCATGCCGGGCATCAGGCCGAGGATGCCGCTCATGCCGCCGAGCTTCTGCATCTGGCCGAGCTGCTCGGCGAGGTCGTTCATGTCGAACTCGCCCTTGCCCATCTTGGCGGCCATGCGGGCCGCCTTCTCGGCGTCGAGATTGGCGGCGGCCTTCTCGACCAGCGCCACGATGTCGCCCATGCCGAGGATGCGGTCGGCCACCCGCTGCGGATGGAAATCCTCCAGCGCATCGGCCTTCTCGCCGACGCCCATCAGCTTGATCGGCTTGCCGGTGACGGCGCGCATCGACAGGGCGGCGCCGCCGCGGCCGTCGCCGTCGACGCGGGTCAGCACGATGCCGGTGATGCCGATCTGGCCATCGAAGGCCCGCGCCGTGTTGACGGCGTCCTGACCGGTCAGCGCGTCGGCGACCAGCAGCACCTCGTGCGGTTGAGCGATGCGCTTGACGTCGGCCGCCTCGTTCATCAACGCGTCATCGACGGTGACGCGGCCGGCCGTGTCGAGCAGCACCACGTCGTAGCCGCCGAGCCGGGCGGCGGTCATCGCCCGCGCCGCGATCTCCTGCGCCGACTGGCCCGCGACGATCGGCAGCGTGTCGATGCCGTTCTGCTGGCCGAGCACCTTCAGCTGTTCCATGGCCGCCGGACGACGGGTGTCGAGCGAGGCCATCAGCACCTTCTTGCGCTGGCGGTCGGTCAGGCGCTTGGCGATCTTGGCCGTGGTGGTCGTCTTGCCCGAGCCCTGCAGGCCGACCATCAGGATGGCCACCGGCGCCGGCGCCTCCAGGTCGATCGGCTGGGCGTCGGAGCCGAGCGTCTCCACCAGCTGGTCGTGGACGATCTTCACCACCATCTGGCCGGGGGTGACCGATTTCACCACATCGACGCCGACGGCGCGGTTCTTCACCTTGTCGGTGAACGACTTGACGACGTCGAGCGCCACGTCGGCCTCGAGCAGCGCCCGCCGCACCTCGCGCATGGCCTCGGCGACATCGGCCTCCGACAGCGCACCGCGGCGGGTGAGCTTGTCGAAAATGCCGGCAAGGCGATCGGAAAGGCTTTCAAACATCGGCGGTCCCCGTCGAACGATCCATCGGACCGCTCATATGGCCCTCTCCGCTGTGAAACCCAAGCGCCTCGTGCATCCGCGGGCGCGACGCGCTGGCGGATGTTGACCTCCGGGATCATGCCCCGGTCGGCGGCTCGGCTGTCGCAACAGAACGAGAATGGACCGGCCTTACAGGCACGGCCGCGCCGAGTCAAGGAAAAGCCGGGATCGGCTTCCGCCGCCGCTGCCGATGGTCTATGAAGGAGGCCGGCGAAACGAGGCGGCGATGGACATTCCCTACGTCAAGATGAACGGCATCGGCAACGAGATCGTGGTGGTCGACCTGCGCCGACGCCCCGAGCTGGTGACGGCCGATGCCGCCCGCGCCATCGCCGCCATCGAGCCGTTCGACCAGCTGATGGTGCTCTACGCGCCGCGCCGGACGGACACCCTCGCCTACATGCGCATCTTCAACGTCGACGGCTCCGAGAGCTTCGCCTGCGGCAACGGCACCCGCTGCGTCGGCACCCGCCTGTTCGCCGACGGCGCGCCGTCGCCCTTCCATCTCGAATCGCGCGCCGGCCTGTTGCGCGTCGAGAAGGCCGAGGGTGGCCTCGTCACCGTCGATATGGGCGAGCCGCGCTTTGCCTGGAACGACATCCCGCTCGCCGAGCCCTTCGCCGACACCCGCGCCATCGAGTTGCAGATCGGGCCGATCGACGCGCCGATCCTGCATTCGCCGTCGGTGGCCAACATCGGCAACCCGCACGCCATCTTCTGGGTCGACGACGTCGAAGCCTACGATCTCGCCGCCATCGGGCCGATGCTCGAGAACCACCCGATCTTTCCCGAGCGCGCCAACATCTCGCTCGCCCATGTCACGGCGCCCGACGCGCTGACGCTGAAGGTATGGGAGCGCGGCGCCGGCCTGACGCGCGCCTGCGGCTCGGCCGCCTGCGCCGCCGCCGTCTCGGCTGCCCGTACGCGGCGCACCGGCCGCAAGGTGCGGGTCAGCCTGCCGGGCGGCGACCTCGTCATCGACTGGACGGCCGAAAACCGCATCCTGATGACCGGCGCCACCGAATTCGAGCACGACGGCCTGTTGCCGGAAGCCATCTTCGCTTCGGCCGCCTAGAGCAATTCCACCGGGATTGCTCAAAAGGACATGGATGGCGCGGCACTTCCGCCAGGCTCGGAAGCGACCCGAGGGAGGGCCTGTTGATGCGCTACGGGTTTCCCATGCAAACGGCAATGGTCACCGCCGCCATCCGGGCGGCGCACCAGACACACGACGACGGCCGCGTCTTCCGCGACCCCTTCGCCGAGGACATCCTCGGCCCGGAGGCGGCGCCGCTGACCATGGGCCTGCCCGGCGTTCCCGGCTACCACATGCTGCGCTTGCTGATGCCCGCCCGCAGCCGCTATGCCGAGGACGCGCTGGCCGCGGCGGTGGAGCGCGGCTGCCGCCAGCTGGTGATCCTCGGCGCCGGCCTCGACACCTTCAGTCTCCGCAATCCCTATCGGCGGCTGGGCCTCTGCGTCTTCGAGGTCGACCGTGCCAAGGCCCAGTCCGACAAGCGGCGGCGCCTCTTGCGCCTCGGACCGCATCTGCCGGAGGGTCTCGCCTTGGTGCCGGCCGAGATCGGCGGCGGCGACCTTGCCGCGGCGCTGACCGCCGCCGGCTGGCGGGCCGACGAGCCGACCTTCTTCGAGATGCTCGGCGTCGCC
>LUYO01000102.1:0-14157 GCA_001603295.1 Rhodobacterales bacterium Alpha_02
TCACCTGCATGGCGGCCGGGCGGTAGTGGCTGCCTTTCTGGCCTTTCTCGGCAGCCTGCCGGGGCTGCGGCTGGCCGAGGCCGGCGAGTTCACCCGCCGCGCCTTCGACAATGGCCGGCTCGATCTTACCGAGATCGAGGGTCTGGCCGACCTGATCGCCGCCGACACCGACAGCCAGCGGCGACAGGCGCTGCGCCTCGCCGGCGGCGCCTTCCGCGCCCGAGCCGAGGACTGGCGGCAGCGGCTGATCGAACTCAGGGCGCGCGTCGAGGCCAATCTCGATTTCTCCGACGAGGACGACGTACCGGAGGCGGTGGCCGCCGACGTAGGCGTCGATGCCGGCCTGCTGCGGGCGGAGATGGAGCGCGAGTTACAGGCCGGTCGGCGCGGCGAATGCATCCGCGACGGGTTCGAGGCGGTGGTGCTTGGTCCGCCCAACGCCGGCAAGTCCAGTCTGGTCAATGCGCTGGCCGAACGTGATATCGCTATCGTCACCGATATTCCTGGCACGACCCGCGACCTGCTGGAAGTCCGTCTCGACCTCGGCGGCTACGCGGTTACGCTGGTCGATACCGCCGGCCTGCGAGAAGGGGGCGGCGACGCCATCGAGGCCGAGGGTATCCGGCGGGGGCGGGCGCGGGCGGCGGCGGCCGACCTGATCGTCTGGCTGGACGAGGATGGCGCCGGCCCTTCCGCCGATGTCGCCGGCCTTGGCGTGCCGCTGCTGGTGCTGCGCAGCAAGGCGGACTTGCACGGCGGCGCGACTGAAGCCGTATCAATCCACGATCGCCAGACGCTCGATCGGCTGCTCGACCGCCTGACGCGGGAGGCCGCCGACCGGCTAAGCGGCGAGGCACCGCTGGTCAGCAGGGCGCGGCAGCGGCAATGCCTGGAACAGGCCGTCAAGGCGCTGTGCCGGGCGGAGCGGCCGAACCTGCCGGTGGAGATCGCCGCCGATCGATTGCGCCAGGCCGGCGACGCGCTTGGCCGGCTGACCGGCCGCATCGACGTCGAGGAAGTGCTTGGCTCGATTTTTTCCACCTTCTGCATCGGCAAGTGATCGATTCCTATCCGAAACGAGTCGACCGGCATGGTGAATCGAGCTGGCATCGGACCTGTAGGGCAGGGATGAAAAATTAACGGTGTTTCACGTGAAACACTCCCCAGCCTGTGGAAAACTCAACGGATTCGCCGCCGAACCGATTCCGGAAACGCGCCTTCATCAGGTGACAGACCGGGTTGCGGCGGGCGAAACGGCGGAAATCCGCGCGTTTCGGCTTTGACCTCGGCCAGCGGTTTGCCCTATTAAGGCCCAGTCGTTGGGCTAACCGACATGACGGCGGCGGTGGAAAAGCACCCCGGACAGCGGCTTCTCCGATCCGAAAGTCAATTCAGCAAGGCGAACAGCAGGACATGGACGCGTTTGACAGCTTCGACGTCGTCGTTATTGGCGGCGGCCATGCCGGCGCCGAGGCTGCGCATGCGGCGGCGCGGACCGGCGCCCGCACGGCGCTGGTAACGCACAGCTTTGCCACCGTAGGCTCGATGTCCTGCAATCCGGCCATCGGTGGCCTCGGCAAGGGCCATCTAGTGCGTGAGATCGACGCGTTGGACGGGTTGATGGCCCGCGTAACCGACGCCGCCGGCATCCAGTTTCGCCTGCTCAATCGCCGCAAGGGACCGGCGGTGCGCGGGCCGCGCGCCCAGGCCGACCGCAAGCTCTACAAGGCGGCGATGCAGGCCGAACTGGCGGCGACCGCCAATCTGACGGTGATCGACGGCGAGGCCGACGATCTCGAAACATCCAACGGCCGGGTGACGGCCGTGCTGCTTGCCGACGGCCGCCGGCTGGTGACGGGCGCCGTGGTGCTGACCACCGGCACCTTTCTGACCGGTCTCATTCATCTCGGTCCCAAAACGACGCCGGCCGGCCGCATCGGCGAGCCGCCGGCGCTCGGCCTTTCGAAGACGCTGGCCCGGCTTGGCCTCAGGCTTGGCCGCCTGAAGACCGGCACGCCGCCGCGTCTCGACGGCCGCACCATCGACTATGCCGGACTGGAGCGCCAGCCGGGCGATGACGAGCCCGAGCCGTTCTCGACGTTGACCAGGGCGATCACCCGGCCACAGGTTGCCTGCCACATCAGCCGCACCACCGATGCCACGCACGCGGTGATCCGCGCCAACGTCCATCGCTCGCCGATGTATTCCGGCCAGATCGGCAGCCGCGGCCCGCGCTACTGTCCATCGATCGAGGACAAGATCGTTCGCTTCGGCGATCGCGACGGTCATCAGATCTTCCTGGAGCCGGAAGGGCTCGACAGCGACCTCGTCTATCCCAACGGCATCTCGACCTCGCTGCCGGAGGACGTGCAGCAGGCGATTATCGCCTCCATTCCCGGCCTCGAGCGGACGCGCATCGCCCAATACGGCTATGCCATCGAATACGACCACGTCGATCCGCGCGAACTCTATCCGACGCTGGAGGCCAAGAAGCTCGGCGGTCTCTATCTCGCCGGCCAGATCAACGGCACCACCGGCTACGAGGAAGCGGCGGCGCAGGGTCTCGTCGCCGGCCTCAACGCCGCCCGCCGGGCCGGTGGCGGCGACGGCGTGGTGTTCGATCGGGCCGAAGCCTATCTCGGTGTGATGATCGACGATCTCGTCACCAAGGGGGTGAGCGAGCCTTATCGCATGTTCACCTCGCGCGCCGAATACCGGCTGTCGCTGCGGGCCGACAACGCCGACCAGCGGCTGACGGCGCAGGGGACCGCGCTCGGCCTCGTCGGCACGCGGCGGGCGGAGGCTTTTGCCGCCAAGATGCAGGCGCTCGACGCCGCCCGGTCGCTCGCCCGCGCGCTGACGCTCAGTCCGCGCGAGGCGGAGAACCATGGCCTTGCCCTCAATCGCGACGGCGTCCGTCGCTCGGCCTATGATCTCCTTTCCTATCCGGAGATGTCGCTGGCGCGGCTTGCCGCCATCTGGCCGGATCTCGGTCGTTTCGATGCCGCGACGGCGGCGGCGCTGGAAACCGAGGCGCTCTATGCCGTCTATCTCGACCGGCAGGAGGCCGACATCGCCGCCTTCCGCCGCGACGAGGGCAGGGCGCTGCCGGCCAATCTCGACTATGCCCAGGTGATCGGTCTTTCCAATGAAGTGCGGCACAAGCTCGAAACCGTCCGCCCGGCGACACTCGGCCAGGCCGGTCGCATCGACGGCGTGACGCCGGCCAGCCTGACGCTGCTTCTCGCCCATCTGCGCAAGCTGGCGGCGCGGCCGCCGCTATCCAGCGGCAACGAGGAGGTGGCCTGATGGCCAGGGCGATCCAGTCCCCGCTGTCCGACGCCGAAGGTCTCGACGCGGTTCGGGCGATCATGCCGCTCGATGCGGCGATGGAGGCGCGGCTTGCCGCCTATGTCGAGCTGGTGCGCAAATGGCAGCCGGTGAAGAATCTGGTGGCGCCGTCGACGCTGCCCGACATCTGGCGTCGGCATGTCGCCGACGGTGCTCAGGCGCTGACGGCGCTACCGGCGGCGCGGCGCTGGCTCGATCTCGGCTCGGGCGCCGGCTTCCCCGGCCTCGTCACGGCGATCCTGCTGGCCGATGTCGACGGCGGCCATGTGACGCTGGTCGAATCCAACGGCCGCAAGGCGGCCTTCCTGCAAACCGTGGCGCGCGAATTGAAGCTGCCGGCGCGGATCGTTTCGGAACGGATCGAGTCGCTGGCGGAACGATCCGCAACGGATCCGGAAGGATTCGGCGTCGATCGATTCGACGCCGTATCGGCGCGGGCGCTGGCCTCGCTCGACCGGCTGCTCGACTATGCCGAGCCGTGGCTCGCTGCCGGTGCTACCGGCGTTTTCCACAAGGGCCAGGATTTTGCGGCGGAACACCGGCAAGCCGCTGCGTCCTGGGCCTTCGATCTGGTAGAAAAGCAGAGCCGGATCGAGCCCGACAGCCGCATCGTCCTCGTCACTCATGTTCGCCGCCTGTCGCCCGGCCTTTCAAAGCAGGATGCCCGCCGATGACCCGTCTTCCCGACATCCCCCGCGTGCTGTCGCTGGCCAACCAGAAGGGTGGCGTCGGCAAGACCACCACCGCCATCAACCTTGGCACGGCGCTGGCCGCCATCGGCGAGGAAGTGCTGATCGTCGACCTCGATCCGCAGGGCAATGCCTCGACCGGTCTCGGCATCGACCGCAAGTCGCGCAAGGTGTCGACCTATGACGTGCTGATCGGCGAGGCCGAGTTGAACGAGGCGCTGGTGCCGACGGCGGTGCCGCGCCTTACCGTGGCGCCGTCGACGCTGGACAACCTCGGCGTTGAGCTGGAGATCGCCGCCTCGGCCGACCGCGCCTATCGCCTGAGGAAGGCGATCGCCCGTCATGCCGAGAAGGTGGCGCAGGATGCCGGCGGCCGCGAGAAGCATTTCACCTACGTGCTGATCGACTGCCCGCCGTCGCTGAACCTCCTGACCATCAACGCGCTGTCGGCGTCGCATTCCATCCTGGTGCCGCTGCAATGCGAGTTCTTCGCGCTGGAGGGCCTGTCGCAGCTTCTCTCCACCGTCGAGCAGGTGAAGCGCAGCCTCAACCCGGAGCTTGGCATTCACGGCATCGTGCTGACCATGTACGACGGGCGCAACAACCTCAGCGCCCAGGTGGTGCAGGACGTGCGCGCCAACATGGGCGACGCCGTCTACGAGACGATCATCCCGCGCAACGTCCGGGTTTCCGAGGCGCCGTCCTACGGCAAGCCGGCGCTGCTCTACGATCTCAAATGCACCGGCAGCCAGGCCTACCTGAAGCTGGCATCGGAAATCATCCAGCGCGAGCGGCGCTTCCGCGCCGCCGCTTGAAAGGAAGACACGTCATGAGCAGCGTCGGCGACGAGAGCGGACGGCGGCGGCTCGGCCGGGGACTGGCGGCATTGATCGGCGACGCCGGCTCCGAGTTCGAGGTGGTGGAGCGGGTCCGCGGTATCCGCAAGGTGGCGATCGACCTGATCAAGGCCAATCCCCGCAACCCGCGCCGGCTGTTCAAGGAAGAGGACCTCGAGGAACTGGCCGGCTCCATCCGCCAGCACGGCATGATCCAGCCGGTGGTGGTGCGGCCGGCGCCCAACAATGGCAGCGGCTACGAGCTGATCGCCGGCGAACGGCGCTGGCGGGCGGCGCAGAAGGCCGGCCAGCACGAGATTCCCGTGGTGATCCAGGACGTCACCGATCGCGAGGCGATGGAGATCGCCATCATCGAGAACGTCCAGCGGCAGGACCTCAACCCGCTGGAAGAGGCGATGGGCTACGACCAGCTGATCCAGGAATTCGAGTATACGCAGAACGATCTGGCGGCGGTGATCGGCAAGAGCCGCAGCCACGTCGCCAACACGCTACGCCTCCTGAAGCTGCCCGAGCCGGTGAAGCAGTATCTCAACGACGGCGCGCTGACCGCCGGCCACGCCCGGGCGCTGATCGCCGCGCCCGACCCGGCGGCGCTGGCCCGGCGCATCGTCGAGGAGGGGCTGACGGTGCGCTCGGCCGAGACGCTGGCGCAGGCGACCATTGCCGAGCCGCACGGCCGGGCCAAGGGGGCGAAGCCCGACAAGGATGCCGATACCAGGGCACTGGAAAAGCGGCTGGCCGACGCGCTGGGCGTGGCGGTGGAAATCCGCCACCGGCCGAACGGCGCCGGCGAGCTGCGTCTCAAATACGGCACGCTTGATCAGCTCGACGAGATCATCCGCCGTCTGGAGAGGTGAGGCTGCATCCATTCGATTCGCAAACGAAACGCCCCGGCAGGTCCCCCGCCAGGGCGTTGTCGTTTCGGGACCGTATCCGGATCGATCGGCAGTAACGGGCGGGTTTCAGCGCTGCGACAGCGCCTTCACCATACGGTCGATGCCGTCGTCGAGCAGGGCGCGCGGACAGCCGAAGTTGAGGCGGACATGGTCGGGCTTGCCGCCGAAGTCGGCGCCGGGGTTGAAGCCGACGCGGGCCTTGTCGAGGAAGAATTTCTGGGCGTCGCCAAGGTCGAGGGCCGAGCAGTCGAGCCAGGCGAGGTAGGTCGCCTCCGGCGCGGCGACACGAATTTCAGGGATTTCCGCCGCTAGCCGAGCCATTAAATGATTGCGGTTGGCTTCGAGGTAGGTCAGCAGTGCCGCCTTCCAGGGCCGGCCGTGGCGCAAGGCCGCCTCGGTGGCGACGAGGCCGAGCACGTTGGCCCCTTCGCTCAAGCCGAGGTGAGCGGCGACGAAGCGCTGTCGCAGCTCGGCGTCGGGAATGATGGCATAGGCGGTCTTCAGGCCGGCGATGTTGTAGGTCTTGCTGGCC
Source organism: Rhodobacterales bacterium Alpha_02 (assembly GCA_001603295.1). Lineage (GTDB taxonomy): Bacteria > Pseudomonadota > Alphaproteobacteria > Rhizobiales > Pleomorphomonadaceae > Pleomorphomonas. Next base: position 6,326 of record LUYO01000102.1, read on the forward strand.
GCCATCAGCGTGATTGTGCGGCGGGCGATCTCCGGCGACAGCGCGGCGATCGGAACGTGCCGCCGGCCGTCGTAGACGATATCGCAATGAATCTCGTCCGAAACGATCACCGTATCGGAGGCGAGGCAGGCATTGGCGATCGCTTCGAGTTCGGTCCGCGTCCGCATGCGGCCAGTGGGGTTGTGCGGGTTGCACAGGAGGAAGGCGGCGGCACCCTCCAGCGCGACGGTCAGGCGGTCGAGGTCGACGCCGGAGCCGTCGGCGACCGGCCGTACCGGTACGTCGACACGAGCGAGATCCCAATGGCCGGCGGCGGCGAGGATCGGCGGATAGACCGGCGTCTCCACCACCAGCCGGTCGCCGGGGCGGGTCACCGTCTTGAGCGCCTGGTTGAAGCCGGGGACGACGCCTGACAGGAAGACGACATCGGCCGGCGAGATGGTCCAGCCGTGGAGATCCTGCATGTCGGCGGCGATCAGCTCGCGCAGCGCCCGCGTCACCGGGCCGCCATAGCCGAATACCGCGTGGTCGAGGCGGGTGCGAAGGGCGTCGACGATCGGCTCGGCGACGGCAAAGTCCATGTCGGCCACCCACATCGGCAGCACGTCCGCCGGATAGCGGTCCCATTTCGAGGTGGGCACCTGCCGTCGATCGATGACGGTGTCGAAGTCGTGGGCGGTCATGAAGAAAATGTCCCTGTCGCGGAAGAGGATCGGGCGACACTAGACCGAAAGGCTTATGCCGATCCAGCCCTCCGCGTCCCGACCGGCGTCGCAAGGGTGACCTCAGCCGGCGCGCTTCGGCTCGATGAGATCCCAGCGATTGCCGTAGAGATCCTCGAAGACGGCGACGGTGCCGTAGGCCTCGGCGCGTGGCGCTTCCAGAAAGCGGACGCCGCGCGCCGAGAATAGCGCGTGGTCGCGGGCGAAATCGTCGGTTTCGAGGAACAGAAAGACGCGGCCGCCGGTCTGGTCGCCGATGCGCGCCGTCTGCTCCGGACCGTCGGCGCGGGCAAGCAGCAGCGCGGTGCCGAGAGGCGGACCGACCCGCACCCAGCGCTTGCCGCCCTCGAGCGGGGTGTCTTCGAGGAGCGAGAAGCCGAGTGCGCCGACATAGAAGGCGATGGCGTCGTCATAGTCGGCGACCAGCAGCGCCATGCTGGCGATGGTCCGCGTCACGCTTCCGGCCGCTCGATGGCGTGGCGCGTCAGCAGCGGCAGCTGGGCGACCGAGAACAGCAGCGTCAGCGGCATGATGCCCCATACCTTGAAGGCGATCCAGAATTCGGTCGACTGGGTTCGCCAGATCGCCTCGTTGAGGACGGCCAGCAGCAGAAAGAACAGGCCCCAGCGGATGGTCAGCTTGCGCCAGCCGGCCGCGTCGAGGTGGAAAGCACCGTCGAAGACATAGCCGAGCAGCGTCTTGCCGAAGGCGAGGCCGCCGAGCAGCGCGCCGCCGAACAGCGCGTTGACGATGGTCGGCTTCATCTTGATGAAGGTATCGTCGTGCAGCACCAGCGTCAGCGTGCCAAACACGGCGACGACGATGCCGGTGACCAGTGGCATGACGGCGAGGCGGCGATTGATCGCCCAGGAAGCGGCGAGCGACACGGCCATCGCCGCCATGAAGGCGCCGGTGGCGACGAAGATGCCGAAGCGGCCGTTGGCGAAGAAGAAGACGAGAAGCGGGCCAAGCTCCAGTGTCAGCTTGAGCCACGGGTTCTCAGCCTTGCGGCCCGCGGCGGGGGCGTCGGTCATCGGTTGCTCCTCGTGACGGCGGCGGAGGTATCGGGTGGGGCAGCGCCCCGTGCCGTCACTTGTACTTGGAATAGTTGATCTCAAACCATTCGGGATTGGTGGGATTGCCCACCTTGGTCTCGTAGATGGCAACGGTGGTGTCGTAGCCCTGATCGTCGGTCACCGTCCACTGCTTCAGCTCGGTGGTGCGGGCGTCGAAATAGAGCGTCAGGTGGCTGGTGACGAAGGTGCCGGGGTCCTGCAAGCGGATGACGATGAAGTCGGAATCGGCGCTAACCGACTGCACCACCGCCTCTTCCAGGAGGTTGATGTTCTTGTCGAGCAGGAAGCGCAGCGGCGTCTCCGACAGGAGGTAGAGCGTCTGCGACTGCATGGCCTTGTCGTCGACCGCCACCGTGCGGCCGTCGACGATGATGTCGAGCTTGGACGGCGGATAGTAGCGGAAGCGCATCTTGCCCGGCCGGCTGATGACGAAATAGCCGTTGGTCTCGCTGCCGTCCGGCGCCGTCTGCAGGAACTTGCCCTCGAAGGTGGTGATCGAGTTGAAATAGCGATTGACCGCCTGCACCGTGGCGAGCTGCTCGGGCGACAGGTTGCCGAGGTTGGGCTTGGCGGTGGCGGGCAGCGACGCGAGCGCCAGCGTCAGGCCGGCTGCAAGGCCGGTCAGGACCGCGCGACGCGTCGTCTTGGGGTTTTGAAACATGACGGCACCCTCTCAGGCCTCGGGCCGGGTCTCCTCGCGAAGTCGCCCGATAAAGCGATGCTATCACTTAAGGGTCGGAAGATGGCGAAACAAGATAGCGCGGCTCGTCCTCCGTCGTCTTGACAAGACGGCGGCGGACGCCAAAGACAGGCAAAGGGATCGCCCCCAGGGAACGGAGGACAGCATGACGATTTCCGAAGCGCTCGGACGGGTGCGGGCGGCGATCGAGGGCGCCGAGGAAGAGGCCGGCCGGCCGGCCGGATCGGTGACGCTGATCGCCGTGTCCAAGACCTTCGGCGAAGCCGACGTCCGCGCCGCCGTCGCCGCCGGCCAACTGGTGTTCGGCGAGAACCGGGTGCAGGAGGCGGCGACGAAGTTCCCGGCGCTGAAGGCGGATTTCCCGGCAATCGAGCTGCATCTGATCGGGCCGTTGCAGTCGAACAAGACGCGCGAGGCGGTGGCTCTCTTCGACGTCATCCACAGCATCGACCGCGACAAGATCGCCGCGGCGCTGGCCCAGGAGATGGCGACGCAGGGCCGCTTCCCGAAGCTGCTGGTCCAGGTCAACACCGGCGAGGAGCCGCAGAAGGCCGGCGTGCGGCCGCGCGAAACGGTGGAATTCGTCAAACGCTGCCGCGAGGTGCATGGCCTCGCCATTGCCGGGTTGATGTGCATCCCGCCGGTCGGCGATCCGCCGGCGCCGCATTTCGCGCTGCTCGACGAACTGGCGCGGCGGTGCGGCGTCGCCTTCCGTTCGATGGGCATGTCGGCCGATTACGAGGCGGCGATCGGCCAAGGCGCGACGCACGTGCGGGTCGGCAGCGCCATCTTCGGCTATCGGGATTACGGCGCCGGCTGAGTAGGCGCCCCGTTCAGCGCCTTGTCGACGGCCGGCATCAGCTCGGCGGCGATGCGGTCCGGCGTCAGCGGGCCGACCAGCTTCAAGGCGATGCGGCCGTCGGCCACCACGAAGGTTTCCGGCACGCCGTAGACGCCCCAGTCGATGCCGACGCGGCCGCTGAGGTCGGCGCCGACGGCGGCATAGGGGTTGCCGAGGCCGTTGAGAAAGCGCAGCGTCTGCTCCTCGGGGTCCTTGTAGGCAAGGCCGTAGAGGCGGACGCGGCCCTCCTCGGCGAGCTTCATCAGCAGCGGATGCTCGACGCGGCAGGGCGCGCACCAGCTGGCGAAGACGTTGACGACGAAGACACCCTTCTCGAGGTCGGACGCGGCGAAGCCGGGCACCGGCGCGCCGTCGCGGGCGAGGTCGGTGACGGGATCGAGGCGGAACTCCGGCACCGGCTTGCCGATCAGCGCCGACGGCACCTCGGACGGATCGCCGGCGCCGAGCCGACCGTAGAACAGGGCGGCGAGCGCCACGAACAGCAGCAGCGGGACGAGCGCCAGGATGCTGGCGCGGCGGCGTTTCGGTTCGCTCACGCCCCCGTCTCCAGCGACGGTGCCGTCGGGGCGGCCTCCGGCGCCAGGCGGGCGGCGGCGCGGGCCGAGCGGCGGGTCAGCCCGCGCGCCTCGAGGGCGGCCATCGTCTTCAGGAGGCGGCGATGGTCGAGGACCACCCAGAGCGTCAGGCCGAGGGCAGCGAATGCCGCCGCCGCATAGCTCAGGAGGATGAAACCGGCATAGGGACCAAGGGCGATCATCGGGCGGCTCCGGCGGCGGTGAGGCCCAGGGCGCGGATGCGCCGGCGAAGGATCTCGTTGCGCATGGCGGCGAGGTGCAGGGTCACGAGAAGGGCGGTGAAGGCGAGCGCCATGGCGCCAAGCGGCACCAGCATGGCGGCGTCGATGGTCGGGCCGCCGACGCGGAACACCGAGGCCGGCTGGTGCAGGGTGTTCCACCAGTCGACCGAGAACTTGATGATCGGCAGGTTGACCGAGCCGACCAGGATCAGGATGGCGGCGGCGCGGGCGGCCCGTGTCGGGTCCTCGATGGTGCGCCAGAGGGCGATCAGGCCGAGATACATGATGAACAGCACCAGCACCGAGGTCAGGCGGGCATCCCACTCCCAGTAGGTACCCCACATCGGCCGGCCCCACAGCGAGCCGGTAATCAGCGCCAGCGCCGTGAAGGTGGCACCGATCGGCGCGGCGGCGCGGGCGGCGACGTCGGCCAGCGGATGCCGCCAGACCAGCGTGCCGAGGGCGGAGACGGCCATCACGCCATAGGCCAGCATCGACAGCCAGGCGGCGGGCACGTGGATATACATGATCTTGACCGTCTCGCCCTGGAGATAGTCGGCCGGCGAGTGGGCGACCAGGACGAGGCCCGCCGCGAACAGCAGCACGGTCACGCCGGCCAGCCAGGGAATCAGGCGGCCGGCCAGCGCCAGGAAGCGGGAGGGATTGGCGAGTTCGGCGAGGGACATCGGGACCTCGGGGCGATGCGGGGCGGGTCGTTGCGGTCTCGACCCATTCTAAACTGAACTGATAGCGGCTTCGCCGCCCGCCGGCAATCCGGAGCCGCCCGAGGGTGCGCTATCTTTCGTCGTGCATCTACTTGTCCGAAAAGTCTGCAACTTTTCCGGCGGATGCTCAATCGTCGATGCCGGCGATGGCGCGGGCGAAGTCGCGCGCCGCGAAGGGTTCGAGGTCGTCGATGCCCTCGCCGACGCCGATGAAGTGCACCGGCAGGCCGAATTTTTCGGCGATGGCGACGAGGATGCCGCCGCGCGCCGTGCCGTCGAGCTTGGTCATCACCAGGCCGGTGACGCCGGCGGTGCGGCCGAAGGCTTCGACCTGCGAGACGGCGTTCTGGCCGGTGGTGGCGTCGAGCACCAGCAGCACGTCGTGCGGCGCCGTCGGATCGATCTTGCGCAGGACGCGAACGACCTTTTCCAGCTCGGCCATCAGCTCGGCCTTGTTCTGCAGGCGGCCGGCGGTGTCGACCATCAGGACATCGGCGCCCTCGGCTTTGGCGCGGGTCAGCGCCTCGAAGGCGAGGCCGGCCGAATCGGCGCCGACCTCGCGGGCGACGATCGGCACGTTGGCGCGGCTTGCCCATACCTTCAACTGGTCGATGGCGGCGGCGCGGAAGGTGTCGCCGGCCGCCAGCATCACCTTCTTGCCCTCGGCGGTGAACTTGGAGGCGAGCTTGCCGATGGTGGTGGTCTTGCCGGAGCCGTTAACGCCGACCACCAGCACCACCTGCGGCGCCTTGTCCGGCTTGAGACCGAAGGGCACGGCGACCGGCGCCAGCACCTTCTCCACCTCGGCGGCGAGAACGGATTTCACCTCGGCGTCGGTGATGTCCTTGCCGTAGCGCTCGGCCGACAGGCGATCGGCGATGGCCGAGGCGACGGCGACGCCGAGGTCGGCCTGGATCAGCACGTCCTCCAGCTCCTCCAGCGTCTCGGCATCGAGCTTGCGCTTGGTGAAGATGGAGACGATGCCGCCGCCGATCGCCTGCGACGAGCGCGACATGCCGCCGGTCAGCCGCTGGAACCACGAGGGGCGGATCTTCTCCGGCTCCGGAGGCGCGGCGGCCGGCTCGGCAACCGGTGCGGCGATCGGTTCAGGCGGCAATGATTCACGTGTGTCGGCCGGCTGCGGCGTCTCGCGTCCGCCGCCGAACCAGCGGCCGATCAGGCCCGGCTTCTTGTCGTCCGACATGCTTTCCTCCGCCTCAGGCGGCCCTGGAGATGAGCGTGCGCGCCGTGCGGCCGGTGACGACGGCCGGCACGATCTCGCCGGGCGCCCCCCGGTCGATCTCGGTGAGCGTGAACTGTTCGGTGCGGCCGAGCCCGTCCTTTTCGACCAGCACGGCATGGCGGCGGCCGGCCTCGGCGTCGAGATGGGCGGCGAAGGCGATGTCGCCCTTCTCGCGCAGCCGGGCGGCGCGCGTCTTGATGTCGCCGCGCGCCACCTGCGGCATGCGGGCGGCCGGCGTGCCGGGGCGCGGCGAATAGGGAAAGACGTGCAGGTGGGTGAGGCCGCAGTCGTCGACGATGGAGAGCGAATTGGCGAACATCGCTTCGGTTTCGGTCGGGAAGCCGGCGATGATGTCGGCGCCGAACACCATGTCGGGGCGCAGGCGGCGCGCCTCGTCGCAGAAGCGGATGGCGTCGGCCCTGAGGTGGCGGCGCTTCATGCGCTTCAGGATCAGGTCGTCGCCGTGCTGAAGGGAGAGGTGCATGTGCGGCATCAGCCGCTCTTCCTCGGCGATCGCCAGCATCAGGTCGGGATCGGCCTTGATCGAGTCGATGGAGGAAATCCTGAGGCGGGCCAGCTCTGGCACCTCTCTCAGCAGCGCGCGGACCAGGCGACCGAGGCGCGGCCGGCCGGGCAGGTCGTCGCCGTAGGAGGTGAGGTCGACGCCGGTCAGCACCACCTCGGCATAGCCGTTCTCGACCAGACGGCGCACCTGGGCCACCACGTCGCCCATCGGCACCGAGCGGGAATTGCCGCGGCCGAACGGGATGATGCAGAAGGTGCAGCGGTGGTCGCAGCCGTTCTGCACCTGCACGAAGGCGCGGGTGCGGCCCTCGAAGCCGTCGACGAGATGCAGCGCCGTCTCGCGCACGCTCATGATGTCGTTGACGCGCGTCTTCTCCTCGGCCGACACGCCGAAGTCGGGGATGGCCCGGTAGGCGGCCTCGCTGAGCTTGTCGGCGTTACCGACCACGAGATCGACCTCGTCCATCGCGGCGAACAGCTCGGGCGAGGTCTGGGCGGCGCAGCCGGTGACGACGATGCGGGCGTCGGGATCGGCGCGGCGGGCGCGACGGATCGCCTGCTTCGCCTGCCGCACCGCCTCGCCGGTGACGGCGCAGGTGTTGACCAGCACGGCGTCGGAGAGGCCCGCTTCGAGCGCCTTCCGCCGCATCACTTCCGATTCCGCCGTGTTGAGGCGGCAGCCGAAGGTGATCACCTCGATCGCCATGCCGTGGTCGTGCTCCCTGTGGTCCAGACCCGGCTATATGGCGGAAAGGCGCGGAAATTGCCAGAGGCGAAACCGCGGGCGCCGCTCAATCCGGGTGGCGGGCGCTGATGACGTGTTGCCCCCATTCGCCGTCGCCGACGACGGACTTGCCGAGATAGCGACGTCCGAGCGCCTGAAGATCGAGGTCTTCCAGCTCGGAAAGACCGAGCGCTGTAAGCTCGGCGGCGAGCGCCGCCGGCTGGAAGAAGCCGATCCACGGCTCGCCGCCGCCGGCGGTTTCCGCCATGGTCGCCTCGGTGACGGCGCGGCCTTCAGGCGACTGGCAGGCGGGCGGCACGGCATAGTCGAGGACGACGCCCGATCGCGGCAGGCCGGCGATGAAGCGGAGAAGATCGAAGGTGGTAGCCGGCGGCAGGTAGACGGCGACGCCGAGCATCTCGAAGAAGGTCGGCTCGTCGGCCCGCCAGCCGGCGGCGG